>JBDTJC010000073.1:0-2547 GCA_039936055.1 Polyangiaceae bacterium | reverse complement strand
AGAAGGTCTTGGACCTGGGTGCCGCGCCCGGTTCGTGGTCGCTGTACGCGAGCCAGAAAGTCGGTCCGGGCGGGCGAGTGCTGGCGATCGACCTGCAGGAGATAGGGCAAGCGTTTCCGCCCAACGTGAAGGTCGCGCAAGGCGACGCCCTCACGCTGGACAACGCAGCGCTGGCTGCGTTTGCCCCGTACGACATCGTGTTGAGTGACATGGCGCCCAACACTTCTGGCACCAAGGTTCGAGATCAGGCGTACAGCTTCGAGTTGTGCATGCGCGCCTTGGACGTCGCGCTCGCGCTCGGTAAGCCGGGCTCGCATTTCGTCGCCAAGATTTTCATGAGTAACGACTTCCAAGCGGCCCGCAAAGTGGCTGGTGTTCGCTACGAGCGCGTGCAGGTGATTCGCCCTGAGGGCACCCGCAATGTGAGCTCGGAAGTGTTCATCGTCGGAATGGGGCTAAAAACGCCGGCTTCCGAAGTGGAACCTGCCGGCTGAGCCGCGCAGGAGCACGCCCTCGTCGGTGGATTCTCCCCCGCACCCGCTGGAGTGCCCCTCTTCTGGATCACGAAGCGCGTAATCCAGCGGGGCCCCATCCCCGATTTTGGGGCCCCGGCCCCGGCCCCAAACAAACTAGAAAGCGTTTTGCTTCGTCAGCGCTTTGCCGAGCACGAGCGTGTGGATCTCGTGTGTGCCCTCGTATGTGTACACGCTCTCCAGGTTCAACATGTGGCGGATCGCCGGGTACTCTAGCAAGATGCCATTCGCGCCGAGCAACGCACGCGAGCGCCGCGCGCAGTCGAGCGCGATGGCCACGTTGTTGCGTTTGCAGAGCGAGACTTGCTCGGGCAGTAGCCTGCCGTTCTTTTCCTTGAGTCGGCCGTAGTGAAGCGCGAGCACCTCACCCTTCACGAGCTCGGATGCCATGTGCACGAGCTCAGCTTGCACTAGCTGCTTGCTCGAGACGGGCTTACCGAACTGAATGCGTTCAGCCGTGTAGGAGAGGGCTGCGTCGAAGCAGGCTTTAGCCGCACCCAGCGCGCCCCATGCAATGCCGAAGCGCGCCTCGTCCAAGCAGCGCAGCGGTGCGCCCAGACCGCGTTTGCCGGGGAGCAAATTCTCGGCCGGTACGCGGCATTCATCGAGCACGATTTCGCCTGTTTCACTGGCGCGCAGGCTCATTTTTCCATGAATGAGCGGGGTCTCGAAGCCCTTCATCCCGCGCTCGACGAGGAACCCGCTGACTGACTCCGCGCTGTCGTCGAGCTTGGCCCAGACTACGGCCACATCCGCGAAGGGCGCGTTCGTGATCCACATCTTGGTGCCGGATAGAACGTAGTCGGAGCCGTCGCGTCGGGCGCGCGTCCTCATTGAACCAGGATCCGAGCCGCTATCCGGTTCGGTGAGCCCGAAGCAGCCGATGCATTCGCCCCGCGCCATGCGCGGCAAAAAACGTTCTTTCTGCGCCTCGTCACCGAATGCAGCAATGGCCGACATTGCGAGCGAGCCCTGCACGCTGACGAAGCTGCGTAGGCCGCTATCTCCGTATTCGAGCTCTTGCAGGACGAGGCCATACTCGACCGGGCTCATGCCCGCGCAGCCGTAGCCCTGGATGCTGGCGCCCAGCACCCCGAGCCCCGCCAGCTCCGGGATGAGATCGCGGGGGAAGACTTCGTCTTCGAACAGTTGGGCGGCACGCGGCAGGTAGCGCTCGCGCACGAAGCGCCGCACTGCCTGCTGAATCAATCCTTCTTGTTCGCTGAGTAGCGTCCCGACCGCGCTCAGCGATTCCAGCGACTCTGCCATCCAGAAATGTACCACGCACCCTGGGCGACTTCGAATTACCAGCATTCTTCGCTATTTGTCGGGCACAAACTTGGCCCAGGGCGCTCATCCCCGATAACGGCTGAGGGGATGCCAAGCGTGCGCCTGCTGTCTCTCGTCGCTTTGGGCATGGGCGCGTTTTCCTCCTGTTCAGCCGGTGAGTTTGCGCGTCCGTTGCGCGAGGGTGGCGGCGCCGCGCCGCCGGTGGCGACGCTGAGCATTCCGGCGCCTCCCGCGGCTGCAGTGCTTGCGGTGACCGTGCCGCACGCGGTCGCAGCGGCGCCGGTCGCGCCTGTGCCGGAGGCAACGCCGGAACCCGAAGCACCCGCCGAGCCCGAGGCGGACAACCCCGACGACGCGCCGGACGAGCAAGACGCTCCGACTTCGCTGCGCGAGGAGGGGCCGATCGTCGAGCCCGACCGGTTGCTCGTGGCGATCGCGCGTGAGACGTTGATTTACGAACGCCCGAGCTTCAAGTCGGCCAAGTTAGGTTACCTGCGAGCTGGCGCTCAAGTGCGGCGCGACGCGGAACCCGCCGGTCGCGAAGGTTGTAAAGCTGGTTTCTATCGCATCATGCCCGAGGGGTATGTGTGCGTTGGCCCGTCGGCGACGCTCGACCCGAATCACCCGGTGGCGCAATTTGCTCGAGTTCGGCCGGACCGCAGCGCGGCGATGCCCTACCGCTACGCGCGCTCGCTGTATCCGACGCCTCCGTTTTACACGCGCT
>JBDTJC010000072.1:0-3137 GCA_039936055.1 Polyangiaceae bacterium | reverse complement strand
CCCACCCGACGCTCGCCGCGGCCCTCGCGCGCGTGGCCGGCGCACAACCAGAAGACATCGTCTGGGATCCGTTCGTGGGCAGCGGGCTGGAACTGATTGAACGCGGGCTCTTGGGTCCGTTCCGCGAGCTTCACGGCTCGGACATGGAGACCGCCGCGCTGGATGCCGCGCGCGCCAACGCCGAGCGCGCCAAACTCACGCTCAAACTGACGAAAGCCGACGCGCGCAGTCACCGCGTGCGCAACGTGTCGCTCATCATCAGCAATCCGCCCATGGGTCGCCGCGTCGCGCGCGACGGCACGCTCGCCACGTTGCTGGATGCCTTCTTGGCCAACGCGGCGCGCTCCTTGGCACCCGGTGGTCGCCTCGTGTGGCTGTCGCCCTTGCCCGACCAAACCGCCGCCAGCGCGCGCCGTTTGGGCCTGCGCGTGACGCGCCACGAAGCGGTGGATCTGGGCGGGTTCTCCGCCGAATTGCAGCGTTTCGACCGCTAGTACAGCAATTCCAAGGGCTTGGCGAGCTCAGTCCGAGAAACCTAGACGCTTGACGATCGAGGCCTCAGCGCAATATTGACCCCCAAGTCACTAACCACGGGTCAGTGATAATTGGAGTCCTGTGCCCAGACCGAGTGATCCCCACGCCAAAAGCCGCCTGCTCGAAGCAGCCGAGCGAGTCTTTTCGGAGAAGGGTCTGGACCGCGCGAAGGTTGAGGACATCACGACCCAAGCGGGCCTATCCAAGGGCGCCTTCTACTTGCACTTCGACAGCAAGGGGGATGCGTTCAAAGAGCTGCTATCCGAGGTTTTGGCGCATCTGCAATCGCGCATCGGGGAAGCCAAGCAGACCACGTTGCCCGCGTTGGATCAGGGCTTCGAGCACGCGCTGGAAATGTGGCTCGCGCGCGACCTGGCCATGTTCGAGTTCATTTGGAAGAACCGCGCGCTGATGCGCATCACCCTCGAGGGGGGACGCTCAGCGGACTACCAGCACTTGATCGAGCACTTTGCGACGTACGCGCAGGATGAAACCGCGGCGCTGCTCCGCCAGGGCGTGAGCGCCGGCATCTACCGCCAGAATCTCGACGTAGAAGTGGCAGCGGCGTTCATCGCCGGAGGCTACGACCGCTTTGCGCGCCAACTGGTGCGTGAGACCAACAAGCCCGACCTGAAAAAGCGGCTGCGAGAGCTGCGCTGGATGGTCATCACGGGCGCCGGCACACCTGAGTTGATCCGCTGCCTGCAGCAGCTGCCGCCCGAAAAGGGCGACTCGGTCCCCCCGCCCTCCGCCCCAAATCCGGCCCCGGAATCTGTGGTTTTGTCAAAAACCGTGTAGAAGTCCCGAGCCGCCTCGACAACCGCCTCCCGGGCCCCATACCCACCGCAAAATTCGAGACACCGCCTCTCAGGAGTCCAGCCGCTATGTTCCGTCGCCCGTCCACTTACGCCGCCCCCTTCGTCTTGGTGTTCGCGAGCTCGTTCGCACTCGCGCAAACCGCGCCCGCCGCTGCGCCGGCCGCGGCTCCCGCCGCCCAGCGCCCGATCCCGACGACCCTCGCGCCGCCCCCGGCGCCGGCTGGCGCATCAGGCCCAGACGCCCCGGTGAGCAAAGTGACCACGAGCTTGGAGGCGAAGCTCGCTTCGATGCAAACCGGTAACGGACTCACGGCGGATCAGGCGGCGCAGCGCGCGCTCGTGAACAACGTAGACGTGACGGGCAAGCAGAAGAGCATCGCGGCGGCGGACGCCGAGGTAGATGCAACGACGGCGCAGTTTCTGCCGAAGCTCACGTTGATTGCGAGCTACACGCGACTCAACAAATTTCATCAAGGAATGGTCGGCCCGTTCAACATCGACCAACTCTTCCCCGTCATCCCCAACAACTACAACCTCGAAGCCCAGCTCAACGTCCCCATCTCGGATTACGTGCTGCGCCTCTCGAACGCGATGGCCGGCGCGAATCACGGCAAAAATGCCGCTAAATTCGACGAACAAGCCACGCGCTTGTCGGTCGCCCGTGACGCGCGCGTGTACTACTACCAGTGGATCCGGGCGCAGGGCGCGCGCTACGTGGCCGAGCAAGCGCTGGAAGCCGCACGCGGTCACGCGATGGACGCGAAGAACGCCTTCGACGCCGGTTTGGTCTCGCGCGCGGACGTACTGCGCACCGTGAGCCAAGAGAAGAGCGCTGAGCTCACCGTTGCGCATTGGGCGAACATCGTGTCCCAGGCCACGCAGCAGCTGCGCGTGTCCATGGGCGACGCCTCGAATGTGAACTACGAGATCGGCGAAAACATTCTCGCGGATCTGCCGCCCTTCGACGCGCCCAGCAACCCAGACACCGCTTACGCCGAAGCGCTCGAAAAACGCTTAGAAGTGAAGCAACTCGGCGAGAGCGAAGCCGCGCTCCGCGAACAAGCTTCGGCCGCGCGCGCCGGCGCTTACCCGCGCCTGGATGCGCACGCAGACGCGAACTACGCCAATCCCAACTCGCGCTACGCGCCCCCAGCCGACACTTGGCACCCCACCTGGAACGCCGGCGTGACGCTCACGTGGACGCCCACCGACATCTTAGGCGCGACCGCGCAATCCAAGGTCTCCGAAGCCAACGCGGACGTCGTCGCCTCCAAGCGCGGCGCCCTCAAGAACGGCCTGCGCCTCGAGACCAACCAAGCCATCAACGCCCTGGCCGAAGCCAGTTTCGGCCTGGAAGCCTCGCGTGAAGGCCTAGCCGCCGCTGAAGAAAACTACCGCGTGCGCCGCGAGCTGTACCGCGCCGGCAAAGCCACCATCGTAGAAGTGACCGACGCCGAAACAGACCTCACGCGCGCGCGCCTGGAAGTCGTGAACTCCCACGTGGACGTGCGCATCGCGCGCGTTGAGCTCACGCACGCCCTGGGCCGCGACAACGTCACGAAGTGACGGTTCGGGTTCGCGGATAGCCGATCAAATAGATCAGACTGGTCGGCGCGCCGGGTACCGGCAGCCGACCGATGTCCCAGACGTAGTTGTTTTCGGGCAGCGAAGCGACCAAGCGCTGCAATTCCTCGGGGCTGTACGCGCGCAAGCACGAGACCACGCCGTCCCACCACGTGCACAGCGGCACCACGGGCACCACGTACGTGAGCAGCAAGCGCGAAG
>JBDTJC010000071.1:0-6784 GCA_039936055.1 Polyangiaceae bacterium | reverse complement strand
GCAAGAATACGCCTTCGACTATTTCAACTGCGCGAGGCCCCATCAAGGCATCGCCCAGCAGGTGCCGATTCCGTCAAATAGCACCTCGTACAGCGCAGGCGCCAACGTGGTCGCTATCCCGATACTCGGCGGACTCCACAACGACTACCGGCCTGCCGCGTGACCGCGCGGATCAGCGATGTAGCCACCACAAACCACGCCGGACACATAAACAGCAACGATTTCGGTGACAGTCTACGTAGTCGGGCCGCCCGAGGTTGTGTCCGTTTCGCTCTATCTCGGGAGCGCGTCGGGCTTCGTCGCCTTCCTTTCCAGCAACCGAGCGACGGCGCGTGGTTTCCGTCGCGATACGTTCCGACTACCTATTTCCCCAATGGGGCGATTCGGCGACGGACCTGCAAGTAGCGAGCAGGGTAGATGGCGGACTCTATATGTCGGGGACAAGCCGCGTTTGCGCAACGCAACACCGGCGCTTCATTGATCGATTAAGCGTGACTGCGATCCCGGCCTCGCTGCCAACTTCTACTTGCGACGAAGGGCGAAGCCACTGTACCCTTCGTCGTCCTGCTGAATCGCAGTGGGTTTGCGAAAGGGAAACGCATGAAGACCAAGACGAAAATCAAAGCCGGTGGATTGAACGCTATTAATCACGCTGTTTGCGTGCGCTAGTTCGGCGAGTCGAGATTGCGAAGAACGGGCACCTGTCCTCAGTGGCGGGTGCCCGTTTTCATCTGGAATGACCCCGTGCCATCAGTTCCATGACGGCCTTTGCTCACACATTCTCGCGATTGTTGGCGGAAAGGCGCGCCGCCAGACGGTGGATTTCGGTTCTCGCGATCACGCTCCTGTGCGCTTGGGTTGCGTGGTTCGTGTTGGGGCGCGTCTCACTCTATGAAGTCTCGTCGCAGGCTCGGATCGAGCTCACCAGCCGAAGCCATCCCGTGGCGTCACCGCTGCTCGCCCGCGTCGTCAATGTCCATCTGACTTTGGGGCAGCAGGTAGTGCGCGGCGACATCCTGATCGAGCTCGATTCCGAGGCCGAGGAGCTGCTGATGCGCCGGGAGAGAACTCGCGCGGAAGGGTTGCAGGCAAAGCTCGCCCACCTAAACGCGCAAATTGCTGCCGAGCGCGCGGTAAGCACTGAAGAAGAGGCCGAAGCCCAGCTCGGTGCAACGGAAGCCAAGGGTCTAGTCCGTGAAGCGGAGGTTGCGGCGCGAGTCGCGGACCAAGAGCTGTCGCGACTCGGGCAGTTGAAGGAAGCCGGACTTTCGCCCGGGCGAGATCTGGAAAAGGGTCAGGCCGAAGCAGAGCTGCGGCGCTTGTCGGTCGACCGCCTGGGGATAGCCGCCGAGCGGGTGCCGCAGCAGCAGGCCACGCGAGCGCGCGAGTCGATGGTCCGAATCGATCGACTGCAAACCGACGTCGCCACGCTCGACGCAGACCGCGCAACACTCGACATCGAGGTCGCCCGCCTGAGCTACGAGATAGAGCGCCGCAAGATTCGCGCGCCGATCGATGGGCGCGTCGGAGAGGCCGCCATGATTTACGAAGGGTACGTCGTGACGGAGGGGGAGAAGCTCTGCTCCATCGTGCCAGTGGGCGACTACTTGGTGGTGGCCCAGTACCCACCTGAGGCGGCATTTGGGCGCATCCGAGCGGGGCAAAAGGCGCGTCTGCGTCTGGAAGGGTTTCCTTGGGCGGAGTTTGGCTCGGTGTCGACCAGGGTTACCCGGGTCGCTGAGGAGGTCCGCGACGGAACGGTGCGCGTCGAGTCGCGGCTCGACGTCGGCTCAAGCTTTCGCGGCAAGCTCGAGCATGGCATGCCCGGTTCGCTTGAGGTGACGTTGGAGCGTCTGTCACCTTTGGAGCTTTCGCTGCGCAATGCTGGCCAGTGGCTGACCACAAATCCATGAGGCGGCGCCTGCTGATCCCCGAGGTGGTGCAAACCTCTGCGATGGACTGCGGGCCGGCAGCTCTGAAGGCTCTATTCGGAGGCATGCGCATCTATCTCTCGTACGGTCGTCTGCGCGAGTTATGTCAAACGGACGTTGACGGCACCTCGATCGATGCGCTGGAGGAGGTTGCGCAGGCGCTCGGGATGCAGGCCGAACAGCGCATGCTCCCCGCCGACACGGTGCTGCTTGAAGCGTCGGGTGCCTTACCGGCAATCGTAGTCGTGCGCTTGCCGGACGGATCGCCGCACTTCGTGGTGCTGTGGCGCTCACTGGGGCCCTGGGTGCAGTTGATGGATCCCGCAGCGGGGCGGGTCTGGGTGCCTCGGCGACGCTTTCTTGAGTCGCTGTTCGTGCACGAGCAGACAGTCGCGGCCAGCGACTGGCAGGAGTGGGCGCAGTCGGCGCCCTTTGCGGCCGGTCTCGTGGAGCGCATGGCAGCGCTCGGCGCGGCGCCGCGCATCTGGGAAAATCGAGCGCAGCAGGATGCGGCGCTGAGGGCCGCGGGCGCCCTGCAGGTTGCAGGTAAGCTGCGAGCGCGCGCAGAAGTCGAGGAATTCCTCGCGCTCTGCGCCGCCCACACCGACCAGATCCCCGAACGGTTCTGGGCCATTCGCCCGAGCGAGAGCGTGCCCTCCGAGGTGAGCATCCGTGGAGCCGTGCTGGTGTCGGCGCTCGGTCTGACGCCGGATTTTTCGCCCGAAGCGTTGCCTGAGCCCCTGGCTCGGGTGCGGAGCGAGCCACCACCGCGGCCGTGGTCTCTCCTGTGGGGTATGGTGCGGGAGGTCGGAGGATTGCCGATCTCATTGGGGCTCGGTGTCGGTGGCGCAGCGCTCGGGGCGGTGCTTGAGGCCTTGCTGTTTCGGACGCTGATGGATCCTGCTCGCCATCTCGTGTTCGCCGGTCAGCGCCTCGCGGCACTCGCTCTGGCGCTCGGATTTCTGGGTGGTTTGCTGCTGCTGAAGTGGCCGACCACCTTGGGGCTATTGCGGCTCGGCAGGCACATCGAGGTTGCTTTACGGGCGCGCTTTCTACTCAAGGTGCCCCGGCTTGAGGATCGCTATTTCCAGTCGCGTTTGATTTCGGATATGGCCTCGCGCGCGCACTCGGTACGCTCGGTTCGCGAGCTGCCGGCCATCGCGGGTGAGCTGCTGCGACTCGCAGCGACGTTGGTCATCACGGTCGTTGGCATAGCGTGGCTCTATCCCGGCGCTGCCGCGCTCGCTTGCAGTGCCGCGCTGGCGGCGTGCGTGGTGCCAGTGTTGGCTCAACCGCTTTTTCTGGAGCGGGATCTGCGATTTCGTGAAGTGGCAGGCTCATTGAGCCGCTTCCAGCTCGATGCGCTGCTTGGAGCTCGAGCCATCAAGGCACACGCGGCCGCGAGGGCTTTGCGGACGGCTCACGGTGAGCGGCTTGAGGCGTGGGCCGCGGCAGGGCTACGGCAGCAGTTCTTGTTTGCAGGCATAGACTCCTTGCAGTTGGCGTTGACGCTCGCGCCCGTGCTCTGGTTGGTCTATCGACAGGTCCAGCTACTCGCCAATCCCTCGGGGCTGCTGCTGCTGGTGTACTGGGCCTGCTCCATTCCTGCGCTTGGCAGTCAGATTGCAACCCTCGCTTGCACTCTCCCGAGCATTAAAAACTCGCTGCTGCGATTGCTTGAGCCGCTCGGGGCGATGGGAGTCGAGCCGCTCGAGGCGCCGCTGGCGCAGAGCTCGCTGCCCGTCAAGCTCGACCTTCAGAACGTGTCGGTGCTTGCCGGGGGTAATCGGGTTCTGGGTCAGCTGAGCTTGCGTGTGGAGCCCGGCGAGCACATCGCCATCATCGGCGCCTCTGGCGCGGGGAAGTCTTCGTTAGTGGGGCTCTTCTTGGGCTGGCATTCAGTCGCGGAAGGCACGCTCAGCGTCGACGATATCCCGCTCGACGCCGCGCGTCTGGCGCAGCTGCGCCGCGAGACCGCCTGGATCGATCCGCAGGTTCATTTGTTTCGCAGCAGCTTGTTCGAGAACTTGCGCTATGGAAACGAGTCGAACGGCGCGAACATGGCTCAGGTCTTCGAGGATAGCGATCTGGGGCGCATTCTGAGGCACCTGCCGCGCGGCTTGCAGACCGAGCTAGGCGACGGCGGCGTGCTCGTTTCCGGCGGTGAGGGACAACGGGTCAGAATCGGCCGCGGCCTGGCACGCAGCGGCGTGCGCCTCGCCATTCTGGACGAACCAAGCCGTGGCCTCGACTACGAGAGCCGGCAAGCCTTCCTGGCCACGGCGCGGCGACACTTTGCGAAAGCAACGCTCTTCTACGTCACGCACCAAATCGCCGACACTTTGGGATTTTCCCGCGTGCTCGTGATGGACGCCGGCCGCATCGTCGAAGACGGCGCGCCGCGCGAGCTGCGGGAGAGACCTGGCTCGCGTTACCGGCTCATGCTCGAGGAAGAGATCGTGGTCCGCCAGCGCATCTCCAGCGACCCCTCCTGGCGTCGTCTGCGCCTGGCCTCGGGGCGGCTGAGCGAAATGGCGGATCGCTGAATGAACGCTCGACTTGGCGCCTACTTCTCACACCTCGCGCCGCCCTCCAATGAGCGCCCGCGGGAAGAAGGCGGCGGCTTGATGCGGCAAGCTTCCTTTTGGTGCGAACTCCGACAGGCCGGCATGCTCTGGCGCTGCTGCGCGCTCCTAGGCAGTCATTTGCTTGCCACCTTCCTGCTCTTGGCGAGTTGGGCCAGCATCGGTTCGGGCGCGCTAACCGGGCGTTTGGATCGGGGCTGGCTCGTGGCCTGGGGCCTGGCGCTGGCCAGCACGGTTCCCTTGCGCTTCCTGTCACGCTGGCTTGAGGGTGTGATCGCGGTGGGCGTTGGCGGGCTCTTGAAGCAGCGCCTGTTCGCTGGCGCGCTGAGCACTGACGCAGAGCGCATCGCGCAACAGGGGGCCGGACAGGCGCTGAGCGAGTGCTTGGAAGCCGAGGCGATTGAGGCCGTCGGTGCGAGTGGCGGGCTCCAAATCGCCCTCGCCTTGCTCGAACTCTCGTTGGTACCGGTGCTGATGTATTGGGGCGCGGCGTTCAAGCTGGAGTGCGCGGTACTCGTCGGTTCGACAGTGCTCTTCGCTGCATTTGCGGTGGCAAGTTCGAGGCTCCTCTCGGAGTGGACCGACGCCCGGCTCCGGCTGACCCGTAACCTCGTCGAGAGCATGTCCGCACATCGCACTCGACTCGCTCAGCAACCGCCCTCGCAATGGCACCAAGTCGAAGATCGGCAGCTCGAAAGCTACGCTGGCGTCTCCGAAAGGCTCGACTGCTCGCTGGCCCGGATAGCGGTGGTGACCAGAATCTATTCGCTCGCAGCTGTAGCTGCGTTGGTACCCAGCGTCGCCTCTGGCAACGCAACCCCGGAACTAATGGCCGTCACGCTCGGGACAGTACTGTTCGCGAGCCTGGCCTGGGAGCGCATGGCGTTCGGATTTTTTTACGGGGCCGAAGCCTGGACCGCCTGGCGTTTCGCAGCGCCTTTGTTCCGCGCCGTCCGAAGTCAGGAAAGCGAAGCCGAAGGAACGATGGCCACGAGCCGCGCCACGACTCTGTTGCGGGCCGACGAGCTCGGGTTCCGGCACCAGGGCAGCGCCGAGCCGGTGCTCAAGGGATGCAGCCTTTCCGTCACGCGCGGGGAGCGCATTCTGCTTCAAGGAGAGTCTGGTAGCGGCAAGTCGACTTTTGCCGCGCTCTTGGCTGGGTTACGCGAACCTTCCTCCGGCTTCGTCGTCGCGGGTGGGCTCGATCGGCTCACGCTTGGCGAGCGCGCGTGGCGGAGCCGTGTGGCGATGGCGCCGCAGTATCACGAAAATCATGTGCTTTCGGGCTCGCTCGGCTTTAACTTGCTCTTGGCGCGAGCCTTCCCGCATTCACCGCAGGACTACGCCGACGCGCAGCAAGTTTGCGAGGATCTCGGCCTGGGGGGCCTACTCAAGCGCATGCCGAGCGGGCTACACCAGATCGTCGGGGAAACGGGCTGGCGCTTGTCGCAGGGTGAGGTCAGCCGAGTTTTTTTGGCGCGAGCACTCTTGCAGGGCGCGGATGTCGTCATTCTGGACGAAAGCCTGGCAGCGCTGGATCCATCGACGTTGAGTCAATGCCTGGATGCCATTTATCAACGCGCCAGCGCGTTGATACTGATAGCGCACCCATGAGCACCGAACGCGCCATCGAGCTGCAGGAGCTGGCTTGGAGCCTCCAGGCGCAAGGCGAGCTGGAGCAGGCCTTCCAGGCTGCGTCGGAGGCACTTATCTTGATCGAAGCCAGCGAAGGTGCGCTTTCGCTCGACGCCGCCAACCTGCTCAACGACCTGGTCGAAATCGAGCGCGATCGGGAGCGCCACGCCGCGGCGCTCGTGCTCGCCGAAAAGGCACTCAGCGTCGAAGACGCGTTGGGGCAAGAACACGCAGGTGAAGATGCCGCGCGGATTTGCTTGAAGACGGCGACCCTGCTCGGTGAACTCCATCGAATTAAGGGCAACTATCTCGAAGCCGAAGCGCATCTGCTGCGCGGGCTCGCTACGGCGCGCGAGTTCGGGGTCGATTCCTCCGAGGCGGCGGGCGCCGAGAACGATTTGGCGGTGCTCTACAAGTACTGGGGTCGCTTCGAGCAAGCGCTGGCCCTGTATTCGAGCGCGCTCGAGAAGGTGCGCGCCATTCACGGCGACGACAGCTTGGAGTCCGCCACCCTCTTCCACAACATCGGCGGTGTGCTTCACTCGCGCGGCGACTTCGCGGCTGCCGAGCAGCCCGCGCGAAAGGCGTGGGACATCTCGCGCCAGCATCTGGGCGAGGACGAACCGCGAGCTT
>JBDTJC010000070.1:0-9021 GCA_039936055.1 Polyangiaceae bacterium | reverse complement strand
GGGGCAGCCTGAAGCACTTGGTGATGCCGGCCATGGCCTTGGCGCTGCCGAACGCGGCCATCATCGCGCGGCTCGCGCGCAGCGGCATGATCGAAGTCATGCAGCAGGACTTCATTCGCACCGCGCGAGCCAAGGGCTTACCGGAAAGCTGGGTGGTCGCGCGGCACGCTCTACGCGGCACGCTGATCCCGGTGGTGTCTTTCCTGGGTCCTGCGGCCGCCGGCATCATGACTGGCTCCTTCGTGGTCGAGGTGCTGTTCGCCGTGCCGGGCATGGGCCAATGGTTCGTCAAGGGCGCCATCAACCGTGACTACTCCGTGGTCCTAGGCACGGCGATTGTCTATTTTGGCATGATCATCCTCTTCAACCTGCTGGTGGATCTGGCCTATTCCTGGCTGGACCCGCGCGTGCGGGGGCGCGCTACATGACCCAACAACGTGCCCAAAAGAGCCCGTTTCAGCTCGCGATGCAGCGCCTGCTGTGCAATCGCTTTGCGATCGCGGGCGCGCTCTTGTTGTTGGCTATCACCTTGGCATGCGTGGTCTTGCCCGCGCTGTTCAACCTGGACCCAAAGACTACGCACCCCGCGCTGCGTAACCTTGCGCCGTCCGGTGGCCACCTGTTCGGCACCGATACCCTCGGCCGTGACGTCTTGGCTCGGGTTTTGGTTGGGGGGCGCACTTCACTGCTGGTGGGCATCGCGGCAACGGCGGTGTCCATCGTGGTCGGCGTGAGTTACGGCGCGATTGCCGGGTTTTACGGCGGAAAGACCGACGAAGCGATGATGCGCTTGGTCGACTTCCTGTATGGCCTCCCGTACATGTTCCTGGTCATCCTGATCATGCTCTTGTTTTCGGAAACCGCACGCGGCGACATGCTGCCCGTGTTCCTGGCGCTCGGCTTGGTACAATGGCTCACGATGGCGCGCATCGTACGCGGTCAGGTGCTCACGCTGCGCCACCAAGAGTTCGTGCTCGCAGCCGAGCTCTTGGGCGCGAGTGACCTGCGCATTCTGGTTCGCCATGTGCTGCCCAACGTGCTGGGCGTGGTTGTTGTTTACGGCACGCTGATGGTGCCGTCGGTCATCATTCTGGAGTCGTTCTTGTCGTTCCTCGGGCTGGGCGTCGCGCTTTCTTGGGGGCAGCTCGTCTCCGACGGCATCGCGGTCGTGAACCCGATTCGCTCGTATTGGTGGCTGCTGTTTTGGCCGAGCACGTTCCTCGGGGCCACGCTGCTCAGCCTGAATTTCGTCGGTGATGGCCTGCGCGATGCGCTCGATCCAAAGGCGCGCACGTGAGTCAGATGGAGCAAGAGCGCCTGCGCGTTCGCGATCTCACGGTGCGCTTCGTCTCGCGCGAGCGCACCGTGCGCGCGGTAGACGGCGTGAGCTTCGACGTTCGGCCGGGTGAAGTCGTCGGGTTGGTCGGTGAGTCGGGCTGCGGGAAGAGCGTGACCAGCTTGTCCATCCTCGGCTTGCTCGAGAAGCCGGCGGGGCGTTTGACGGGCAGCATTCGCCTGGGCGAAACCGAGCTGGTGGGGTTACCTGAATCAGGGTTGCGTAAAGTGCGCGGCAACCGCATCAGCATGATCTTTCAAGACCCGCTGACTAGCTTGAACCCGTATTTGCGCATCGGGCAGCAATTAGGGGAGGTGCTCGAGCTGCACACGGACTTGCGTGGGGAGCGAGCGAGCGCCCGCATGCTCGAAATCCTGAACCAGGTGGGCATTCCGGGTGCAGAGCGGCTGCGCGCGTACCCGCATGAATTGTCGGGCGGCATGCGTCAGCGCGTGTGCATTGCCATGGCGCTGCTCTGTGATCCGGAGCTGCTCATCGCGGACGAACCGACAACGATGTTAGACGTCACGATTCAAGCGCAGATTCTCGAGCTGCTACGCTCGCTGCGCGAACAGCGCAATATGTCGATCCTGTTCATTACCCATGATTTGGGCGTGGTGGCGGAGCTGTGCGATCGCGTGGTTGTGATGTACGCCGGGCGCATCGTGGAACAAGCGCCCACCGCGCAGCTGCTCCGCACGCCGCTTCACCCGTACACGGAAGCGCTACTCAAGAGCACCCCGCGCGTAGACGTTCCCGGTGGCGGCACCCTGCACCCCATCGGCGGCTTACCCCCGCGCTTGCCCGACAAGCAGCTCGAAGCCTGTGCGTTCGCGCCGCGCTGTCCGCGCGTGCGTGAGGGCTGTACGCAGGCTGAACCCGCGCTAGAGAGCGGCGGCCCCGGGCGGCTGCGACGCTGCATCGTGCCCATTCGGGAGATGGAGAGCTCCGAGTCATGAGCGCGCCGCTGCTCAAAGTGCGTGACCTGCGCGTGCATTTTCAAACCGAGAGCACCCTAGTGCGCGCGGTGGATGGCGTGGATTTCGAGCTGCGCGCCGGGGAAACGCTGGCACTCGTGGGCGAATCCGGGTGCGGCAAATCCACGCTCGCCCGCGCGCTGGTGGGCCTCAATCCGATCACCTCCGGGCGTGCAGAGCTGAACGGCAACCCGATCACGGGCCTGTCTCGCGCCGCCCTGCGCCCGTTTCGCAGCCAGCTCCAGCTCGTGTTCCAAGACCCGTACGCGAGCCTCAACCCGCGCTTCACCATCGCCGAAACCTTGGCTGAGCCGCTGCTCCTGCACGGCAAAGCCACGCGCAAGAACGTGGACGAAAAGGTGTGCGAGTTGCTCGCCCAGGTAGGCTTGGACAGCGAGCTGCGCGCTCGCTACCCGCATGAGTTCTCCGGCGGTCAGCGGCAGCGCGTCAGCATTGCTCGTGCGCTCGCAGTGGAACCACGTTTGCTTCTGTGTGACGAAGTGACGTCCGCGTTGGACGTGTCGATCCAAGCGCAGATCTTGGATCTGCTGCGCTCCGTGCAGCAGAAGCTCGGGCTCAGCTACCTGTTCATCACCCATGACTTAGGGGTCGTGCGTTACATCGCCCATCGGGTGGCAGTGATGTACGTCGGGCAAATCGTCGAACTGCGCGATACTGAGAGCCTGTTCGAGTCACCTGCGCACCCCTACACGCAAGCCCTTTTGAGCTCGATTCCTCGGGTTTCCAGCGCCCAAGGGCAACGCCAGCACCTGGCGGGTGAGGTCCCGTCGCCCGCATTCCCGCCCAGCGGCTGCCGCTTCCACCCGCGCTGCCCAAAGGTCTTCGACCGTTGCAGCAAGGAGCACCCAGAGCTCTACCCGGTGTCGAACGGCGCCAGTCGCTGCTTTCTGAATGAGAAGGTTGGGGACTGAGCTCGCCGATCCATGGGTCCCGCTCGCGCGGGCCGCGGCGCGGCGTGTCCTGCGCCGGACGACGAGCATGTACGTGCACAAACACGGAGCTCGCGCTGCGCGCACGCCGTAAGTCGGGGAGAGGAGCGGGCACGGGCACGGGCACGTTGGGGAGTGAGAATGGGAGCCGCACGGCTGAGCAAGCGTTGCGGGCAAGTTGGATGACCGACACGCGGTTGTGACAATGCGCGCGCAGTTTGTCTTTCCGTGGTCAATCGAAAAGGCTGCGTGCTCACGTTGCGCATCGCAAGTGGGTTGTCTGCGCTCGCATTATTGGTTTGGACGTTCCACGGCGTAGACTTCGCCAAGGTCCGCGGAGCCGTGGCTGGTGTCAGCGTGCTCGGCTTGTCCTTGATAGCGACGCCGCAACTGTTGTCGCTGTGCTTGGAGTGCTTGGGTTGGAGCCGCGTGTTCCGACGCCTCGGGCACCCCGTCGCGCTGCGGCCCCTGTTGCGCGTGCGGCTGATGACCGAGGCGGTCGCACAAACCCTGCCTTTGGGCGTGATTTGGGCTGAATCCTTGAAGCCGCTCCTGCTCGGGCGGCACGCTTCGGTGCCCACGAGTCGCGCCGTGGCGGCCATCGTGGCCCGCAAATACCTGCTCATGTCGTCGCAGGCGGTGTACGTCGCGCTGCTCTCGGCCTGCGGCTTCGCGACCCTGCGCCGTCTTTCTCGAAGCCTCACTGGCCACGCGAACGCCGCTTGGTTCGCTTTCGGTGTGAGTGCCACACTGTGTCTGCTCGCGTTCGGGGTGTGCGGCGCCTTCACGCGCGGTGACCTCGCCGAGCGCGTGCTCTCGCTGCTCAATCGCTTGGGCAATGTGCGGCTGCAACGCGAGCTGCGCCGCCGTCAGGCATCCTTCTCCAATACCGACGCGCTGACCCAGCGTTACTTCGCGGGAAGCTTCCTGCACAGCACGCTCGTGCCTGGGGTGTTCTTCCTGTGCGGCTGGCTGTGCGAGTCCCTCGAGAGCTACCTGATCCTGCGCCTGCTGGGCGTCGAGCTCGACTTCTTCGCGGTGGCGAGCGTCGAGGTGCTGCTCTCGTTCTTGAAGAACGTGCTGTTCGTCTTGCCCGCGGGCATCGGCGTTCAAGACGTGGGCTACGTGTCCTGCCTCACGGCGCTCGGTGTGCCCGACGCGCTCACCGTGGGCGCCGCGTTTTCGGCTCTCAAACGCGGCAAGGAGCTGTTTTGGGCGGCCGTAGGCTACCTGCTCCTCGCCTCCGAAGCGCGCCCCGCGATAGCGGCCGTTGCCACCGCGGCAGCGCCTCAGAACGACGTGTTGACCGCGTAAGCCCCGCGCCGCGTGTCCATACTCAAGAAGCTGAGCTGACCCTCGCTGCACGAGCCGCTGTTCAAGAACAAGCGCGAGCCGTGCTCCGCGTTGGCGGCCAGGTGCGTGTGGCCGGTGACCACGACGTCGAACTCACGTTCGGCGGCCAGGTTCATGGCCCACTTCTGGAAGGAGCAGCGCGTGTGGTCCAGCGAGAGCCCACCACGTTTTTCGTCCAGCTCATTCAGCAGCCGGTATAGGGCGCCCAGCCCGAGCCGGCGGATCCAGCCTCCCAACCAAACACCGAGCTCCGACAACCAGCGTCGCTTTTGCACGAGGTCATCATTCTGGTGGCCGTGGGTGAACAGGATGCGCGTATCCCCGGCGTGGATCACGAGCTCGTCCGGCGTGGCCTGCACCGCGCCGGCGATCAAGTCGTGATTACCGTGCACGTACAAGTAGTTCGAGCGCTCGAAGCGGCTCGCGATTTCGGGGTGGCTTTCGCGCGCGCGGCGCAATTCGTGCGCCGGATCCCCGGGTAAGTTGCCGGTGAGGGTTTCCCAAATGTCCCCGAGCAACACCACTTTCTCGAAGTTTTTCTCGAGGTGGGTCAGGAATTTGAGGAACTCACCATCCTCGTGGCCGAAGCCGTCTGCGGCGTCGCCAGTGCCCAGGTGAAGGTCCGAGATGACTGCGATGTCCATGAATCTCCTTTGGTCGCTCCTAGGGGAGTGAACCTGGGGTCTCTGGATATCGGGAGCCGGTGTCGGAACCGCGTCGGTTCGGCAAGGCCTGGGCAAATTCACATAACCTGTTCACGGCGCTTGCTCTAGGTATTGCCTAGGGCTCTCTTTCTGGAGCGCAAGGATCAGGTTGGTTTTATGCTGAACTCGCGAGCGGTGGTTTGACCAGTTGCGCTCGGCGCCGACGCTGCGCGTCGATGTTGCTGCACCCCCTCACTGAAACGCTTCGGCGTCGGCGCGCGTTTGCACTCGGATGAGCATGGGTCGCGCTTGGCAGTGATGACGGTGCTCGAGGGAGTGCCGTGTCGGTAGAGGCGACGCGCTCGGGCGAGCGGCGTTAGTCACGCGATGCTGCTGCGATGAATACGTCGAGCTTGTTTTGCGTGATGGTGCGGCTCCGCTCAGAGGGGATCTTGGTGAGCCAGCGCTTCAGTTCTGCTCGGCGGAACCCGCGCGGGAGCTCAAGCTCTGGCAGCGAGGTGAACAGACGTGAGCGCCCTGCGGACAGATACGCGACGTCAAACAGGGCTTTTTCGGCTGTAGCCAGGTTGGTGCCTGCTGGTGTTTGCTCATAGCCTCCGAAGAGCTCAGGGGCGACGTGGTGTATCGAGACGGTACCGGCGGAGGTCTGGATGCGGCTCGTGCGGGCGAGCGACACGGCGTAGATCACTTCCGGGATCTGTTCGATCAGGCCGCGCAGGTGTAGCGCAGTGTGCAGCGACACATAGCTTTCGAGCGGAGCAGTCAGATACCGAGGCAAAGCGTACGGGTCGACCGCACCATCAACCCACCACGTCCCGTGACGAATGCGCGTGATCAGGCCCGCTGCGGCAAGGCGTGACAGGGTTTTGGTCGCGGCCGGGGTTTCTTGGCGCAGTGCTGCAGCAGCGTCGGCCGTCTCGAGCACCGGCACACCCAGGCCGCGCAGCCTCGCGAACGCCTCACTTGCGTTCACTGCAATGCCTCGAGCTGCTCCGCTACCGCGCCTTGCATCGCGTCCCAAGCGGAACGGTCGGCGTACAGCGGCGCCTGACTCGGATCGAGGTACGCCACCACCTTCGATTGATACTCGTCGAAGGAGATCTCTGTGCCAGACGGCACGGTGAGCCTCAAACGCTCGTCGCGAAGGTGCAGGCGAAGTGTACGAGTCACTGAGACGCGAGAGCGATGACTTCGCAAACCGAAATCGGGTTTGAATTCAAACCTCGATTTCGAGTTTTCGAGGGACTCAGAGCGAGTACGAAGACGGGAGCAGGCCGCGCTTCACGAGCACCGCGATGATGCGCTGCGCCGCCTCTTCCGGATCGCCATCGTCAAGCGAGACCACGAGGTCCGGGGACTTTGGCGCTTCTTCCGCCGGGTTGCGGTGGACGCCGCCGTACATGCCGCGTTTATCGCGTTTGGCGCGGCGGTCGAGGGAGGTGGCGACGTGGATTTCGACGAAGCGATCGGGGCCTACGGTGTCGCGGATGGCTTCGCGGTCCGCGCGGAGTGGCGATGCGTAGGCGAAGATGGCGAGTAGCCCGGCGTCGGTCGTGCGGCGCGCGAGCTCTGGCGTTTGCGCCGGGCTGGAGCCGTCCGGCTGCACGCCACGTGACAAGCCGTCGTCTGGGTCGATGACGACTGCCAAGCGCTTTTGGTCGAACAAGCGCCGTTCGAGCGCGTAGGCGATCGCGGTCTTGCCGGAAGCGGGCAAGCCGGTGAGCCAGACGGTCGCGCCTTTTTGGCCGAGGCGTTCGCTGCGTTCGTCGGGGCTGACTTGGCTGCGCGGGCGATCCAGCGAGGTGGGCCCGGCTCCTTCGTGGGCGGGGTCGACTTCGACCTCGAGGATCATGCCGGCGGCGACCGTGTTGTTGGTCAGCGAGTCGATCAGGATGAACGCGCCGGTGCCGCGGTTCTTCTTGTAGTCGTCGAAGAAGATCGGGCGCTGCAGCGAAAGCGTGACGCGACCGATGTCGTTGAGCTCCAGGCGCGTGGCGGGCGTTTGCTTCAGGGTTTCGAGGTCCGTCGTGTAGGAAACGTGCTCGACGCTGGCGCGCACCATTTGCGTGGTGTGCTTGAGCAGGTAGGCCTTTTGACGATCGAGCGCGCGCTCGCTCAGCCACACGAGCATGGTTTCGAAGCGCTGCCCGACACGCGGTAGGTTGTCCGGGTGGACGATCATGTCACCGCGGCTGATGTCGATTTCGTCGGCGAGGCGCAAGGTCACGCTCATCGGCGCGAAGGCTTGCTCCTTCTCACCGTCGAAGGTGTCGATGGCGATGACGGTGCTGGTGCGTCCAGACGGCAGCACCATGACTTTGTCGCCCTTATTGACGACGCCTGAGGCTATCGCACCCGAAAAACCGCGGTAATTCAGATCCGGACGCAGCACGTACTGCACTGGATAGCGGAAATCCTTGTGGTTCCAATCGCTGGCGATTGGCACGCTTTCCAGGTGCTCGAGCAGGGTGTTGCCGTCGTACCAGGGCATCGAGGCACTGCGGTGCACGACGTTGTCGCCCTTGAGCGCGCTCATCGGAATGAAGCGCACCCCCTTGAAGCCGAGCGGGGCGAGGAACGCGGCGAACTCTTCACGGATGCGATTGAAGACGTCTTGGCTGTAGTTCTCCAAGTCCATCTTGTTGATGCCGACGAAGAGATGCGGAATGCCAAGCAGTGAAGCGATGTAAGCGTGGCGACGCGATTGCTGCAAAACGCCGAGGCGCGCGTCGATCAGGATGATCGCGACGTTGGCCGTCGACGCGCCGGTCGCCATGTTGCGCGTGTACTGCACGTGCCCGGGCGTATCCGCGATGATGAATTTGCGCTTCGCGGTCGAGAAATAGCGGTACGCGACGTCAATCGTGATGCCCTGTTCGCGCTCGGCCTTCAGCCCGTCCGTGAACAGCGAAAAATCGATCTCCATGCCGGCGCGGTTGGAAGCGCGCTTCACGGCCGAGAGCTGATCTTCGTAGATGCCGTGGGTATCGTGCAGCAACCGGCCAATCAACGTGGACTTGCCGTCGTCCACCGAGCCCACGGAGACGAAGCGCAAAAGCTCCTTCTGCTGGTGCTGCTCCAAGTAGCCGAGAATGTCGTTGGAGATTTGCTCTTGCTCAGTCGTCATCGTCTCTCAAAGCTCGTTCAAAGGTTCGTGCTGCGGGCACCGGTTTGGCACAGAGCGAGCTCGCGTGGGCCCGCCAATGCCCTCAATCTCATCAATATCTTGCTCAGAAGTAGCCTTCGCGCTTCTTGGCTTCCATCGAGCCTTCTTCGTCGTGGTCGATCAGGCGGCCCGAGCGCTCGGAGTATTTGGTGAGCAGCATTTCACGGATGATGTCCGGCAGCGTGGTGGCTTCCGAGCGCAGTGCGCCGGTCAGCGGGTAATCACCCAAGGTGCGGAAGCGCACCTTCTCCATGCGCGGTTTTTCACCAGGGTTCAGCGGCAAACGGTCGTCGTCGACCATGATTAGCGTGCCGTTGCGCTCGACCACGGGGCGCTCTTTCGCGAAGTACAGCGGCACGAGCTCGATGTTTTCCAAGTAGATGTACAGCCAGATATCCAGCTCCGTCCAATTCGAGAGCGGGAAGGCGCGGATGCTCTCACCCTTGGTGAGCTTGCCGTTGTACAAGTTCCACAGCTCGGGGCGCTGGTTCTTGGGATCCCATTGCCCGTAGCGGTCACGGAAAGAGTAGATGCGCTCTTTGGCTCGCGAACGCTCTTCATCACGGCGCGCGCC
>JBDTJC010000069.1:0-8285 GCA_039936055.1 Polyangiaceae bacterium | reverse complement strand
TCGCTTTTGTTTTCGGCTTTGCCATCGGGAAATCTCCTGTGCGGGGAATAAGGACCGACAGAGAGCACCGTTAGCCCTCAAAATCCAGACCTAAACTGAGGCCGGCGCTTCGAATGATCGCGACGAGCCGCCACGCGGGACGCGGGGCACGACCGCTCGAAT
Organism: Polyangiaceae bacterium; assembly: GCA_039936055.1. Lineage (GTDB taxonomy): Bacteria > Myxococcota_A > Polyangia > Polyangiales > Polyangiaceae > PMG-095. The sequence goes on along the minus strand of JBDTJC010000069.1, from coordinate 8,123 downwards.
CGCTTCGGTCTCGCTCGTGGCCCTCGAGCTGCGGGCGCCCTCGAGGGCACGCATCGCGTGATAAATCACCGCGAAATGCCGGCATTTAATGCGTGAATCGAGCACGCTACGCGGTACGTGAGCACGCACGCCGAGCGCTCCTTGGAGGTATTCAGACCTCGCACACGCGGGTGCTTCGACGGGCGTATCGAGCGCAGGCAGGCAATGTTCGACAGCGTGATTTTTTTTGATCGGACGCCGATCCACCGGCGACGATTGTCGCAAACACCTGCGGCCAGCAGGGCGGGCAGACGCGGCAGAGCAGACGCGGCAGAGCAGACGCGGCAGACAGAATACTCATTCCGAGACTATCGTCCGCGACCTAGCGTAGCGGCAAGCGCCTCGACTCTCACTCGGCGTCGCGCTCGAGAATCGCGCGCCCGCGCTGCCGAGGGATCTGCATGCCCAGCAAGCCAACGCTGAAGGCTTGCCGCGGGGACGCAAAGACACTCCTCGCCTTCAATCTACCCAAGCGCGCCACCAAGAACGTGGCTAGTTTCAGCGTGCGCCGCGAGCCCGAGGGACAACCCGGGCTCTACTTGTTGAACGAGCTGCGCTTCGAGACGCCCGGCGACCACGCCCAAGATGCTTCCGAGCCAGCGAACTCCACGCTGAACGCGCCCCCGCATAAGTCTCGTTGGTTGCACGTGCCGGGCAATTTTCAGCAAGGCACCACCCCGTTCTACGGCCCGTACACGTACATCCTCACGCCGCACTACTTCGACGCTCACGGATCACTGCAGGCGATGCACACGACTTCGAGCGCGACGATCACCGTCGCCGTCGGCCCGTTTCCGACGAAGGGCATCGTGCTCTGGTTCACGCGCGGCTTCACGCAGCCACAAGCTTTACCCGCTATTTCGGGCAAATACCTTGATTCGTCCGAAGAGCGACAGCTTGATCTTCGACATGACGCAGAGCTCCCGCGCGTCTCGCCAAGAAGGGCATCAAGAAAACAGGCGGCAGCGTGCTGTTCGCGGTCATGGAGCTCGGAGCGGTACGGGCCCGGATAGGCGACCGTTCCGTACTACGACAGCGGTGACCAACATTGCGTCGATCACGAGCTCTTCGGCGCCTGAAAGCGGGAGCGCCGAGAGCTCGCGTGGTCCGTGCCGTGCGCGAACGAGCGAACCCCGCACGTCGAACAGAACACGTGATGCACGGTTTTGGACTTGAACTGCTAGTCGGTCAGCGTGTCCCCACCGGACAACAACTCGAAGCGCTCCTCCGGCACGAACGCCATCACCGGGCCCGTGCGCGAGCGGATCGAGCAATTGCAGGTGATCACGTGGCTCAACTCCAGCTCGACCTTGTAGGTCACTTTTCCGCAGTGGCACGAGCCCGCATCCGTTTTGGCTTCGGACATGACTTGCTCCGTTTAGAGGCCGTTGTTGGGCGGCTGTGGCTCGACCGTGATCGGTGACCGACCGACGGCAGGCGCCAGCCCGAGCGGGGTGATTCAGCACGTGCTCGCCAGAGTAGGTGCTCAGCGAGACATGGCGACGCCAGGCACCTGGAGGCCCCAGAACGCGTAGCCGAGTCTTCCTGCCACCTGGCAGGAAGGTCCGCTAGTTCCCCGGTGGGGGTCAGTCCTGCGGCCGTACCGTCGTCGTTCTAAGACCCAAGCAGGCTTCCTACGCGCGCGCGGCGGTTCCCAGGGCCAGGGCTCGCCGGGAGATCGCACCGGGCGCAACCCGTCAAGAGTGGCTCGATTGGGGACCACGAATAGGTCGAGACTTTTCGCCCGTAAATGCGTAGAGTGGCGCATGAAATCAGTTCACCAGGGTATCTTTCCGAAAGAGGCGCGCACGCATGACTGGGCAGTGCAAGAAGGCCAGCTTGGCGCCTTCAGCGCGTACAAATGCACCAAGTGCGGCACCAAGGCCAGTGGCCGCGGTCGCACGATCATGACCGCCGCCGGCTCGCAATCCTGCGAACAGACGATCGCGGCCGCTCAAAGCTGAGCGTTGTGTTTGGCTCAGCTCGTCTGTTTACGACGAGCTGACGCTCAGCAGATGACGAGCTGCTCCACCTGCTGCAGCTCGGCGAGCTGTTCGATCCGACTGGATGACTGCGCGCTGAGCCGAAACACAGCGCTCGCGCTCGAATAAACGATGACGCCCGCGGCGCTGACGTCGAACGCCAGCACGCCTTGCGCCACCGCTTCCATGCCTCGCTCCGTGATGCGCACGAGTTCGTCACCGACACCGGCCGCATCCGGACTCGGCGCGTTCGCTTTGCCGCGAAATCGCGAGAGCAGGCGCCCCATCATTCCTGAGGGTGGTTGCCCGGACGCACGATGCGCGCGACGAAGCGCGTAAATCAGCGTGTTCGAGACGGGTACAGGCGCAACGTAGTCATACTTGGCATCGGCCACGAGCACCTCTACCGTGCTCTCCGCGAGGTTCAAGCGATGCAGCGAGAACGGCGCCAGGCCGCCGCGCACGCCAGACTTGGTGCGTCCAATCCCCGCAGAAGCGTACACGATTTCGCCGCGACCGCCGGGTGCCCAGCGCGGCTCGCGATCGATCACGTCTCCCTCGGTGACGGTACGCATGCCCTTGCCGTCGTCCGCCAGGAGCCCGATCGCGCTCGAACCGTCCTTGCTTTGCACGGTGCAGGCCAGCGCTTCGTCGGCGAAGCTGAAGTCGAGCTCGCGGAGCTCGCCTTCGGCGCTGAACAAGCGTCGTTCCTCGCCACTGCCGGGAACCTGTGTGAGCACGCTCGACACGCCCGCCACGCTGAGCGCGTAGCACAGCTCATCCGTGCGCCTGCCACGCGCCACGTCCACGAACGGCACGGGCGCCGCGGCGCGCGCGGCGGCATCCACGGCGTACGGGCTGTGCAACTCCCGCCGCGCGTCCCCCGCTTGCAGCAAAATGATTTTGCCGCGGGTGAGGCAAGCAACAACCTCGGCCTTTGCCATCCGAGAAGGCTAACTCAGGCTGGCTGCGTTTGTCCGCACTCCTGTCCCTTTCGAAGCTCCGATGACCAGGCCCTTCATGGGCTCAGCGCCAATGCGGCGCGGACGTTTTCTCGTACCCTGGCGTGGCCTCAATGCGAACCACCCAGGCGGCCCAGAAGACTTCGAGTTCGCTCAGAGTGCCAGCACATGCGGCCGCACCCGCGGAGCGTCAAGGGCGCGGCCGGCTGGCGGAGCCGCCGATGCGTTTGCGCAACGCGCAAGCATCGAACACTCCTCGATAGAAGCGCGGCAGTCGGCGCTCGACGCGAAAGCCGTGCTTCAGGAAGAGCTCGAGCGCCGCTACGTTCGCTTGCGCCGTGTGGATGGTGATTTCAGTGACGCCCGCAAGCGACAGCACACGCTCGACCTTCGCCAACAGCGCGCCGCCCACACCGACACCGCGTGCGTGCTCATCGACCGCGATCGCACACAGCTCTGCGTGGGCCGGGCCGGCACTGCCGGGCCGAACCACGACGAAACCCAGTGGCGTCTCGTCTCGGCACGCGACCCACGTCACGCCGCTGCGCGCCATGCGCAAGGTGCTTCCCGCAGGGTGTACCGCGTACTCATCGAACGCCTGCGACGCGAGTCGCGCGATGAACGAGTCATCGGCAGCTTCGCGTTGATGGAATGACACTGCGGGACCGCGGGTCACCATGCATTCAGTTTAGCGCCCTTTTTCCATCCCGCTCGGCGGCGCAAGATCAGCGCAAAATTCCTAGATTGTACGCCGCAAAATCGACGCCGCCGCGCGAGTCGCGGAGCACGATCCAAAGCTTAGTCGATCCGAGCGTGCTGGGGGCGGTAAACTCGTTGTTCGCGGTGAGCGCCGAATCCGTCTCGCTACGCCCGCTGGACGGAGTAGCGAGCTTGCCGGCGCTCACGTACCAGGCAACGCTCATGGCCTCGCGCTGGTTCAGTAACGCTTGTTGCGAACGATCGAAATAGGGGTACGTCTCGGCGTCATCGGCGCTCCAGCTGGCTTCAAGCTCGACGCGGGTACCGCTTTGGATTTGATCGAGAGCCAGCAGCTGGCCATCCTGCCGGGCGACCAGCTGCGCGAGGTGTGGATTTTGGTTAGGCACGTAGCTCAGGCCGAACAGCGAGGCGATCTCGGATGGCGCTTGGCCGAGCGGGCACAGGACGCGCTGCAGGTGGAAGGTCGGCGCTGCGTTGTTCAGATCCACGCGGAGCGGCTGGTAGTATCCACCAGTAACGTCCGGGTCGCGCGGACGAAGGGCGCCCGGCGGCGTGTCAGGGCCGAACAACGAGCAGGCGTCGAACGGGATTTGCGCTTGAATCGACGTCCCGTGCCCGACCGGCTCGAGCGCTGCGGCAACAAGGCACGCGCTGGCAACCGCGTTGTTCTCCGTGGGCGGTTTGGGCGCGGTGCAGAACTCCCAGCTCGGAGTGGCAGCACTCGTGCCATCCGGCAGCGCGATGAACGCGCTGAAGCTCAGCGCCGTACCGGGAGCCGCTTCGGCCGGCTCGCTCCTTACGGCGAGGATGCGCGCCACGGTGATGCGCGACACATCATCGTCGAACTGAGGCGCGCAGGCGACGAGCAGCGCGCCGAACGGCACGAGGATGCGCTTCATAGCTCGAGCCTCGCGCCCACGACGCCCACGAATGGCAAGCCGCTGATCACGCCGCGGCGCCCGAAGTCGGTGTCGTAGCGGTACTCCTCGCCGTTTGCGCGGTTCGTCACGTTGAGCAATTCGACGTACGCCACGAGGCGCCGATGCTGACCGAGCGCAAGCGCGCGATCGAGGCGCGCGTCCAGCTGCCAGAAGGCCGGCAAGCGCAAACTGTTATGCGCACCAAAAATGGGCTGAAAAACGTTGTCCCGCTCGTCGTACAGGGCGCCGAGCACGGGCGTGCGCGGCGCCCCGGTCGCGTAGCGAAAGCGCAAGCCGAAGGTCCAGTCGCTCCATGCCGCACTACCGAGCGCGGTCAGCACGTGCGGTTCGTCGTCGTCGAACAAGCGCACGGCAGCTCCCGGAGCGTCGCATCGTTCACTGCGCGAGAGGGTGTATGCCACGGAGCCGGAGAGGCCGTGCCACGGCTTCTGTTGCAGAAGCAGCTGAGCGCCGTAGCTCTTCCCTACCCCACTTGGGACAAGCGCATTGGCGAGCTTCGGGGTGGTAGCTTCCGCGCGCACGTTGAGCTCGGTCAGCGCTCGGTAGAAGCCGGTCACGTTGATGAACAACGAGCCCGTGAGTTCGACGGATTCTGCCAAGATGGCGTGCGCCGCTCGCTCCGGTCCGAGTGACGGCGTCCCGAACACGGCACTCAGATCTTGGGCGGCCGGCGGCTGTGAGTACAGACCCACCGCACCGAGCAGCGTAGCCCGTGACGACATCCGCCAGCGCGCGTTGAATCTAGGCTCGATTTCAGCGTCCAATGCAGATTGCGCGATGGCCGGTGTTTGCCCGATCCGAGGTGTACTGCGACTGGCTTCCAGTAAGTACAAATCAAAACGCAGCCCGGGGCTGAACGTGACCGGGCCCACGTCCCAATCCACGCTGGCGTAGGGCGCCACGTTCAGCACCGTGGCGTACCAGCGATCGCTATTCGTGTCGTCACCCGGAGGTTGACCGAACACGTAAACGTCGCCTTCCCGCGTGGGGATGGTAAGCGTGCCTTGGCGTTCGAGCGCGGTGTGCGCGCTCGCGGTGTCCAGACCGAGACGCAACGCGACCTGATCAGACACTCGCGAGCGTTGCTCGGCGCGAACACCCCAGCGCACCGCGCTTTGAGCGAGTTCCGCGGGGTTCGCACCGAAGCGCGCCGTGTAGTGCGACTCATCACGGCCGACCCAAGGCACGAGCTCGACGCTCGAGCCGTCTTCCATGGCGCGACGGTAGCGCAGATAGACGCGCTGAAAGGCACTGTTAATGACTGCAGACTGGGCGCGCGCGGGGTCGGAATTCTGGGTACTTCGGCTCAGATCATCAGCTGACCCGAGCAACACGAGGTCCAGTGATTCGCGCTCACGGAGCGCCACTTGCACCTTCGCTTGGTAATCGCGATAGCGTGGCACAGCGAACAACTCGCTCACGTCGCGCGCGCCGACCGTGCTCAGGGTGCGGTCCAAGAGGCCGTAACGCGCCGCCACCGCCACGTGGATCCGCTCACTGACGGGCCCGCTGAGCAGCACCGAGGCGTCCAAGGTGCTCAGCTCGAATTTCGCGTGGTAGCCGTCTTCCAGCGCATCGCGCGTTTCCAGCCGCACCATCCCGCCAATGGCTCGGCCGTAGTCTGCGCCGAATGCGCCGGGCGACAGCGCCACACTCTGCAGCAGATCCCCATTCACGGTGGAGCGCAGCGCGCTACCGTGGAGCAGCTGGGGGATCTCCACGCCGTCCACGTACACGCGCGTGTCCTCTGGCGCGGCGCCCCAAAGCACCAGCTGCTCGGTGCCAAGCCCCGCGCGAGCCAGCCCGGGCAGGTTGCTCACCGCCTTGGCCGGGTCGTCCTCCGTGCCCGCTTGTTGGCGCGCGCTGTCGGCGGACAGTTTCGTCTCGTTGGCGTCGCGGCCCGGGCGCACACCATGCACCGCGACTTCAGCTGGTTCCGCGGCCGTTTGTGCGAACGAACGCGCGCACAACGCGAGCCCCGCGGCAATCACGCGCGAGCCAAACAGGCCGCGCGCGCTCACGGCACGTCGAACCCGAGCGCCAGCAGCCCGGCACCGCGATCGTGGGAGCCGCGCGTGTCGCTATCCAAAGAGAGCCCCGTGGCCGACGCGAGCGCGGTGCCCTCCAGCGTGACCCGGACCGTCCAGTGCGCGTTCGGTCGGTCACACAGCGACGTCGTATCGACGCGGACCAGATAGTGTCCACTCGGCGGCTTGTCCACCCAGATTGCGTCTTCTTGACGCAATCCGTCGATCACGCACTGCGCGTTCGAATCGACGTCCAGAAAACCGACACTTGCGCCGGCCGCGCCTGATGATAATAGGTCCACGGAGCTCCGTGCGCCATGAAAGATCTCCGTCCCGCTGGGATCGACGACATGCAAATCTAAGTCCGATTCGGTATCCCAGGTGAGCGTCACGGTCAGCGCGCCCGCGACCGCCACGGACGGATCAATCGGCAGCGCCGTCAGGGTTTGCCGGCGCGGCGGACCAAACTGGCCGGTCCCATTCACGGCGCGCGCCTCGAGCGTGTATTGCCCTGCCGAAAGTGTCTGAGAAAAGGCCGCAGATGCCCGAAAAGTGGGCAAATCCGGAGCCGCGAACCCGGGCACTCCCGCGGGTACGATCCAGTAGCCTTCGTCCCCGCTCAGCGCGAGCGTCACCGCGGTCGCACTGCTAGCGAGCGCGCCTTGGATTGGCTTGTTCGCGTAGCCCGGCCAAACCGTACTCGATAGCAGATCGATTTGCGCGACCTCCGGGCCGCCTTGCGCTCGGGGTGTTGCTCCGAGCACGAATTGTGCGCCGGCAATGCGCATGCGCGCACCGAGCGCGGGATCGTCACTGGCGCCGCCGCATGCGGCTGCGTTCAGCGCCAGTACCGTGCCAAGCAAGCGTGTCCATTGGCTGCATTGCGCGGCCATCAAAATCTCAACTGCGCGCGTAGCGTGAGCGCGTCACTCTTCAAGGTGGTGGGCGCGCCGCTGGCGTCACGACCGAGCGAGTTGCGGTTATGCTCATATTCGAGCGAGAGCCGGGCTTGCTCGTAGCGAAACATGCCCAAGAACGCCAGCGTGCTGTACGAGCGATCCAGCGGCACCACTTGCGCCGCCTGCTGCTCGCTCGCGTCTTGGTCCGGGTTGTAGTGGTCGTAGCGAATGCCCACCAGGCCCCAGGCACTGACTTCCTGAGTGACCCCCAAATACCAGCCCAATTCATGCAAGTCATGGCCGGCAGCGACGGGATCGGCGACCTCTAGTCCGCGGTCTAAGTTGCTAGCGCGCACCACCTCACCGCGCAGGGCTAGCTCCGCGTGCGGCGCAAAGCGAATCGCGACACGGGCATCAACGCCCAGCGCGAAGCGGTGATATTGCTGGGAAGGGCTGGCCGAGGAGCCTGCGATCACCTGTACTTCAGTGGCTTGAACGATACCGTCGCCGTTGTCGTCACGCCATACCAATTGGTCCTTGGTGGTCGGGGTGC
>JBDTJC010000068.1:0-4032 GCA_039936055.1 Polyangiaceae bacterium | reverse complement strand
CCTCGCGCCTCGGCTGCGCGGTGCCCGCGTTGTTCACTGGGATCCTGTACGACGACCAAGCCCTGGCGGAGGCCGAATCCTTCGCCCGCGAGCTGGACGTCGACGCGCTCCTGAAGGCCCGCCCCGCGCTCGTGCAACACGGCCTGGCCGCGCAAGTCGGTGCTCAGCCGATGCAAGCGCTTGCGGAGCGCGTGCTGGAAATCGCCGATGGCGGCCTGTCACGCCGCGCGCTGCTGAACGCCCAGGGCGAAGACGAGCGCGTCCACCTGAAGCTGCTCACGAGCCTCGTCCAAAGCGGGAAAACGCCCGCAGACGCGCTGTTCGAAGGCTTGAGTGCGGATTCGACGCCCAGCGTGCGCGACGTGATCGCGCGCACGCACATCTGACGCGCTACGCCGCACTGGCGAGTCGGATCTTCTCGGCTTGGCCCGCGCGATAGAACGAGCGCAGCCGTTCACGTGCTCGGTCGCGGTCGTTCGCGACGACGACGCGCGAGACGAAGCGCGCCGCCAGCTGATGCGCCAAGCGGTAGCGCGCGCCGGCTTCGCTATCTTCGGGGTCGAGGAAGTGTGGGCTATCGAACAAGCGACCGAGCAGTTGGCGCGCGGATTCGGTGCAGAAGCCGAGTGAGAGCACGAACTTGTCGACCTCCGCCTGCAGCTCAAGCTCAAGCTGGGTGACTGGCAGGTGCACCCGCGCGCTCCGCCAGATACAAGAAGTGACTCACGCCCTCGGCGACTTGTAGCCACACGTCGTCCAGCGCGCCTCCCGCGCGAATTTCGCGCGACTCCGGTGGCAAGACGAGCGCGATTTCGAGCTCGTCTTCCGACTCGCGCAGCAGCACGACCTCGCGGCTGCCCAGATCCCCTTCGCGCACGAAACGCGTCACGTTCGGGGCCCGTTCCAAGCCGTAAAACCGCTCCAGTTCGCGCTGGATACGCCGCAGCTCACGCTGCATCCGCGTAGCGCTCAATGAAGCCCCCCAGAGCCGCGCTGAGGACTCAATCCCTTCCCGGCCAGGGCCACCGCAAGCGGCGCCGAACCAGTGCGTACCCAACGCTCGTACAGGCGCACCACTTGGCAATTCGAGTTGTGCGCGGCATTCGCTTGCAACACGTCGGCCACGCTCGAAACGACTTCGGCAAAGATCATGAAGTTGTCCGCCAGTTCCCGGAACACGTCCGGCGCGCCGCTGCCTTCGCCGCCCTGACGCAGCATCGATGCAGCACCGTCGTAAGCGCGTGCGCCCAGCGTGCGCACGTAGCGCAGCTCGACCCCACGCGTCGACAAGTGCTCGGCGAAGAAGCCGCTCGTGTACAGCACACCATCACCCAGCGACCGGAGCCGCTCGAAGCGCTCACGCCCTGCAGCGTGCAGGGCCTCATCCAGGAGCAGGGTCAGCGGGCGCTCCAGGGTTTCGGCATCGAGCCGGTCCGGCTTGGCGTAGTCCGCGAGCAGCCCGGCGAGGTAAAACTCGGCGGCCTCTGTCGCGGCGAAGTGACGAGCTTTCACTGCGTCATCTACCAAGGTCTGAAAGAACGATTCGAGGTTGCTCGCCAGATCGATGTCGAGTCGTGAGGCGTTCGTGCCCGTGCTCATGCAAAGCTCCTTCCATAGCTGTGGATTAGCGCCGCGCTGGACCTCCGAGGGACACCTGGACCTGACGGGCCAAGGCGTCTGACTGCGATCGTCGGAGGTATCCGCTCGAAAAATCGGCACCTGTCTTCAAGGTACGGGCAGTTCTGTTTCCGAGCGATGTAAGCAACTACTCAGACGTGCAGCTGGCCGGTCGATCGCCAGCACTCGGAGCGCGCGGCTGCTAACGGCGCCCCCACGACCTGACACGTCGGCACGGAGCATTTCGCCAGGAAGCCGCCAATTCACTGCCGGCGCCTTGACAGCGGTAGGACGCTGGCTAAGTTCCTGGCGCGCTGTTAGCACTCGCCTCAGTTGAGTGCTAACGAAAAACAGCAATAGATTCAGAGACTTATCAGGATCAGGGCCCAAAGGGCGCCGGATTTCCGAGGGGCTGGGTAGCTGCCCTCCTGAGACCCGAAGCCCCAACGAACCGACCGGCTGAGCCTCGGAACACACAATCACCCGATCGAGGGAACCACCACATGGCTACGAAAATCCGACCGCTCCAGGACCGCGTGATCGTCAAGCGCGTCAAAGAAGAAGAGAAGACCAAGGGCGGGATCATCATCCCGGACAGCGCCAAAGAGAAGCCGATCGAGGGCGAAGTTCTCGCCGTCGGCAACGGCAAGGTGCTGGAGGACGGCAAGGTCCGCGCGCTGGACATCAAGCCCGGCGACCGCGTTCTGTTCGGCAAGTACTCGGGTACCGAGGTCAAGTTGGACGGCGAAGAAGCTCTGATTTTGCGTGAAGACGACATCCTCGGCGTCATCGAAAGCTGATTGGGAGAATTAAGAACATGGCTGCCAAAGAAATCGTTTACAAAGAAGTCGCTCGCAACCTGATCCTCAACGGCGTGAACGCGCTCGCTGACGCGGTCAAGGTCACCCTCGGCCCGCGTGGTCGCAACGTCGTGATCGACAAGAGCTTCGGCGCTCCGACCGTCACCAAAGACGGCGTGACTGTCGCCAAAGAGATCGAACTCGAGAACAAGTTCGAGAACATGGGCGCCCAGATGGTGCGCGAAGTGGCTTCCAAGACCAGCGACGTCGCTGGCGACGGCACCACCACCGCGACCGTGCTGGCCCAAGCGATCTTCCGTGAGGGTTCCAAGCTCGTGGCCGCCGGCCACAACCCGATGGAAATCAAGCGCGGCATCGACAAGGCCGTGGAAGTGATCGTCGAGGAGCTCAAGAAGAGCGCCAAGTCGACCAAGGATCCGACGGAGATCGCGCAGATCGGCACCGTCAGCGCCAACGGCGACACGACCATCGGCAAGCTGCTCAGCGAAGCCATGGAAAAGGTCGGCAAAGAAGGCGTCATCACCGTGGAAGAGGCGAAGAGCGCCGAGACCACGTTGGACGTCGTCGAAGGCATGCAGTTCGACCGCGGCTACCTCAGCCCGTACTTCGTGACTGACCCGGAGCGCATGGAGGCCTCGCTCGAGGATCCGTACATTCTGCTCAGCGAGAAGAAGATCTCCAACATGAAGGACCTGCTCCCGGTCCTCGAAGCCATTGCTCGCCAGCAGAAGCCGCTGTTGATCATCGCTGAGGACATCGAGGGCGAAGCCCTCGCGACCCTCGTCGTGAACAAGCTCCGTGGCACGCTGAACTGCGCCGCCGTCAAGGCGCCGGGCTTCGGTGATCGCCGCAAGGAAATGCTCAAGGACATCGCTGTCCTCACGGGCGGCCAGGTGATCGCCGAAGAGCTCGGCCTCAAGCTGGAGAACGTGACCATCACGGACCTCGGCCAGGCCAAGCGCGTCAAGATCGACAAGGACAACACCACCCTCGTCGACGGCGCCGGCAACAAGGAGAAGATCAAGGGTCGCCAGCAGGAGATCCGCAATCAGATCGAGAACACCACCAGCGACTACGACCGTGAGAAGCTCCAAGAGCGCCTCGCCAAGTTGGTCGGCGGCGTTGCCGTGATCAAGGTGGGCGCGGCCAGTGAGATGGAGATGAAAGAGAAGAAGGCTCGCGTCGAGGACGCCCTTCACGCCACCCGTGCGGCGGTCGAAGAAGGCATCGTCCCCGGCGGCGGCGTCGCTCTGATCCGCGCTCAGAAAGCGCTCGACAACCTGAAGCTCACCGACGAGCAACAGGTCGGCGTGCGCATCATCCGTCGCGCCATCGAAGAACCCCTTCGCCAGATCGTGGCGAACGCGGGCGAAGAAGGCTCGATCGTCGTGCAGAAGGTCAAGGAAGGCACCGGCAACTTCGGCTTCAACGCCGGCACCGGCAAGTACGGCGACCTCGTTGCCGACGGCGTCATCGACCCGGTCAAGGTCGTGCGCTCGGCGCTCCAGAACGCTGCAAGCGTCTCGGGCCTGATGCTCACCACCGAGGCGTTGGTTGCCGACGCTCCGAAGGACGAGAAGCCGGCCGGCGGCGG
>JBDTJC010000067.1:0-7044 GCA_039936055.1 Polyangiaceae bacterium | reverse complement strand
TCGTGTTCTTAGCTAGCGCCGTGCTGCATCGGGATCCGTTGGAATCCTTGTTGTTCGCTGTGGCTCTCGCCGTAGGTCTCACGCCCGAGTTCTTGCCCATGATCACCACCGTGACGCTGACGCGCGGCGCGGTGCGGATGGCCAAGTCCAAAGTCATCGTCAAGAATCTCGCTGCAATTCAGAACTTCGGCAGCATTGATATCCTGTGTTGCGACAAGACGGGGACGCTCACCACCGGAGAAATGACGCTCGAGGCGTGGCTCGACCCGCTCGGGGAGTCCGCAGAACGCCCGCTGTTGCTCTGCTACATCAATAGCTTCTTCGAGAGCGGCGTCGACAACCCCGTCGACGAGGCGGTGTTGCGCAAAGCCAAGCTCAACGCTTTGGATTCCGCGGTCCTGCGCCACGAACACCCTGATATCTCGGGCTACACCAAGCTGGACGAGGTGCCCTTCGACTTCGAACGGCGGCGGGTGAGCGTTTTGGTAAGGCGCGCTTCAGGTGCGCTGTTGATCAGCAAAGGCGCGCCGGAACAACTGCTGGCCGTCTGCTCCCAGTACGAGGCCGCCGGCGCCGTTCGCGAGTTGGACGCCGCCGCGCGCATCGAGGCGCTCGATACTTTCGGTAAACTGAGCGCGCGTGGCTACCGAGTTTTGGCAGTGGCCTATCGCGTCCTTCACGAGACGCGAACCTGTTCCAAGGATGACGAACGTGAGCTGGTGCTGGCCGGCTTCGTCGGCTTCGCAGACCCGCCGCGCGAAGATGCGCGCGAAACCCTGAACAAGCTCGCTGCCGCCGGCATTCAGGTGAAGGTGCTCACCGGAGACAGTGAGATCGTCACTGCTCAGATCTGTGAGCGCGTGGGGATCCCAGCGCGCGAGATGCTGCTTGGGGATGCAATTGACGGTATGTCGGACGGCGCGCTGTTCCACGAGGCAGAGCGTCTGCGCGTGTTTGCCCGGGTATCACCTGCTCAAAAGAACCGTATTCTTCGCGTGTTGAAGATCCGCGGTCATGTCGTCGGCTTCATCGGTGACGGCATCAATGACGCCCCGTCGCTGCACGCGGCGGACGTCGGGATTTCGGTTTTTGGTGCAACAGACGTCGCGCGCGACGCCGCCGACATCATCCTGCTCGAACCAGGCCTAGACGTACTGCTGACGGGCGTCATCGAGGGCCGCCGGGCGTTCGGCAACGTGATGAAGTACCTGCTCATGGGCACGAGCTCCAACTTCGGCAATATGCTCAGCATGGCTGGCGCTGCCGTGTTTTTACCGTTCTTGCCGATGCTCCCGAGCCAGATCTTGCTTAACAACTTCTTGTATGATTTGGCGCAAGTCGGCATCCCCTCCGACGCGGTGGATGCGGACTTCGTGCGGAAGCCGCGGCATTGGGACATCGACCTGATCCGGAAGTTCATGTTCTGGGTTGGCCCTGTCAGCTCGTTGTACGACTTCATGACGTTTTTCGTACTACTGCGCATATTCCACGCCTCGGAGCGCAGCTTCCACACCGGCTGGTTCGTCGAATCACTCCTCACGCAAACGCTCGTCATCTTCGTGATCCGAACCGGTGGCAACCCGTTGAAGAGTAAGCCTAGCGCTGCACTCACCTGGACCGCGCTGTGCGTCGCCGCGTTGGCCGTGGTGCTGCCGTTCAGCCCGGTGGCAAAGCAGCTCGGGTTTGTGCCGCTACCGGGGTTCTACTTCTTGTTCCTCGGCGGCGCGACATTCACGTACTTGTGCGTCGTGGAACTGGTGAAGCGCCTCGCGCTACGTAGGGGGTTCGCGTGAGCGGGCCTCGGCAGCGCGCATGCGGCGGGAGGAGAGTCTATGCTGGTGTGAGACCGGGCGTTCGCACTCCTCGTGCCAACTCTCGGCGCGCGGCGAGCAACGCGAGCGCGGGTGGCAGGCCGCAAGAGCTGCGGCACGCGGCGAAAAATTTGCGCCAAGGCCACTTTTTGGCGGGTTTTTTGCTTGGAACGCGAATTGCTCGAGACTCCGCATGCGCAAGCCGATCCCTGCGATCCAGCAGTACATGTCGACCTCCCCGCACACCATCGCTCAGGAGCAGACCATGGTACTGGCTCATCGCATGATGCGTGAGCATCATATGTTCAAGTAGGTGGAGCATGAAGATCGATAACATCCTAGTCGCGCTCGACGGGTCGCCGCGGCAACCGCCCGTGCTCGCTGCCGCCGCGGACCTAGCGGTTCGCTATGGCGCCCAGCTGGTCCTACTCCGCGCGATCGGCGTGCCGCCGGAGATCCCGCCGGAGGCCTGGCAGTCGCCCAGCATGACCCTCGAGTCGTTTCTACAGGGTAAGGCGCAGGACAGCTTGCAGGCCGCGCTAAAGGCTCTACCGGAGGCGCTGCAGCAGAGCGCCCGAGTGGAGACCGTGGTGGCGGCATCTTGGCAGGGAATATGCGTCACTGCAGAGCGCATCAATGCCGACCTGATCGTGATCGGGTCTCACGGCTATGGTGGCCTCGACCGGCTGCTCGGCACCACTGCTGCGCGCGTAGTCAATCACGCCCAGTGTGCCGTGCTCGTCGTTCGCCCGCCTTCGTTGCCGGGGATCGCCGGAGCCAGTCACGCATGAACGTGCTCGAGGCGATTGGCACGCGACGGAGCGCGCGCGATTTCGGGTATCCTCCCGTGTCGAGTGCGGACGTGCGCGTGCTACTGGAGGCGGCCGTGCACGCTCCCAGCGCCTTGAACGAGCAGCCCTGGGCGTTCTGGCTGCGCGATCAGGCGCACCACGGCGCTTGAGGGGCAACGGGCGGACGGAACGATGGATCGCTTAAAAAATAGCGCATCCATCCTCGTTGTCTGTCTGATCGTCGGGGGCTGTCAAGAACGACTCCCAACGCCGGATGGCTTCCAAGGGCTCGTGGAGTTCGACGCCCGCACGCTGTCTTTCGACGCAAACGGGCGTGTCGAGGCGGTAGCCGTCAACCGCGGGGACTTGGTGCACGCCGATCAAGTACTCGCGCAGCTGGATGACACGATACCCCGCTTGTCTTGTGTCGTCCGGCAGCAAGAACTCAGCTCGGCACGCGCCGATCTCGCGCTCGTAGAGGCCGGAACGCGTGCGGAAGACATCGCAGCGCTCGCCGCCGGTCTGCGCGGCGCGCAGACGAGCGAAGCGCTTTTTCAGACCACCGCGAACCGTGCGCAAGCGTTGTTCGAGCAAAACGCGCTCCCCAGAGCCGATTTGGACAAGGCACAGGCGGACCTTCGGCGCGCTTCCTTCGAACGGCAGTCGATCGCTCAGCGACTCGCCGCGCTCCGGCATGGTGCGCGTCCCGAGGAAGTCGCTCGTGCGCAAGCCCGCGTTGATGTGGCTGCCGCGCAGCTCGCCCTGGAAGAGGAGCTCCGCGCTCGTCAAGCGTTGAGGGCCATAGCAAACGGGGAAGTGCTCGACATCTTGGTCAAGCCAGGGGAGCTGGCCGGCGTGGGAACGCCGGCGTTCGTCGTCGCCGATACCCAACACCCCTACGTTGATGTGTTCGTTCCTCAAGCGGATTTGGACGGAATTCGGCCGGGGCGCCCGGCTCAGCTTCGCGTGGACGCGACCAGCAAGGTTGCCTCGGGCAGGGTCGAATTCGTTTCTCCGGAGATGGAGTTCACCCCGAAGTTCCTTTTTAGCGATCGCGAGCGCCCTCACCTTGTTGTGCGTGTGCGTGTGCGCGTGGACGACTCTGAGCGCCGGCTCCACGCGGGCGTACCAGCGTTCGTGCGGGTCGAGCGATGAACCACGCGGCCAACGGTGTCATCATCCACACGGACCGCCTTTCGCGGCGCTTCGGCGACTTGCAGGCGGTTCGCGATGTCTCACTCGAGGTGCGACGCGGTGAGATCTTCGGCATCCTCGGCCCGAACGGAGCCGGCAAGTCGACCACGATCCGCATGCTGTGTGGGATCCTGGATCCGACGAGCGGTGGGGGCACCGTTGTTGGACACGACATCGTGCGCGAGGCCGAGCTCATCAAGCAACGCATCGGCTACATGACGCAGCGCTTCAGTTTGTACGAGGACCTGACCGTCTCCGAGAACTTGAGCTTCTATGCCGGGATCTACGGCGTTCCATGGCGCAAACGCCAGGCGCGGGTCGGCGACGTACTCGACCGAACCGGGCTGAGCACGCGCAAAAACCAGATCGCCGGCACGCTCTCCGGCGGGTGGAAGCAACGCGTCGCGTTGGCCTGCGCTACCATCCACCAACCGCCCCTGCTCTTTTTGGATGAGCCGACGGCTGGAGTAGATCCGGTGAGTCGCAGAGAATTCTGGGAGCGCATCTACGACCTCACGGCTACGGGCACGACCGTCGTCTTGACGACTCACTATATGGACGAAGCGGAGCGCTGCCACCGGATCGCGTTCATCTTTGCCGGGAGTTTGCTCGATATAGGCACCCCGCAAGAGATCGTTCTGCGTACCGGGCTGCGGGTCGCTGAGCTCGACGTCGAGCGAGCACACGCCGCTGCGGCGCTGCTGCGGTCGAGTACGAGCGTCGAGGACGTCGCGCACTTTGGCGATTTGTTGCGGATTGCTACGCGCAATCAATTGGATCCTGTAGACGTCGCCAAACGCATTCTAGCTCCCGAAGGCCTTGTCGTTCGGAATGCACGGGAGGTCCGCGCAACGGTTGAGGACGCATTCGTAGCGATGGTACGGGCCCAGCCATGAACTCGAGAGCGCTCGTCATCGCTCAGAAGGAGCTCCTGCAGCTGAGCCGTGATCGTCTCACGCTCGCGATGATGGCGGTGCTCCCCGTGATGCTGCTCGTTTTGTTTGGCTACGCCATCAACACGGACGTTCGACACATCCCAACGGTGGTCGACGACCAAGATCGGACCGCGCAATCACGGGATCTCGTTCGGCGCATGGAGGCCACCGGGTTCTACGATGTCGTCGGCGCAGTGACGGGGTACGACCAGATCGAACGCGCCCTCCGGTCGGGCAAAGCGCGGGTCGCGCTGGTCATTCCGGCGCAATTCGAGGCAAACCTGGCGCGCGGCGCGCCAGCGCAAGCGCAGCTCGTGGTTGACGGGTCGGATCCGCAAATCGTCGGCAGCGCGCAGGGCACCGCGACCTTGCTCGCCGCCGCGAGGTCAGAGCAAATCCGCCATGCTCGCTCGGGGCCACGGGGGGCTCAAGGAGCGCCGCCGATCGAGCTCGTTCCCGATATTCTTTACAATCCCGATCAGCGCACCGCCGTTTACGTCGTACCAGGCCTGATTGGCGTCATCCTCACGATGACGATGGTCATGCTGACCGCCATGGCGCTCGCGCGCGAGCGTGAGCGGGGAACACTCGAGCAATTGGTGGTCTCCCCGGTTCGTCCCCTGGAGCTTGTGATCGGCAAGATCATCCCGTACGTGCTCATCGGCTACGGTCAAATGCTGCTGATTCTCGTGTTTGCCCGAACGGTATTCGGGGTGCACGTCCGAGGCTCGTTGATCCTGCTCTTCGCGCTCGCCTTTCTGTTCATCGCCGCAAACCTGGCCGTCGGTCTGTTCTTTTCGACCTTGGCGGCGACCCAACAGCAGGCGATGCAAATGTCTTTCTTCTTTCTCTTGCCGAATATCCTATTGAGCGGGTTCATGTTTCCTTTCGAAGCGATGCCCTTGCCTGCGCAGCTGCTCTCCCAGGCCCTGCCGTTGACACACTTCTTGCGAATCGTAAGAGGGATCGTGCTCAAGGGTGGCGTCTTCTCCGAGCTTCGCTCGGAGTTCGTTTGGCTTTCGGGGATCCTTGCCGTGCTCGTTGCGCTGTCTTCGCTGCGCTTCAGGAAAAAGTTGGTGTGAGCCCTGGAAATGCGCGCATCCTGCGCGGCAAAGGAACCTCGTGAAAACTGCCCAAGCACAACTGGTGACTATCATCCTTCCGTTCGGTGTCGGTGACCGCCTAACTCGTGAGCTCAAGACGCTCGGGGTGTCTGGCTACACGACGATGCACGTCAATGGTTTCGGGGCGACCGGAACACGAAGCTACGGCCTGACGGACGGCGCAAATCTTCGCCTCGAAACCGTAGTCAGCCTGGCTCTTTGCGAGCGAATCATGGAGCACCTGAGTGCGCACTACGAGGGCCAGGCGCTGGTGGCACATCACCACACGGTCATGGCGATGCCAGCCACCCACTTTGGCTCGGAGCAATAGCCGGTCAACTGGTTACTGACGCTCAGCGCATGACCAGTCCGAGTTGCTCGAGGGTCTGTTCCAGATCAGTGCCGGAGACAGGCAGGGCAGAGACCAAGCGCTGCGCGTGTTCGCCCAACCAGGGGGGCGCGTGCGCGAGGAGCTCGAAGCCGTCAGCACCGCTGAGCAATCTTTGCCACTGGCGTTCGTTCTGCTCGCCGACTTGCCGCACGCCCTCGAGCGGTTCTTGGTCGGATATGCATGCGGTCATGGCTTCGATGAGGTCGTACGCCTCGCTCAGCCCGCGGTTCATGCTTTGCCCACCGAAAGGGCTAGTGACGTGCGCAGCGTCGCCGACGAGCCAAGTCCGCCTAGCGCCGAAGCCTCGAGCCAAGCGGCGCTCGAAGTGGGTCACGACGCTCCAATCCACCCGTTGCGGAAGACCGAACTGCCACGGCGCGCGTGCCTCAAGCAGCTTTCGCAGGCTCTCCAAATCGGGGTCCCGATCGAGCTGGGCGTCCATCTGAAAGCCCCAGCGCATCCGCTGGTCGGGCAGTGGCAGCAGCACGCTGTCCTGGTTCGAGCCGAGGCACAGCGCCATCGCGGATTCGGGTCCGATCTGGGGGCCTTCGAACAGGGCAAATGTCTCGAGCGGGCCGACGCGCACGGTATTCAGTCCGAGTAGTTCTCGCACGCTGGAGTCGTAACCGTCGGCACCGAGTACGAACGTGGCTTCAATGCTCAATGACTCGATCGGCTCCCACTCGCCATAGGTGGCTGGTGATGTCATGGCGACGGGCTGGCGGCGTACAGCGTGGATCCGAACGCGGTCGGAGTGCTCCTCGAGCGCCGTCGCCTGGCAGGGCGACTTGAACTCCACGCCCTCACGGCGTAGCCCGG
>JBDTJC010000066.1:0-14276 GCA_039936055.1 Polyangiaceae bacterium | reverse complement strand
CCTGACATCGTCAGCTCCCTGATGGAAAGCGTCCATAAGCACGTGCCTTCAGGTCGATCCCACAAAGTAAGAACAAACCCACATGGCGGGAACAAACCTACCTGTCGGAAGGCGCGCCCGCCCTGGTAGGCGCTCGCGCTCCTTCAGCAGTGTGCTGTAGCGGTCACCCTCCGCGCGTAGCCGCAAGCCCGGCTGCGCTGGTGTGGTGACACTGGCACTGGCACTGGCACTGGCACTGGCACTGGCACTGTGACGTCGCGCGGGCATGAACGTCGATATGGTTCAGTCACACTCCGACGCCAAGCCTTTTTCGGCGCTGCTTCGCGTAGGTGATTCAAAGCGGCCCCGCCCTCGAAGCGCGGGGCCCGGCGGCGGGGTCTAGCGCGCTGTTCTGCCGGCTGTGCCGAAGTCCGCACCCGCGCCAAACGCGCGCCGCGCGCAGCTCCGCCAAGCTCGCGGAGCGCGAGGCGTCGTGCCGGAGCGGAGCCTCAGTGCTCCTGGAACAAGGATTGCCCGGGAAGTGCGAGGAGGTAGCGCGTGCAGAGCTCCGAGAGGGCTTGCTCGAATTCAGGCAACTCGAGTAGCTCCGGTCGCTCGAGAATTGCGGCGTGCAGGGTCGCCTCGATCGACACCCCGAGCACGAAGCTCGCCACGTCGTGGTCAAGAGGGCGAAGTTCGGCGCCGCGAGTCTCTAGGAACTGACGGAACTGTCCTCGGGCCTGACCGACCTGCTTTCTGACGAACCCGGACTGCCCCAGACTGGGTACGACCCGCAGCAGTGTCCGGTACAGCTTGAGGTGACGTCGGTGGTGAGCGACGAGCTGACGCACTACTAGCGGCACGAGCGCCTCCAACGGTCGCGCTTGCGCCGAATAGAGCGTCGATAGCGCGCTGTCGATGTCACTCTCTGCTCGACTTCTGACTAAAGCCGCAACGAGTGCCCGCTTGTTGGGGAAGTACTGGTAGAGCGAGCCAATGCTGACGCCAGCGCGCTCTGCGATCGCATTCGTTGTCGTGTTCTCCAGCTCGTCGACATTCAGAACGCGAGTCAACGCCTCGAGCAGGGTTTTGACTAGCGCCCGTGAGCGGGCTTGATTTGGCTGTTTTCTCGGCCGGCTACTGGCGTGGTCGGTCATGATGCTGCTTTCGAAACGCGAGTTGAAAGGGACGACGCGCGAGTCTACAACGTGAACAGCTCTCCCATGTCGATCGACGGAACCGTCCTGATAGCTGGCGCTGGAATCGGTGGTCTGGCGCTTGGCTGCGCGCTGCAACGGGCGGGTATCGAGTTCGAGATCTTCGAGCGGGCGTCCACCTTGAGCGACAGGGGAGCGGGCATCCTGGTGCAGGCGGGCGCGATGCAGGCGCTGCGACACATCGGCCTTGACTCCCTAGTCGCGAACGCGGCGCATGAACTTTGGTGCGGGACCGCGAAGAACGTGGCTGGCAAACTGCTCAGCACGACGCGCCTCGACGAACTTCCCGCGCCGACGGTCGCCATCCACCGCGGTGTGTTGCAGTCGACCTTCCTTGGAACACTAGAGAACAGCCGTATTCATACCGGCAAAGCGATCGCGGGCTTTGAACAAGACGAGAGCGGCGTGCGCGCCCTGTTCGAGGACGGCACCCCTTCTTCCTCCGGCGCGCTGCTGATTGGCGCGGATGGCCTGCGCTCTGCGGTACGCCGCCAGCTCCTTGGAGATGGCGCGCCCCGCTATGCCGGATACACCAGTTGGCGCGGCATCGCGCCGCTCGGGGGTCTCACCCCCGAGCACGAGATCTTGGAAATCTGGGGTCGAGGACTGCGTTTCGGGATCGTTCCCCTCGGACCGGCTGAGAGCTACTGGTTCGCGGTGGCCAACTCTGCCGCGGGCGAAGTGGACGTCGATTCGCGAGCGGCGGTCTTGCAGCGCTTCGCACACTTTTCAGACCCTGTGCTCGCGCTCGTGCAGGCAACCCCATCCGACCGCATCTTGCGGACCGACATTCAGGATCGAAAGCCGGTGCGGAGCTGGTCTCTGGGTCGTGTTGCTCTACTGGGCGACGCGGCTCATCCAACGACGCCAAACCTGGGCCAGGGCGGCGGCATGGCGATTGAGGATGCCGTCGTGCTCGCGCATTGCTTGTCGAGCAGCGTGGGTGTGCCAGACGCGCTTGCCGCCTACGAGGCCCGGCGTGTCGCACGCACGGCCGCGGTCGTGAATGCGTCCTGGCAGTTTGGTCGTCTCGCGCAGCTCGATGGACGCGCCAGCTGCTGGCTCCGTGATCTCGCATTGCGAGCGACTCCTCGAAGCGTCATTGAGCGCCGCTTGCGCGAGGACGCGCACTTTTCGCTCGACTAACGGAGTCCACACGCCAACCTAAAGCAATCGCTAACCCCTGCCCGTTCGGACGCGCGCCACTCGGTGGAGGCCCCAGTGCTCGGCCGCAGTCCATCCTCCGATGTAGCAAGGCGCAAAGAGCTCCGCGGCGAGTACCCAGGCGTCCTCCGCGATGGCCGCGTTCCCCGGCTTTGCCTCAATGGGGAGCACGAGGTAGAGCCCTCGCCGTGCTCGAGCGAGCCAGCCACCGCGCTCGAGGCGACCTAAGTGCACCGCCGCGTCGTGATTCGAGATGCCGAGGACTTCTCGCGATGCGCCAGCGCTTGCAGCGCGCGGTACTTACACTCCCGCGTCCGAACCAACGTGTCGTCGTAGTCGAACAGGATGGCTTGCATGGGCCACGCTAAAGCGGCGGAGTGCAAGCGTTGCTCGGCAGCTCGAGGTCTTGCTGGCGGAGCAGCTCCTTGCCATAGGTGAACTGGGCGAGGACCGCTTCAGTCACAAGCGGGGTCCACTTCACGAGGTCCTCGCTGGCCTCGATATCGATGCGGTGGAGGCCGGTCGCGCTGGGCGAAAGCGTCACTTCGACGCCACGCACTCACGCGCTCGGTTTTGGTCTCGCGTCGTCGTGCGAGGAAAACCGAAAGCTCTGCGTGGTCAGCGCGCGCGCTTCACCGCCTCACCGTGGCAACTTCGCGAGGGCCTCAGCCACCGCTAACCCTCAGCCGAGAGAGCGTACGACGACCACCGGTTGCCCTGGGGCGATCGGTTTGCCTTCAGCCGCGACCACTTCGACGATCACCCCGTCGATCGGCGACTCGACTGCAATCTCCATCTTCATCGATTCGACGATGGCACACACTTGGCCCTTCTCGACGCGCTGCCCCGCGACGACCAGCACTTTCCAGATGCTGCCCGGCACGCCGCTCTCCACGATCTGAGCGCCCGACCATTCGGCGCGCGCCACATTCCCCGTCGGTGCGTCCACCTGCTCGACACTGAAGTTGAGCTGACCGGAATCGACCCAACGCTGTCGCTCCTCGGCAAACGCGGTGCGCTGCAGCGTGCGGAACGCCGCGATCGATTCGGCTTCTCGCGCCAGAAAGCGTCGATAGTCGGCGAGCTTGAAGCGTTGCTCTTCGATCTTCAGCTCCAAGCGACCGTGCGGGAACGCTTCACGCATTTCGAGCAGCTCGTCTGCACCAACCGGGTAAAACTTGATTTGATCGAAGAACCGCAACAGCCAGGGCGTATTCTGCTCGAACCGTTTGGTGGTCTTGAAGCGATTGTAAACTTGAACCGTGCGCCCGACGAACTGATAGCCGCCCGGGCCTTCCATCCCATAGATGCACATGTACGCACCGCCGATGCCGACGGCGTTCTCCGGCGTCCAAGTGCGCGCAGGGTTGTACTTCGTCGTCACCAGGCGTTGACGCGGGTCGAGCGGTGTCGCCACCGGTGCGCCCAGGTACACATCGCCCAAACCGAGCACCAAGTAGTTGGCGTTAAATACGATGTCCTTCACGGCTTGCGTGTCCGCCAGACCATTGATACGGTGAATGAACTCGATGTTGCTCGGGGTCCACGGCGCGTCCTTACGCACGATCTGCGTATATTTTTCGATGGCGAGGCGTGTCTGTGGATCGTCCCACGAGAGCGGCATGTGCACGATGCGCGTCGGCACGTCGATCGCATCCACCGAGGGCAGCTCCGACTCGGCTCGCGACAACACATCAAGCAGCCGAGGAAACCCTAATTTTTGGCTGTCGAAGTGGATCTGCAGCGAGCGAATGCCGGGGGTCAGATCGACGATGCCGGCCAGGCGTTCA
The DNA here is from genome assembly GCA_039936055.1 of Polyangiaceae bacterium. Taxonomy (GTDB): domain Bacteria; phylum Myxococcota_A; class Polyangia; order Polyangiales; family Polyangiaceae; genus PMG-095. Next base: position 10,126 of record JBDTJC010000066.1, on the reverse strand, counting down.
TGCCTCAGCCACTCCATCAACGCATGGACGCGGAAGCGCAATTCGAGATCGAGCACGGCCTCGCCGTACTCGACTAGCAAGAAGTCATCACCCGCGGGTCGGTACACGACCTTTGGAGCACCGAGCTGTTCGGGCAAGCGGCGCAGCACGGCCTCGGTCACGGGCACCGCTGTGAGGGGCGACGAAGCCTGCGCCTTGCGCTCGCTGATCGCCCGTTCTTGCTCCGACCTCCGCAGCTCCGCGGTAGCCCGCGCGATCGGCACGAAGCGTACGCGATTACCGGGCCGCAGTTGCCCCACCTTCCACAGCTCAGCCCGCACGATCGTCGCAGGGCATACGAAACCTCCGAGGCTCGGTCCGTCCGGGCCGAGGATGATCGGCATATCGCCCGTGAAATCGACCGTGCCGAACGCGTACGCGTTGTCGTGGATGTTCGAAGGGTGAAGACCCGCTTCGCCGCCGTCGGCACGCGCCCACTCCGGTTGCGGGCCGATCAAGCGCACGCCCGTACGCGCGGAGTTGTAATGAACCTCGAAATCGGACGCAAAAAAGCGCTCTATATCGCCCGACGTGAAGAAATCAGGGGCGCCATGCGGACCGTACAAGACGCCTATTTCCCAGCGCTCCGTCAGCTCCGGCTGCAAGCGCGGGTCCAGCGGCGCAGGCTCGCTGTCGACGTTACCCGTGGTGAGCAAGCGCAGCACGTCCCCCTTGCGCAGCGCGCGACCAGCGTGACCACCGAAGCCGCCCAAAGTGAAGGTGGAGCGGCTGCCCAAGTACTCGGGCACGTCGAAGCCGTGACGAACGGCCAAATACGCACGACAACCGGCGCCGCGAATTGCACCGAGCTCGAGCGTCTGACCTGCCCGCACGCTGATCGGCTGAAAATACTTCACCGGCGCGCCGTCGAGCCTGGCGTCCATCTGCGCGCCGGTGAGCGCGACGACGGTGTCGATCGCGAAGCGGAGCGTGGGCCCAGTTACCGTGAGCTCGAGCGCGGGCGCGCCGGCTTCGTTGCCGACGACGCGATTGGCGAGCCGAAACCCGAGATCGTCGATCGGCCCGGAGGGCGGAATGCCGACATCCCAATAGCCAAGCCGGCCGGGGTAGTCGTGCACGGTGCTGAGCGTTCCGGGCGCCAGGACCTCGAGCGTCGGGCTCGCATAGGCGAGCGTGCCGAGGTAAGCCGTGGTCGTGCGCCCCTCACGAAAGACGGGGCTGGCGAGCACGTGAGCGACGTACGCCAGATTCGTCTCCGTGCCCGCGATGCGCGTGTTTTCTAGGGCTTGGCACAGTTTGTCCAACGCCGCGTCGCGGTTTCCCGCGTGCGCCATCACCTTGGCGATCATCGGATCATAGAAACCGCTGATCTCGCTGCCGCGCTCGACAAACGAATCCACCCGCACTCCTTCGGGGAACGATACTTCGGTTAAGACACCGGGACACGGCTTGAAGCCGCGCGCGGGATCCTCCGCGTACACGCGAACCTCTACGGCATGGCCTCGGGCCTCCGGCACGGGATCGAGCGGTAGCGCTTCGCCTGCGGCGAGCCGCACCATCCACTCGACGAGATCTACCCCCGTGCATAGCTCCGTCACGCCGTGCTCGACTTGCAAGCGCGTGTTGACCTCGAGAAAGTAGAACTCCTCGCGGTCGTCGTCGTAGACGAACTCGACGGTGCCCGCCGAGCGATAGTTGACGGATTTGCCGATGCGTACGGCGGCCTCGAGCAAAGCCGTACGCACCTCCGGTCTCAGACGCGGCGCGGGCGTCTCCTCGATCACCTTTTGGTGCCGGCGCTGAGCCGAGCAATCCCGCTCGCCGAGCGCGATGACGTGGCCTTGACCGTCTCCGAAGAGCTGTACCTCGATGTGCCGCGCGCGTTCTACGAATCGCTCCAAGAACACGCCGCCTTCACCGAAATTCTTTTGCGCGAGCGAGCGCACGGAGTCGAAAATCTCCCGGATTTTCGCGGCATCCCGACAGACCTGCATGCCGATGCCGCCGCCACCGGCGGTGCTCTTCAACATCACCGGATAGCCGACGCCCGTGGCGGCCGCGACGGCCGCGTCAACGTCGGCAAGCAGCGGCGTGCCGGCCAGCAGCGGCACTCCCAATGCCTCCGCCAGCTCGCGCGCGGTATGCTTGACGCCGAAGCGACGCATCTGATCCGGCGTAGGCCCGATGAACGCAATGCCGAGCGCCTGTGCGGTCTCGGCGAAGTCCGCGTTCTCGCTCAAAAATCCATAGCCCGGAAAGATGCCCTTGGCGCCAGTAAGCTCCGCAGCGCGCAAGATGGCATCACGGTTGAGGTAGCTGGCGGACGCTGCCGCCGGGCCCACACAGACGCTCTCGTCCGCCTCGAGCACGTGCAGCGAATTACGATCCGCCTCCGAGTAGATCGCGACCGAACCAACGCCGAGTTTTTTCAGCGTACGAATCACGCGGCAAGCGATCTCGCCTCGGTTCGCGATCAAGACTTTCTGAAACATGAGTCACCAAACCAAGATCCGGACCGGCGTCGGGTTGTATCCGTTGCAGGGATTATTCAGCTGCGGGCAGTTCGAGATCAGCACTATCACGTCGCTTTCCGCGCACATTTCCACGTATCTCCCGGGCGCCGAGATGCCGTCGTCGAAGTCGAGGCCGCCCTCTGGAGTTACGGGCACGTTCATGAAAAAATTGATATTCGCAGTCAGGTCGCGTTTGCTGAGCTCCGGCCGCCGCTGCTGAATTTCGAGCAAGAAGTTGTCGCGACAGCTGTGCATGTACTTCTTGTCGAGCGCATAGCGCACCTGGTTCGATTCTGCAGCGCAGGCTCCACCAAGCGTGTCGTGGCGCCCGCAGGTATCGGCCACGATGTTGAGTAGTACGCGGCCTTCCGTCGACATCAGGGGTGAGCCCGTAGTCAGGTAGATCGCCCCTTGCTCACGGATGGTATCGACAGCGCTGTAGCGCTCGGAAACGTCCGCCGCGCTGAAGAACAGAGTATCAACAGCTTGGTTTCCATCGAGATCGACGATGCGGAGGGTTTGCCCGCGCTTGACCACATGACTGAAGCCGAGCCCCGAACCGAGCACGGTGTCGAAGCTGGCCTGTTTCGGATCGAGAGAGCTTTCGCGTAGAGCCATGGTCGTGCCAGTCAGCTGAAGTAAGCGTCAGTGAGCGCAAAGCCACGCTCGTTCTCGGGGCAACACACCTTGCATGCGTCGTCTGCGCCGACGGGCTCGGCCCAACGCACGCCAATTTGCACGGTTTTTGCAGTATATTTCGGGTTTGGGTCCAACGGATGCGGCGTGTTCGAGAGCACCACGAGCGTGTTCATCTCACTGCGCAGCTCGACGGTTGCGCCGGCTTTGGCGTGGCCGGCTACCCAGCTCAGCTTACCTTCCGCATCGGGCGCGACCTTGGCAAAAAAATTCACGGCCGCGCCGAAATCCCGCTTACCGAGTTCGTACTTGCCGAGCTCTACCAGCAGATTGTCGCGACTGTTCCGGTGCCAATCATTGCGGAGCGCCTGGTAGGCGCCCGCGCCGTACTTCCTCAAGCTCGAGCTGGCGTCGGCTACGCCGGTGATGGTGTCGTGCCAGCCGCAGGTGTCGGTCACGACCGAGCAGAGCACGCGCCCCATGTCGGAATAGAGCACGTAGCCCGCGGTGATGCGCGCGATGTGTTGTGCCTTGAGCGTGTCCGGCATGTTGTACCGCTCAATCGGCTGATCCGCGTTGTAGAGCAGAGCCGCGACGCAGCCTCCACCTTCCGAGTCCGTCAACCGCAAGAGCTGACCGCGTTTGAGCACGCGCGACCACATTTGCCCGCCGCGCAGAGGCTCGTCCACGAGCCAGGTTTTGCTTGCTTCAGTCATGAACCAGTTCTTCGTTCTCGCTCGGAGCGGCATCACGCCGATGGATCAGCTCTTCGAGCCGCTTCTTCGTAGCCAAAAAGTGCCCTGAAAGGAACTGCTCCGGCGCACGCGGCCGGGGCACGGGCACGTCGATGATCTCCAGAATTCGCCCAGGGCGAGCGCCGAGCACGACGATCCGATCCGAAAGATAAATTGCTTCGTCTAAATCATGAGTGATGAACAGCACGGTCACGTCCGCTACCGACCAAATGCGAAGCAGATGCGCCTGCATCCTCGCTCGGGTCTGCGCGTCGAGCGCGCCGAACGGCTCATCCATCAGCAGGACACGAGGGTCGTTGGCGAGGGCGCGCGCGATGGCCACGCGTTGCTTCATGCCGCCCGAGAGCTGCGCCGGGTACAGGTCGGCAAAATCAGTGAGACCGACCAGCTTCAGCCATTCATCGGCGGCGTTCCTGCCCTTGTCGTCGCGGAGGCCCTTCATCTTGGGACCGAAGAGCACGTTCTTTCGCACGGTCAGCCAGGGAAACAGCGCGTAGTTCTGGAACACCATGCCGCGGTCGGCGCCGGGCCCAGTCACCGGGATGCCGTCCACCGCGACGATGCCCGAGCTCGGATCCTCGAGCCCCGCGACGATGCGAATTAAAGTCGACTTACCGCAGCCCGATGGGCCGATCACGCTGATGAACTCGCGCTTCCGTACTCTGAAGTTCACATCCGCGAGCGCGACGATCGGGCCGTCCGAGCTCTCGAACTCACGCCCTAGATGCTCGATACTGAGCACGACTTCGCGTGTCTGTACCTCCGCGAAGTATTCGGCAACCTCGGGTGGATGATCGAGGTAGCTCGGAAGCTGAATGCTGTCGTCGGACATGGCCTGAGTCGAGCTTCGGACGTCGGCGGTGGAGCGCCGATGTCCAGTGGGTTACGCTTTGGCCAAAACCCGCTGCGGCAGCGCTCGCCACATGGCGCGCATCATGCGCACGAGTTTTGTCTGCCCCGTTTCCCAGGGGAATAGGTAGCGAGCCAACACGGCCAAGAATTGATCGATGCACAGGCCGACGACGCCAATGATCACGATCGCCGCATACACGTTGTCGAAATGCCGATAGCGTTGTTGCTGGTAGATGAACGCGCTCAAGCCCGACTTTTCACCGATCAACTCAGCCACGACGAGGTACGTCCAAGCCCAGCCGATTAGGATGCGCATGTCACGATACAAGCCGGGCAACGCGCCCGGCACCACCACGTACCAAACCAGCTGCCGTTTGTTCGCGCCCAGCGTTTGTGCGGCGTGCAAGAGCGAAGCTTCCACCGCGCGCGTCGTGTTCGACACGATCAGCACCATCTGGAAGAAGGTGCCGATGAAGATGATCGCGATTTTCGGTTCGTCTGCCAGGCCGAGCATGGTGACCATCAGCGCACCGAAGACCGGCGCCGGCATGTAGCGCACGAAATCCACGAACGGTTCGAACAAGCGCGCGAAAAACGGGAAGGTGCCACACAGCACGCCCAGGGGAATGCCGAACAGCGCCGACCAGAAAAAACCCCAGAAAATCACTTTGCAGCTCTGCAACAAGCTCTCGTGTAGCCAGGCGTCACCGGTGCGCTCGGGCGCGGTGGTGAAGGCTGTGTACATCGCGCGCGCGACCTCGTGCGGGGCTTGCAGGTAGATCGGATTCACCCGCTTGCCTTGGGCTAGCGCAGCATGCGCGGCTGAAAGCTCGCGGTTGCGCATGACGAACACGTCGCGATCGACCCTGTCACCTTGCGCGACGTAGCTGTACTCGCCGGGGACGTTGATGGCCCCGGCATTCGAGACCAAAACCTGAGGGTGCCAGATGAACGGCACGTAGCTGACCGCGCACCAACTCAGAAACGGTAGCGCGAAAGCCAACACTCCCACCCAAAATCGCGCCCGAGCATCGAGCGGCTTCCGCACCCCGAGTAGGCGAGCGAGCGGCTCACCGGTGGACGCGACCTTGGACGGAGAGCTCATGGGCTTACTTGGCCTTTCCGAGCGCTTCCACGAAGCTCGGATCGAAGTACTCGTCCACCTTCTGCGGCACTTTGTAGACGGCGTTCTTGACGTTGAACTCGTCGACGATCGCGCTCGAACCGAAGATTGAGTCGAAGCCTTCGGCCTTCTTGTAGTGCTTCAGGTTCTCGGCCAGGTTCAGTAAATGCGTGCCCTTCATCAAGGGCTTGTATTGCTCCGGCGTGAGGCCGACGCGCGCGCTCATGATTTTAGCGGCCTCGTCCAAGTTCTTGGGATCGGCAATGAAGTCGGTCACGCGGAACCAGACCTTGACGATCTTGGCCCAGTCGTCCTTGTGCTCGGCGAGGCTGCGCGGATTGACGCACAAAAGGTCGTAAATTAGGCCCGGAACGTTGGCGCTGGTGAAGATCGGCGTGGAGCCGGGCAGCTCTTTCATCGCGTTGCCGCTGTTCGGTTGCCAGGCGGCGATCGCGTCGACCGTGCCGGACTTGAGCGCTTGCGGTGTCTGGTCCGTCGGCACGTTGACGATGGTTACGTCCTTGTCCGTCATGTGCGCGGCTTTGAGCGCGTTCAGCAGCAGCAGGTGGTCGACGAAGCCGACCTCCACGCCGATTTTCTTGCCCTTCAGCTGCTCCATCTTCTTGATGCCGGGCTTGGCCACGACCATGTCGTTGCCGTCGCTGTAGTCATTGGCGACGATGCAGGTGCTCTTCCCACCACTGCTGCCCGTGACGAGCGCGTCGCCATTCGTGACCGCGACGGCGTCCACCTTGCCCGCCGAGTAGGCTTCCATCGAGGGCGCGTATTCGAACCATTTAAAGTCGACGTCGACGCCCGCCTCCTTGAACCAACCCTTTTGGATCGCGATTTCCCAGGCTACCCAGCCCGGCCAATCGCTGTAGGCAATGCGCAGCTGGCCCGGCTTCGCGGGTGCATCGACAGAGCCCGCAGGCGCGGCTGCGCTCGCCATTGGCGCAGCGCTGGAGGCGGCGGGAGCCGCCAGCGCTGCAGAGGCGGTGTCGGGCGGAGCCGGGGGTGGGGCCGGCTTACTACAGCCGCCCACACTCGCTGAAAGCAAGCTCAGAACGCAAAACGCAGCGGGGAATCGACGGAAAACTGCCATAATGAAGACCTCATCTGTGAGGATCGTGTAGCCCTAGAGTCCGCCGGGTCGGGTTGCCGCTAGATGTCGCGAATGCTTCAAAGCAAAACTCGCTACACCGCCCGGCGGTGGTTCGGCGTCGGACATCGCGATTCTCGACGGTCAGGCTGCGATCGAATTCCGCACCTACTACTCCGGCACCTCGACCATCGAAGCCACGTCGTCTGGGTTGACCAGCTCCAGCGTCACCATCACCTCCCAGGGGAGTCCAGCCTGGGTCGAGGGGACGACGCCCCAGGTGGCGCCGCGGCCCTACCAGCCTTGAGCTCCTCACGCAGGCGTGACCGTTCTGGAGTCGAGTTCGACCGCCGTGTGAACAGGCGCGTACCGAACGTTGATCGGAGCGCGCGTTCGAACCCAGTATAAACGTCACACCACAGGTGGCGCGTGACTTGAGGGGTGGCCTTGGGTGTGTCGACAGCCTCGCAAGTCACGAACTGTAACAAGGCTCTATCGCTCGTCTCTGTCTCCATCCTCAATCTCGGGACGCGAGAAATCGTGCGCGGCCGCCGACGCCGGCTATATTCGCGTCATGGCTATTGGGGAGCGTTACAAGTCGCGCGCGCGCATGCGCGGCGTGTGTCTCTGGTGCGGGACTCTGTGCATCGCTCTCTTGCCTACTGCTTGCAGCCGGACGAGCATCCTCGACGATTATCTAGACAACGTTTCGACAGGCGGTGCGGCCCCTGCTGGCTCGTCGGGCGCCACGGCCGGTAGCGGCACGCAGTCAGCGGGAGCTCCTGGCGGCGGCGGCGCTGGCTTTGCTGGCGCTGGCGCCGCAGGAGGCAGGGATCCGTGCACCGGAGTAGTGTGCACTACGCGGCCAGCGGCGGTTTGCAAGAGCGCAGCGACCGCGACCATTTATGCGGCGCTTGGCAGCTGCCGTTCCGGGGCCTGCAGCTATGCGCCGACAGACACCGCGTGCGGTGCTAACGAGCAGTGCGCGGGGGCGGGTGTGTGCGCCGAGTGCAAGGCGGACTCTAGTTGCGGCGCGACCTGCACGGCGTGCGTAGGGTCGCCAAGGTGCAAGGACTTGGGAACCACTTCGCTGTGCGTTGGGTGCCTCTCGGATTCGGATTGCAGCGGTGCGACGCCAAGGTGCAATGCGGTAAGGAATGTCTGCGAACCGCCGCCTTCGTGCATCGGATTGGCGGCGACCTGCGGTCCGAGCGGGGACGCGAACTGCTGCGCGTCGAACGTTGTCACGGGCGTGACGACAGCATCGTTCTATCGGAGCTACGACGGAGTCACCCCGGGTTACACGGACCAGGCGTACCCCGCGCTCGTGAGCGATTTCCGCCTGGACACGTACGAGATCACGGTGGGCCGGGTCCGGAAGTTCGCAGCAGCGTATGCGCAAAACATGATTGCGGCAGGCGCCGGAGCGAACCCCAACAACGCGAGCGACACGGGCTGGAACACGGCGTGGAATGCAAGCTTGCCCGCGAGCACCGAGGCGCTAGGAACGGCGCTGAAGTGCAGCGGGCCATACCAAACTTGGACGGACGCTGCCGGCAGCGCGGCCGCGGAAAGCCTACCAATCAGCGGCATCAGTTGGTTTGAAGCCGAGGCGTTCTGCATCTGGGATGGCGGGCGCTTGCCCACCGAAGCGGAATGGAACTACGCAGCCGCGGGAGGAACAGAGCAGCGGGTTTACCCTTGGGGCAGCGCGGCACCTGACTGCAGCTATGCGAATTTTAAGAATTCACCCTCCTGCGCCTCGCCGCCTCCCTTTGGCGCCGTCAGCCCCGTCGGCTCAGAATCGCCGAAGGGCGATGGCCTGTACGGTCAGGCAGACCTAGCAGGCAACGTCAGGGAATGGGTCCAGGACGAGGCCGGCTCATACGCAAGCCCGTGCGTCAATTGTTTCAATCCACCAGGGTCCTTGGCGATCTCCTTCGCGATCCGGAAGTCCCGGGGAGGCAGCTTCATCGACGATGCATCGAGCCTCCTTTCCTCGAATCGAGGAGTAGACGCCCCGTCGCTCTTCAACAACTACATCTACGGGGCTCGGTGCGCGCGGTCGAAGTGATTGGAAAACCGCCGTGAGTTGCTGTAGAAATTCTTCGATTGCTCCATGAGCGAATGACTGACCGACTAAGATGGCGTGGCATGTCTAAGCAGCGCGCAGAACCGGATCCCGAACCGGCTCAAGCACCACATCGTTCCGGCCTGAGATTCACCAGCACCCCAATTTTCATTGGGTGGCTTCTCCTCGCTTGTGGCCAGCACTCTTCGACAGATGGCTCCGGCGGCAACGCGAATGCAGCTCATGCAGGTGCGGCGGGAGGAGACGGAGCGACAGACAGCACCGGCTCTTCTGGCACTTCCGCTGGCGGAGCGTCGACGGACGGCGGTGGCTCGAGCGTAGCGGGCGGAGCCAATACGGGTGCGGCTGCAGGCACGAACAGTGCGGGCGCCGCGGGCGGGGCAGGCATGGCGAGCGCGGGGGGCGCAGCCGGGGGTGCTTCCGGCAGTAGCGGGACGGCCGGCGGCGTCGGGAATGGCGGCGCGGCAGGCCTCGCCGGAGCTGCAGGCCAGGCCACGGCGAACGGCGGCGGTGCGGGCGAACTCAGCGCCACGCCTTGGGTCGGCACGTGGAGCGCATCGCCGCAACTGACCGAGAGCGCGAACTTACCGCCAGCTCCTGGCCTCTCCAACCGCACCCTGCGTCAGATCTTCTACGTTTCGATCGGCGGCAAGCGCGTGCGTGTCCACTTTTCCAACGAGTATGGACAGAGCAGCGTCACGCTCAGCGCCGCTCACCTCGCGCTCTCCAAGAGCGGGCACACCATCGACCTCGCGAGCGATCACGCGCTTACCTTCTCCGGGTCGCCATCAGTCACCATTGCAGCCGGCGCTACCACCATCTCCGACCCGTTCGATTTCACCCTGCCGGCGCAGACGAAGGTCGCGCTCAGCTTGGCATTCGGGGCCACCCCCGTGGCCGTCACCGGACATCCCGGCTCGAGAACGACGTCCTACATCGCAACCGGCAACGCGGTTGCCGCCGAGAGCCTCACCGCTCCCGTTACCGCTGAACACTGGTACTACGCGACCGGCATTGATGTTGTCGCCGAAGCAGGCGAAGCGGCTGTGGTCA
>JBDTJC010000065.1:0-23696 GCA_039936055.1 Polyangiaceae bacterium | reverse complement strand
CCGCGGCGGCGGTCCAAGAGCAGGCCATCGCGTCCGATGAAATTGCCAGGAACATGGATGCCGTGCAGCGCATCGCCGGAGCCGCGGTCGGCTCCAGCGAAAATGCGGTCAATGAGGGCGAGCGCTTACAGCGTCTCGCTGAGGAGCTCGAGCAAAGCGTGAAAGGTTTCAAGATCGATCCGGAACGCGTCGCCTTAGACGACGCTGAGCTGAAGGCCCTGCCCCGAGGTCGCTCGTGACACGAAGCCGCTCAGTGCAACTGCTCCGCTACCTGGGTTCCAGCTTGCTTCTGATGGGCGTGTTCGAAGCGTGCAGCGGTGACGACAGCGCTCCGACGGACCTGTTTGACGGCCCGCCAACCCTGTCCATAACGGGCATCTCGCTCGGCTCCGGCATGACAGGGCAAGGCGGGGACTCGTCCGTGCTCGCTTGCGACAACACCATCGGCGTCGCGATCGCGCTGACCAACTGGACGCTCTATCCGCCCGGCAAGTGCGGCAGCGCGCTGCAGTGCGGCCAAGTCCGCGTCAGCCTGCTGGATGGTGGACCCAATGGCGCCGTGCTCAGCCAGCGATTGGCAGCCAGTCTGGGCGCAGATCTAAACGTCAGCACGCTCGTGACGAGCGACAAGCTGCACGCCGGTGGCTACACCATCCAAGCCGAACTCGTGGACGACGCCGGCGTCGTGTACGCGATCACGAACGGCGGCAACAGCACGACCGAGCAAACGTTCAACATCACGCTCGCCGATGGCTGCGCAGAGGGTACTACCGGTGCCGGCGGTAGCTCCGAAGGCGACATGGGCGGCGAGCCGTTCATCGGAGCTGGCGGCTTCGGCGGCAGCGCCGATGAACGCGGCGGCGCTGGCGGCGTGCACACGCCGTAGCCTGACCGCGTTACGGGTGAACGAACACGACGGTGCCCTTCAAGGGCAATAGTCGCGCATGCCATCCTGGCGGCACTTCCGGTTCGGTGAAGAAGAACAAGCGCCTCGCATCCTCGGGCGCGAGGTTGATACAGCCGTGGCTCTTCGGGACCCCGAAGCGATCGTGCCAATACGCGCCGTGCAGGGCGTAGCCGTCCTCGAAGTACTGCACGTACGGCACATCGCGCAGCTCGAACTCCTCGCCTACTTCGTCCGACGCCATGGTCGTCGACAGGTGCTTGGTGTGAATGCGGAAGATGCCGCGCTTCGTGGCTGTCGAATGCGCCGGGTCATCTAGCCCCGCTTCGCCGCTCGAGATCAGCGTCGCGTACACGGGCCGCGTGCCATCGTAAGCCACCAAGGTTTGCTTGGTGACGTTCACATCGAGCCATTTTTCGCCGTTCTTCCCCCAAGCTGGCATGTGTCGCGCCAGGTCGATGCGTGACGCATCTTGGTCGCTCAGCCATTTGCCGCCGTCGACCTCGAAGTGCAAACGGCCGTGGAAGAATTGCTGCTTGCCGGTCAGGTGCACTGCCGCGCGGTACTCTGCGGCTTCGGCTTCGCGGAACTTCTTCTTCTTTGCGTCGTACTCCCAATACTTGGCATCGGGCGAGCGCACGAACGCGAACGGCATGACAACGCCCTTGCCGATCTCGATGCCGTGAAAGCTCGAGCCTTGAATCGGGCGCAAGCGATCGATCGGCACGAGCGTCAAGTCGCTGGTCACGCCGTAACGGCGGCCCGCGCTCAGGAATGTCTCCAAGAGCGAGTAGCCGACCTTTGGGCGCATGTGGTCCACGACGGCGTCCGCGCCGTTTGCACCCTTGGCGATCTCCAGGAATTTGGGCAGTGGATCGCTCTGCTTGGTGGCCCAAGCTTGCGCGGCATCCGGCGGAGTCGCTCCCCCGAGCCAAACTTGCGGCGCGTAACGCGCGCCCACCTCACCCTCGGCGGCAAGCCAGGTGCTCATGCGCTCGGCGAGTTCCGGTTCGGCCTGCGCCAGTTCGGCTTCACTGGGCACGCGGCCGTAAATCGGGCCCGGCTTGCGCACAGTACCGTAAATGTACGGCAGGCGACGCGACACGTCGGGGAGCGTGCCCAGCGTGGCGACCACGGTCTTGTCGTTCGGATCGGTCGTCGCCGTCGGGCCAACGCACACGAAGCCTTCTGGCTCGACATGAAACCAACCGCCCGCACAACCGTCGAAGCCGGCTGCCTTGGCCGTCGTCGGCGACCACGCACCCGCCCGCAGGTAGCCGAGCTTGGTCGCGCTGGGTGAGGGCGCGGCGAACACCCAAACGCGCAATGCCTTCGCGAACACGCGCGGTCCGGTCGTCGCCGGTGCGGGCGGCGGCTCGTGGTTCTCGCCGTCGAGGGTGACGCGCGGCAGGTGCGGCGCGCGCGGCGCAGGCGGACTCAGCGCGCTGGCCGAGGGCGCGGCCGTTGCCGATTCGACCGCTCGGCTCAGTGCTTGCGCGCCCCCGGCTGCGTCGTGATGGCACCCAAGCACGGCTGCCGCAGCGCCGAGCGTGGCAAGGACGAGGGGGCTTCGCATTCCAGCCCGCGAAGTGCCACGAAGCACCGCCGATCGGCCAAGAATCCCGCGGAGTTCTGGCGCAGGCTGCTCAAAGAAAGGGCAGCAGCCCGGGCGGAGGGGGGGGACGCCTCGGGCTGCTGCCAAGTCAGACTGAATGCACGCGCCGTACCGGGCCTTTCGAGGATCCAAATCAGGCATTTAGTGGCCCTATTGCTGTCCGGATATTGCAACTTTGCAATATGCCTTTCGGATCAGAAATCCGCAGCCTTCCAAGTGCGTGACTCGGCGCGGGAGCGCCAAATCCTCGACCAATCCGGAGCGAGTCTCTACTGTGCGGCCCTCAAGTGACTCGCCTGACCCTCCCCCACGCCTCGATCTTGTCGCCGTTGCTTCTGGCCCTGCTGGCCGCAGCCTGCCAGACCAAAGCCGAGCCCCCGGCGGCCACCTCGACGGCGTCGGTGGCTGCGAGCGCCCGCGCGGCCCCCGCGCCCAGCGCCCATCCGGCTCCGGTGGTAACTGCCGCGCCGCAGCCGACCACGCCGCGCAACGTGCTGCTGCTGACCATCGACAGCCTGCGCGCCGACATGCCGTGGACCGGCTACTCGCGCGCCATCGCTCCGAACCTCACGAAGCTGGCCGATACGAGCGTCGTGTACACCAACGAGTACGCGCTCTCCAGCTACACCGCGAAGAGCGTCGCGGGCTTCTTGTCCAGCCGCTACCCGTCCACGCTGTACCGCAGCGGCTACTTCTTCGCGAGCTACCCCAAGTCGGACACGTTCTTGGCGGAGGTGCTGTCTGCACACGGTGTACTGACCACCGGGTGGCACGGCCACCTGTACTTCCGCGGTGTGGGCTTGGATCAAGGCTTCACGACTTGGCAGTTCGTGCCGGGGATCATCTTCGATCCCGAAACCGACAACTCAATCACCAGCCAGTTGATGACCGAGCTCGGCATCAAGCTCTTGAGCAAGCCCGAGAACACCGGCAAACAGTTCTTTGCCTGGGCCCATTACATGGACCCGCACGATCAATACAACAAGCACCCGGAGTCGCCCGACTTCGGCAACAAGAACCGCGACCGCTACGATTCCGAGGTTTTTTACACAGATTTGTGGTTGGGCAAGCTGCTCGACTTTGCGCGTGCGCAACCGTGGTGGAAGGACACCGTGGTCATCATCAGCGCGGACCACGGGGAAGCCTTCGGCGAGCACGGCTTCTATAAACACGCTTTCGAGATCTGGGACGTACTGACGCGCGTGCCGATGATGGTGTCGGGCCCCGGCATCACCCCGAGGCGCATCACCGAGCGTCGCTCCCACATCGACTTGGCGCCGACGATCTTGGACTTGATGGGCGTTCCGCCCGAGCCGGAGTTCATGGGCAAGAGCTTCGCTCCCGAGTTGTTTGGCGCCAAGCCGGACAATCGCGAACCGATCTTGAGCGAACTCACCGAGGACTCGCACAACCCGCCGCGCCGCGCCGTCATCCAGGGCGACTACAAGCTGATCGTGATCAAAGAGCGCAAGTTCATGCTCTTCAATCTCACGAAGGATCCGGGCGAGGAGACGGACTTGGCCGAAACCGAGCCGGAAAAGCTGGCTGAAATGAAAGCCGTCTACACCAAGCTGTACGAGAAAATGCCCGTCGTGGCGCCGTACGGCGGGGTGACGCTCAAAGAGGGCGGCACGGCGAACGGTCCGCTCGGTCCCAAGGCGCCGAAGTAAGCGGCCGCGAGCGCGCGGCTCAACTGGGGGGTTGGGGGGCTCCTGCGCCGCCCCAAGACGACCAGAGTCCCCCGTAAACGTGCCCGTGCCCGAAAAACGGACACCGCGGCCCAACGTCGGTCCGCACTGGCGCACGCAAGTTGCCGCGAGGCGACCCACAAAAGACGAGAACGATGGGAGGGCGATCGGGCACGGGCACGGGTATGCGGGGACACGCCCTACGGTTTGGCGGGTGCGATCGGGGGGGCCTTCGTGGGCGCCTTGGGAGCTGCTTTCGCGGGAGGCGCTTTCTTGTCGCCGCCCTTCTTATCGGTTGCGGCGGGCTTCTTCGCGGGCGTGGTCGGTGGCTTGGCGGGGCCGTCCGGATTCGTGGCTGGGTCCTCACGGCACTTCTGCGCACAGATCGCGGAAGCCTTTTTACACTCTTCCACGCACGCCACGACTTGATCGCACGACAAGTCGCAATCGGTCTCGGCGGTTTGGCAGTCTGTGTCGCAGCTCTGCACGCCGAGCGGTACGGCGCGCGGCGTGAGCGCGCTCTGCCCGAACAGCGCCGGCGTAAGCAACAACGTGCCGCAGCAGAGGGGGAGCCAAGCGAGCGCTTTCAAGAGACCTCGAAGCGAGCAACGGCCACCCGCGGGGCCGCTGAAGAGCGCTCGATAAATCCGAATAGTTCCCGCTACTTGACGACTGAGTTTAGGTCTTGCTCCAGCTGTTCGGCGGAGCTGGTGACGACGCGCGCGTACCAGCGACCGTATTCCGTCTTGGCCAGGAACTCAGGGCCCTTTTCGCCGGACACTTTGAACAGCTGCAGCGTGCCCAGCGGTTTCGAACCCGCGAAGTAATCGACCGTAACGACGGTGTTGTCTGCACCGAGTGGCGCGCTGGGCTTCTCGACCCAGTCTTGCACGTGCAAGCGACCGAGCTTGCTCATCCAGTTGCCGACGGTTTCGTCCAGCTTGGTCGGCGTGGCGCTATCGGCCCAGCCGTCCTTTTTGTCTGCGACGCGCGACAGCTCTCGCGACTTGCCGGCCTTGCTGACCTTCACTCGCGTTGCTTCTTCGGGCTTGAACTCGTGCAGCTCGCGCTCAGGCAAACGCATCTCCGCGTATTGCAGGCCGCTCACGATGTCACCGGCGATGGCGAACACGTCCCCGGTGCCGGACCTCGCGTAACGCTCACTGCCGCCCGGCGTGGAGCCGCCGATCACGAGCGTTTGCTCTTTGCCCGCCACGGTGATTTTCAGTGTGCCCTCCGGCTTGTCCAGTCCGAACTCCTCAACGCGAGTGCCTTCGACTTTGCCCACGGCACGCAGCGCGTGCAACGGCGCGAGCGTTTTCACCAAGTCATCGGCGGCCTTTACCGCGATGAAACGCACGGTTTCGCGCTCCGGCGGCGCCGGCGGTGCGCCGGCATCCGCGCCCGCCGCGTGCGGCGGAGTGGCGCTTGGCTTGTCTTTGTCGACCGTGCCGACGTACCAGCGGCCGCGCGCGTCCTTCCTCGGCTCGATGCGCAGTTTGCGCGTCCCGGATTCGTAGCTGATCGCGGTGACCGAATCCGGAGTGCCGCCCCAGACTTCGACCTCAGTCGGCTTGAGTGCCAACTGCGCGTCGTCGTCGCGCGTCCACACGCCGAGCGCGAGAACAGCCGACGCGCCGAGCAACGCCAGGTGCAGGATCTGTCCTTTGAATAGGCTCATCGCTGGGCTCCTCCCGGGCGCCGCGAGCGACGACTGACGAAGACGCCCGCGGCCATCACCAAGCACGGCGCGCCGAAGATGGTGGCGTAGAACCAGCTCAGATCTTGCTGCTTTGTCTTTTCGATGTGCGAGTCTTCCTCGCTCGTTTCCGCACCGGCGAAGCTCTCCTCGCCCACGAGCCAGCGCACGGCGTCCGCCAGGAAGTACTGATTGCCAGGTACGTTGCTCATCACGAGATCGCTGAAGGCATCCGTGTCAGCCACCACGAACGCGCGCATTTCCTTGGTTTCGGGCTTCTTTTCGGCCGGCTTTTTGGCTGTTGACGGCGGCGCGGCCGGCGCGCCTCCCACGACCGGCATGGAGACGGCCGCGGCGATGTTGTAGCCCTTCGTCTTTTCCGTGTCTTTGTCTTGCACGAAGTTCTTGTTGCGGTCAGCCCAGGTGCCCGCGGGCGCGCGCACCGCGAAATCAATCTTCGCCGTGGCGCCATTCGCGCGCTCCAAGCTGCCCGCGCCGAAGAACACCACGGACGCGGCTGGCGCGTTGCGGCTCAGCGTGGACACCGAGGCGTGCGACGAGAAGCTATTGGTGACCAAACGTGTTTGGTCCGAGTTGTTGAAGGCCAGCCGAATGTGACTGTGCTCGTTGGCGAGCACAGTCGGCGAGTACTTCAACTGAGCGAGCCCAGCCAACGCCTCGAGACCCGGCGGCACGACCTCCGGAACCTCCGGCACGGGTAGCGCTGGCGGCTTGCCCTTCGATGCAGCGCTGGCGGACGGCGCGACCGCCGTGGAGGAATGCGCAGGGGCGGCATTGGCCGAAGCACTCGGGCTCGCCGCAGGCACGGCGCTCGGCGCGTGCCCGTCACCAGGCGTCGCCGGAACGCTGATTTGGCTGCTGTTCGCGTCTGGGTCGAGCGAGATCAACAGATGCCCGCCGCGATCCGCGTAGCGTTGTAGCGCGTTGATCTCTTCGGGCGCGAACGGATCCGAGGGGCCGAGGATCAAGACGACGTCCGCGTCGTCCGGGACTTCATTGGCCAGGCCCTGTGCGAGGCCCAGATCTTTGACGGTGAAATTCTGCTTCTGCAGGATCGTGCGGGTGATGGTGGCGGAGTGCGCCGGCGAATCCGACTTGCCCTTGTTGGGCTCATTCAGCTCACCATGGCCGACCGTGAAATACGCAGTGAGTCGGGCGCGCGCCAACTTGAGCAGCTGCTCTTTGACGTCGCGATCCAGGGTCTTCAGCTTGGGCCGAGCGGCGTCGATGTCCGTGCCCAGGTTGATGGTGTAGTTCACTGAGTCACGCGACAGGATGATCACGCCGTCTTGGGTGGCGTGCAGCTCCTTGGCCAGCTTGGGCGCTAGCAGGCGATCGCTGATCTGGATCTGTAGCTTCGGCATGCCCGTGCCCAGCTCACGCAGGTACGCGGCCACTTCGTTGCGCACCTCGTTCACGTCCGGGAAGAACGCGACGATGCGTACTGGCTCGGCCAAACTGGCCGCGATTTTGCGGGTCGGCTCACTCGGGCGCGAGGTCTTGAAGTACGAGTAGTCCGCCTTCCAGGTCACGCCGCCCGCGGCGTACACGAACAGGGCACCGTACAGAGCGGCGATCACCAACGTGAGCCCCGCACTGGCGGCAGCCCACACGCGCCGGCTTTCCGGGCGCTCGGCTCGGCGCATCGGCCAGAGCGCGGTTTCGGCGAACAGCATCGGAATCAAGCTGACCGCGGCCAACGCGACCCAGATCACGCGCAGCTCACCGAGCAAGTGATCTTTGAGTGGCGAAGCCAGGCGCGCGATGCCCACTTTCGCGGTCCCGGCGTCGGTGGTCGCAAAGTAGATGCCGAGCGCGACCACGCCAGCCAAGGACAACAAGGCCAGCAAGGTTTCGATCGATTTTCGCTCGCCGCCGCTTTGGAAGCGCGGCGAAAATCGCAGTGCGGTGGCGAGCAGCACGCACAACAGACCAAGGGCCGTCGCGGCGCCTGCGCCCTTTTCCAGACCGGAAAGCACGCGCTCGCCCAGGAACACCAGCACCATGCCCGTGGCGTACAGCGGGAAGATCCAGCCCGGTGCAGCGCCGACGGCGCGGTTCATGGCCGGGGCGCTCGGCGTTTGCGGTTCGCGTTCGTTCAGCGCCATCGGCGAGCCTCCAAGACCTTGGTGGCGGCCAACAAGAAGAAGTACGTGATCATCAGGTAGTAGGCCACGCGATCGAACTGCAGCGTGCCGAGCATGAAGGGGCGGTAGTTTTCGTTGTGTAGAGCCAAGCTGGAGAAGAACGTGTTGAACGGCGGGTCGACCGCGCGTGCCACGACCCACAGCAGAATGAACGACGCGATCAGCACCGCGCCGACGATCACCGCGACCACTTGCGAACGGGCCAAGGACGAAGCGAACAGGCCAATCGCGGTCACGGCGGCGCCGAACAAGATCAAGCCGGTGTAGCCGACGACGATGTGGCCGACGCTGACCTTGCCGCGCACGTACACCATCAGCGGCATGTAAATCGTGAGCAGGTTCATCAGCGTCAGCATGCCGAACGACGAGATGAACTTGCCCAGCACGATGTCACGGTCGCGGATTGGCGCCGTGTTCAAGAGCGTGATCGTGCCGGATTGACGTTCCTCAGCCAAAAGGCGCATCGAGAGCAAGAGCCCGGCGCCCATTGTTGCCGCTGTAGAGTCGTAGAAGAACTGCGCCAAGAGCTGTGCGGACAGCCTCTTTGGGTCCAGGCTTGCGTAGTAGAACAGGATGCCGTCGACCAGCAGCGCTGCGGCGATGACCGCCGATCCGAGCGGCGAGCGCATGTAGGCGTACAGCTCGCGGCGAGCAATGATGAGCGCGCGCATCAGTACGGCTCCTCCGGCGTATTGGCACTCTCAGCGGAGCGCGCCGCTGCTTCGACGGGCTTCTTCTTCTTGCGGCGTTTGCGGCCCGGCTGCTCGGGGCCCTCGCCGAGCAGTTCCAGAAACATGTTTTCGAGCTCTTTTTCCTTCGAAAACTGCAGAATACCGAGCCCGGCCTCGATCAGGCTGCGGCTCACCGTTTCGCGCACGTCGCTCGTGGTGGCGACGCGCAGTGATGCCACGCCCTCCCCGGCTTCGGACGGCTCCAGCGTTTCGACTTCACGGACGCCGGCCAACCCGGATAGCGCGGCTTGCGCCTTGTCTGCGGCGGCCTGGGCGGACATACCCGGCGCGCGCAGCGTGAGCCCGATGCGCATGCCCTGCTTCAGCGTGGCGCTGAGGTCCGCTTCCGTGCCGGACCAGGCGATGCGCCCGTCGTCGATGATCAAGATGCGATCGCAAGTTTCGCTGATCTCGGTCAAGATGTGGCTTGAGACGACAACCGTGTGCGCGCCGCGCAGGCTGCGCACCAGTTCGCGCATCTCCATGATTTGCACTGGATCCAAGCCGGAAATTGGCTCGTCCAACACGACCAATTCCGGGCCATGCACGATGGATTGGGCAATGCCCACGCGCTGCTTGAAGCCGTGCGAGAGCGAGCCGATCAACTGGTGCGCGACATCCCCGAGCTCGGTCAGCTCGGTCACGTCAGCGACCCGCTTTTTCACGGCGTTGGTCGGCACGTTGCGCAGCCGCGCGGCGTACGAGAGGTACTCGCTGACGGTCATGTCCTCGTACAGCGGAGGACGGTCGGGCAAGTAGCCCACCTTGGCGCGCACTTCGTCCGGCCGCTCGACAACGTCGTAGCCGGCGACCTTCACGCTTCCGCTAGTGGGGAGCAGATCGCAGGCAAGGACCCGCAAGGTGGTGGTTTTGCCGGCGCCGTTCAGGCCAAGTAGGCCGATCACTTCCCCCTGCGCGATGCTGGTGGAAAGCGGACCGATCGCGCGCCGATCGCCGTAGTATTTGTAAAGTTCCTGGATCTCGATCACGGGATTACCGAAGATGATGACGGGCCGGCCCCGCCGGGCCCGTCGATGACGGTCCCGCCGTTACCACACTCTGCCGCCGCCTGGGACGCC
Organism: Polyangiaceae bacterium; assembly: GCA_039936055.1. Classification (GTDB taxonomy): domain Bacteria; phylum Myxococcota_A; class Polyangia; order Polyangiales; family Polyangiaceae; genus PMG-095. The sequence goes on along the minus strand of JBDTJC010000065.1, from coordinate 13,812 downwards.
GAGCCCCCGTCGGTTATTCCCCAATTCCGAAAATGCCGCTGGAACCCGCGATTCAACCCCTCAGTGAAGCTCATGGCGTCGACGGCGCGCGGGTCCATCACCCGGCGGAAACGTCGATCGTGTCGGCCTCGCCGCTATCGGCCAGCGAGTTGGCAGAGCGCGTCCGGGCCGCAGGCCAAGAGCTCGGCTTCGTGCGCGTGGGCTTCGCGTCCATCGAGCCGCTCGAACTCGGTGCGGAGCGGCTTTCGGCCTGGCTGCGCGAAGGGCGGCACGCCGAGATGGACTACCTGCTCGGTCCGCGGCACGACCCGAAGCAGCTGCTGTCCGAGGCCAAGACGTTGATCGCGGTCGCGCTGGCCTATCCGGCGTCCGCCCCGGGCTTGGTGCCGCTGCGCAGTGGTGAGCACGGCGCTCCGCTGACGGGCATCGTGGCGCGTTACGCGCGCGGCGAAGACTACCACGACGTGATGCGTAAGAAGCTGCGCCGGCTCGCGGATGCTGTAGCGAACTTGCTCGGCCGCCCGGTATTGGCGCGCCACTGCGTGGACACCGCGCCACTCTTGGAACGCGCTGCGGCCGAACGCGCAGGGCTTGGTTTCGCGGCGAAGTCGACGATGACGATCATCCCGGGCGTGGGCAGCTACGTGATGCTCGGTGAGCTTTTGGTGAACGCTGAAATCACCGCGGATGCGCCGATCGCGCCGCGCTGTGGCTCCTGCCGGCTGTGTCTAGACGCCTGCCCGACCGGCGCGATCGTCGACGCGCACGTGGTCGACGCGCGTCGCTGCATCTCGTACCTCACGATCGAGCTGAACGGGCCGGTACCGCGCGAGTTGCGACCGTTGATTGGGCTGCGCGTCTTCGGGTGTGATGTGTGTCAGGACGTGTGTCCGTTCAATGCCAGCGCGGAAGGCAAGCCGTCTGCGCCGGAGCTGGCGGCTCGCCCGCACTTGGTGGCCCCCGACCTGATCGGCCTCTTAGAGTTGGGCTCCGCGCGCTATAGAACCCTGGTCAAGGGCTCGGCACTGCGCCGCACACACCGCGCTCAGCTCGCGCGCAACGCCGCCATCGCGCTCGGCAACAGCAAGGATGCGCGCGCCGTGATCCCGCTGGCGCGCGCGGTGTCCGCGCACACGAGCGCGCTAGTGCGTGGGCACGCCGCCTGGGCGCTCGGCGAAATCGGCGAGCCCGCGCGCGAACTGGCTCGGCAATCGCTGACCTGCGCCAGCGAGCACGATGCCGACCCGTTCGTGCGCGAAGAAGCCGCGCTGGCGTTGGCGCGGCTCATCCGGAGCTGACACTCAGTGCCGCGCTGCCGAAGCTTCCGCGGCGTATTGCGCTTTTTGCTGCTTGGTGTCACGCACGTCGAAGTCATCCGCTGAGCGCGGGAAGACCGGCGAATGATAGAGCTGCCGCAGCAGATCCAGCGTGAGCGCGGGCTGCGCATCGGCGAGATTTTCGGCGTCCGGGTCCGAGGCGCCCAAGTCATATAGCTCGGGCAATGCGGCTTCGAGCGAGAGTACGACTTTCGAGTTACGCGCGGGATCGATCAGGCCGATGCGCACCAGGACGTCTTTCGAGGCCGCCGTGAGCAAGAGCGGCAAACGGCGCGCGGGGCGCTTGGGCACTAAATAACCCAGCAGATCTTCACCCTGGTAACCCGTGGTCTTTGCGTTGTCGGTCATGAAGGGCGCAAGCGTGGGGGCGACGTCGACCAGCGACACGCGGTCCTCGACGCGCCGTGAACCGAGCCCGGGCGCGTGCAACACGAGCGGCACGCGGATCAGTTGATCCCAGAGGAACACCGAATGGACCCAGAACCCGTCACGCCCCAGTGATTCCCCGTGATCGGAGACGAACAGCACGACGGTGTTGTCCATCTGGTTCTTGCGCTCCAGCTCCTTCAGTAGGCGCCCGAATTCGGCGTCGACGCCGGAAGCAACGGCGTTGTACCGCCAGGCGCGCTGGTTCGGATCCCCACCAATGTGGTGCAGCTGGGCCATCTGCGCGACGTATGCGGCGTCCAACGCTGCCCAGTTGTGCTGGTCGAAGTTGAACAGCCACAACAAGAAAGGCCTATCGGTATGCGTCCGCGAGCCCAAGAATTCGATCGCGCTGTCGACCAGCGGTTTGGCGGTGGTCTGTTGCGCGCCATAGCCCCACACCTGCAGCTGCGCCGGGTAGTCGGGAACGTCTACTGCGCGGTCGAATTTGAAATCTGGGCGCAATTTACCGATGAATTCATGCGCCGATTTGGCGATCAAGAGCACGCGATCGTATCCGTTGCGCCGAGCGACTTGCAGGAAGTCGTTCTCAGGCATGGTCGAGACATCGTAGTTGCCGCCGGTGAGCGCGGGCAGCGAGCGCAGGGTGTCCGAGCCGGTCGCGTACGCCCCGCGAAAGTCCAACGACGTCTCCGCGAAGCGCGCCAAGTTAGGCATTACAGCTGGGTCGCGCGCCACGTCGTTGCGCAACGTATCGACGTAATAGACGATGATGTTGTAGCCGCGCTTCGGGCCGCGCAGCGCTGCGATTTTCGCCTCGAAATCCGGTGCTGGGGCGGGAGGATTTTGCCACTTTGGTGCGGTGCTGGGCGCGCCGAGCGGGAAACGCTCGCGCAGCCGCTCGATGCGCGACAAATACAGGCCCCGCCAGTGCAGCGGATCCTTGAAAAATGCTTCGGCGATCTGCTCTCGGCGCAGCACCCGTCCGACGTACGCTTCCTCCAACCACACATGGCGCAGCCAATCATCGATGCGGATGCGAATCGCCGGTACCGCGATGAACACGACGAGCCACGTGCAGCCGAGCGCGCCGAGCGTTCGGATCAGCGCTTCGCCGCGGCGGAAGTACACTGTCAGCGCTTGGAGCATCAGCGCGAATGCAGCCCCCAGAATCAGCGCGGACGAGAGCTCCAAGATGGTGTGCAGGCGCACGTACACAGAAACGTATTGGGTCAGATCGATCCAGACCACGCCCGCGCCGAGCGCGAAGAACGAGGCCACGTAGGGTGCGATTGACCAACCGCGCCGCGTCACGGTCACGCGTCCGAGCGCGCGAATCATGAGCGCCGCGCCGAGCGCGGTAAGGCCCCCGGCGCAGGCGATGAACAGGACCGGGCCGATAGTCGCCGCTCGGGTGCGCGCCACGTGCTCGCCGCTGAACGTCGCGATGGCGGTGCTAGCACTCGCCAGACCGCCGATGAGGCCATAGAACGCGGGACGAATCGCCGCGCTGCGCCGCGGGGCGGCGCCCCCGCTCAACGCGACGCGGCGGCCGATCAGACGCCATTCGAGCCACACGAGGCAGCTGGTCAACAGACCGAGCAGCGCGCCCACCACGGCGTACAAGCCGAGTGCGGCGGCAACGTGATGTTTGACCGAAAAATAAGGCCAGCCCGAGCGCACCCAGGCGTCCGCGCCGACCATGCACCAGGCCGAAAACACGCCCGCAGTCACCAGCCGCGCCAGCAAACCAGGGAAATTCAAAGCGCTGGTGTCGCGCTGGGCGGGTGAGGACAGAGGCGGGGGTGCCAGAGTTCGGACGCTCCGGGGTGAGCGCGTAAGCATATTCAGCGCCGCCGCCGTTGTCACGGAAGCGGAAACGTTTTACGCCATTTTTACGTGTCAAAACATGTCTGAGCCTGAACATACCCGAGCGCCAAAATGCCCGAGCTGAAGCGAGTCACGGGCGGGAACGGCGCCCGGCTGGCGGCGATCTCGACCAAGCAGTTGGCGATGTTCGTGCTGTTCGGCACGCTATCGATGCTCTTTGGCGCAAGCGTTGTTGGCTACCTGATCACGCGCGCCCAGAATGACGTTTGGAAGACGGCCAGCATGCCGAACCTGCCCATCGGGCTGGTCGCGAGCACGCTGCTGCTCGCGGCGTTGAGCGTCACGATGCATCGCGCGCTCAACGCCGTGCGTCAGAATCGCTTCGAGGGCACGCAGCGCATGCTCACGCTGGCGCTGCTGATAGGCATCGCGTTCGTGGTAGGTCAGGCCCAAAATTGGCGATCGATGTACGGGGCGACCACCGCGACCGATGCGCGCACGCTGTACGGGTTCACGTTCTACATGCTCACCGGCCTGCACGCGCTGCACGTGCTCGGCGGGTTCGTGCCCCTCAGCATCGTGCTCGGCAAAGCCAAGCGCCGTGAGTATTCGAGTTCGAATCACGAGGGCGTGAAGCTGTGCACCCAGTACTGGGATTACCTGGGCGTGGTTTGGCTGATCTTACTGGGCGTCTTATATTTCGCGACCTGATGAAAACATTTTTCTGGGATTTTTTCGGGCCACGCTCGGAAGGCACCGCGCAGCACTTTCTCGTGCATTTGCGGGAATTTTTGAAGAAAAACGACTGTCCGGAGCTGCCCACTGGGCTGAGTTCGGAAGGCGCGGGTCACCACGCAGTGTCGTGCTCACCGTCCCCCGAGTTCGAAACGCGGATTGCCGCCAGCTTGCGGCCGCGCCGCATCGTTGACGACGCCGCGCCCTCGAGCGCCGGATCGCGATCCGGACCCCCTAGCTAGGGCGAGAGTCGGGTCACGGTCCAGCCGTGGGCGCTGGGCGCGTACGAGAAGCGATCGTGCAGGCGGGCGTCTTGACCGAGCCAGAACTCGATGCGCTCGGGCACCATGAGATAACCTCCCCAAAACGGCGGGCGTGGCACGGTTTGCCCGGCGAAGCGCGCTTCGGCTGCAACGATGCGATCTTCGAGGACGGCGCGCGACGCGATGACCTGGCTTTGCGCGGACGCCCAAGCACCGATCTGACTGCCGCGCGCACGAGCCGCGAAGTAGCTATCCGACCAGGCCGCGGGGGCGCGCTCTGCGCGCCCTTCGAAGCGCACTTGGCGGTTCAGGCTGGCCCAAAAGAAGACCAACGCGGCGAGCGGGTTCTGCTCCAGTTCGTGCCCCTTGCTGCTCCCGTAGTTGCTAACGAAGCACACCCGGCCGTTATTCACGCCCTTGTACAATACGGTTCGCGCGGAGGGCCGCCCGTCCACCGTGGCGGTGGCGAGCGTCATCGCGTCGGCGAAGCGCGGATCCTGCGCGTGAGCTTCGGCGAACCATGCTTCGAACACGGCGAGCGGGTCTGCACCCAGGGTTTCGTGGGGTATGGGCACGGAGGAGGGATTCACAGCCCTACCACTTAGCGCGAATCCCGACGACGTACGCGCTCGAACGCGGACTTTCGGCAGCTGGAGCCGACAAAAACAAATAGCTGGCGGCGCCGAGCCCGAGCGCACCAGTGATCAGCCCGGCGGTCGTGATCAGCCCGTAGGTCCTTCCGGAGTGCGCGGCGTCGAGGCCTTCGGGGCTGCACCTCTTGCCGACGCACTGCTCATTGACCGTGCTTTTCTTGCTCAGCACGGTCAGGCCGGCGATGACGCCGGTGACCAAGCCAGCTACGCCGATGCCGCCCACGACGTACGCCGCTGTGTGGCTGGAATGCGTCGAATCGGAGCGAGCGCGAGTGCTCGGCGGTTGCTGCGAAATTGTGGAAATGCGGCTCACGTTCACGGCCAGCGAAGCGTGCTCGCCTTCCCCGACGCGACTCGTGAAGACCGCGCTCTGGGTACCCGGGGCGTCCACGATGACGGTGTGCTCGCCAGGATCGACGGGCAAAGGGGTGTCTAAGCTGGCCGCGCCGAGCACGACGCCGTCACGGCGCAAGCGTACGTCCGTGCGGTTGCTCCTAGCGAGGTGAATGTTCAAGGTCGGGAGGCGAGCTTCGAGCGCGTGGGCGCGGTCATTGGCGATGGCGCGCCGGTCGTCATCGTTCGGCAGGCGCTGCACGACTTCTTGGAACAGAGTCCAAGAGGTGGCTAGGCGCCCGAGCTTCTCTTCACAGTCGGCGATGTTGAACACGGTGCCGACGGCAGGATCCAAGCGATTGCTCTCGCGAAACTTGGCACACGCGCTGGTGAAGTCCTTCTTTTGCGCGGCGGTCCGGCCTTGGCGAAACAGCTCTTCAGCGGCAGCCGGGTCGCGCGTGTCTTGTGCGCGCGCGGGAGCGCTCGCCAGTAGCGCTGACACCAGCAAAGATTCTCTGGCTTCAGATCGCGATGCACGATGCCCTTCTCGTGCGCAGCGGTGAGCACCTCCAAGAGCTGATCCAAGAGCTTCAGTACCTCACGCCCGGCGAGCCCCTCCGGCTCGATGGCGAGCATCGTGTCCAGGGTTTGGCCGATCAAGAGCTCCATCACTAAGAACGGCGCCTTGTCTTCACTGATGTCGTCATCCAGCACGGTCACGGCGCCCGGATGCCCCACGGCGTTGGCCACGTAGCCCTCGCGCAAGAAGCGCGCGGTCACTTCAGCATCCAGCGCGACCTCTGCGTGCAGCAGCTGAATCGCGACGCGCGCTTGATTGCGATGCGTGGCCGCGTACACGCTCGCCATGCCGCCAATGCCGATCACTGCATCCAGGCGCCATTTGCCCTTGAGCACGGTGCCGAGTCGCGCATTGGTGCGCTCGATGATGTCTTCACGGATGGGCATGCGGAGGTGTGCTGGATCGCAGGTTACCGAGATCTATAACGCGGCGCGCTTCGCGGCCATTTCGGTGCTTCGTGTGTTTTTTCTGTGTGCCCGTGGCCGGCCGAATGGCCGCGGATGCTGCTGTAGGCAGTGCTTCCGAGAAAGGGAAGAAATGCGGCCAGGTTGCGTAGGCTCAGTATCATTCGCTCACCTTTTCTCAGAGGGAGGTTTTTTTATGCAAAACACGTCAATTAAACGGTCTGCGTTGTTCGTGGCTGGTGCGCTCGGTCTCGCCGGTGCCTTTTTCGCGGGCGCCGCATACGCGTCCGACCCGAAGCTGCAAGAGGCAGCTGACCTGATCACCAAGGCGACCGCGGCCCTGCAGTCCGCCACGGCGCCCGATGGGCCCAAGGAGTTCGGTGGCCATCGGCACGAGGCGGTGCAACTTTTGACCCGCGCTCAGGCGGAGATCCTGAAAGCTCAGCAATTCGCCGACGCTCACCCAGCGCCCCCTGTCCCGAAGACCCCGAAGCCGCCGGTGAGCAAAGACCCGAAGCCGCCTACTCCGAAGCCCTGAGTTCAGGTCTTGGGTCGTCACCTGTCGTCGTGATCGGCGTCAGGTCGTGTAGATTGAGAGCGCTGTGACGAAGCCTGGTTCGAAATTGCGTGATCGAGCGTGTGCACCCGCTGCGGGAGTTGTCTTGGCGTTGATCGCGACAGCTTCCTTCAGCGGGTGCTTCGTTTCTTTCGACGGCTATCAACTGACGGACAGCGGCGCGGCGGGCGAGACCGCACTTGGCGGTCAGCCGGACTCCGGAGTGTCGGGTCGTACCGGCGCCGGCAGCGGCGCGGCGGGCAAACCCACGAGTAGCGGCGCACCGAACCGTGGTACGGGCGGGCACGCGAACGGCGGCAACGCGAACAGCGGCGCACCGAACGGCGGCAGCACAATGGGCGCCGCGGGTGCGAGTAGCGCGGGCGGCGCGGGCATGGGCGGCACGAGTAGCGCGGGCATGGGCGGCACGAGCGGCGCGGGTATCGGCGGCACGAGCGGCGCGGGTATCGGCGGCACGGCTGGATCCGGCGGAGCGCCGATGCACTGTCCGGCCGGCACCACGAACCGCGCCTCGTCCCAGATCCCGTCACCCGGTGGCGGCTTCTACTGCATCGACCACGCCGAGGTGAGAAACAGCGACTATAGAGCGTTTCTCGACGCCAATCCGGCGACCACCGGACAGAGCCCGGCCTGTTCGTTCAACACGGACTATTTGCCGTTGGTAAGCGCGACGTGCAGCCAATTCGACCCAGCGAATCACCCCAATCTACCGATTGCGTGCGTGGATTGGTGTGACGCTGCTGCGTTCTGTAAGTGGGACGGCAAACATCTGTGCGGCAAGGTCGGCGGAGGCGCTAACGCGCCAGCTGACTTCGCCGATGCGACGAAGAGCGCGTGGTACCGCGCCTGCTCACGCGCGGGGCTGTACGACTATCCATACGGCAATGCGTACAATGGCGACGCATGCGCGGGCCTGGACAACGCGATGGCCGTGCATCCACTCGCCACGCCGCAAACCTCCTGCGTTGGTGGCTACGACGACCTGTACGATATGAGTGGCAATGTCTCCGAATGGGAAGACTCTTGCAGCGCCGCGAGCGGCGCGACGGATACCTGCCTAGAGCGCGGAGGCAGTTACCTCGACACCAGCCAGGCGGTCAGCGGATCGCCCTCGCTGCAGTGCAATTCGAATGTTCACGGCGCAGCCCAAATGGCCGTAAAAACTCGCTCCACGCGCGACAGAGAAATCGGATTTCGGTGCTGCAGCGAAGCCGTCCCCGGCGCGTTCTGAGCGCCGCGCTTGCAGGCCTCGCCGGCTCCGCTATATGACCTGGCAAAATGCGAGTCTTAGTCAGCGGCGGAGCCGGCTTCATCGGTAGTCACATCGTGGATGGCGCGTTGGCCGAGGGTCACTCGGTCGCGGTGCTCGACAACCTGAGCTCCGGCAAGCGCACCAACGTGCCGGCCGGTGTGCAGCTGTTCGAGGTGGATCTGCGGGATCGCGAGCGCGTGCGAGAGGTGGTGTCTCAGTTCAAGCCAGAGCTGGTGAGTCACCAGGCAGCGCAAGCGAGTGTCGCCGTCAGCGTGCGTCAGCCGCACTTGGACGCCGAGATCAACATCCTGGGCGGCCTCAACCTGCTGGATGCGTGCGTCGCCGAGCGGGTGAAGAAGGTCGTGTTCGCCAGCACCGGCGGCGCTATTTACGGTGAAGTGCCGCAGGGCCAGCGCGCCACCGAGAGCACGCCTCCCGCGCCGATCAGCCCGTACGCCATCAGTAAGCTCGCCTTCGAGCAACTGCTCGACGTGTATCGCACGCATCACGGACTCGACAGCACAGTGCTGCGCTACGCCAACGTGTACGGCCCGCGTCAGGATCCGCACGGTGAAGCAGGCGTGGTCGCCATCTTCTTCGATACGGCGCTCGCGGGTGGCACGCTGCGCGTCAATGCCCTCGAAAAAGAGGGGGATTCGGGCTGCGTGCGCGACTACGTGTACGTCGGTGACGTGGCCCGCGCGAACCTCGCCGCGCTGGGCGGTCGCTTGCCCGAACGCTTGATGAACGTCGGCACCGGTGTGCCGGTGACCACGCTTGAGTTGGCGAAAGAGATCTCTCAGCTGTGCGGCCAAGAGCTGCGCACGGTGTTCGGCCCGCCGCGCGCCGGGGACATCCAACGCTCGGTGTTGGACCACGCGCGCTTTCAGCACACCCTCGGTAGCACCGTGCCGATCGCCGACGGGCTACGACATACCTTCGCATGGTATCGCTCCAGCAAGTGAAAGCCAGCGCGGCCACTTTGGTCGTGTTTTCCTGGTGTGCGGCGTGCACGCCGCACACCGTGCCGGCGCGCAGCGCAACTCAGGGCGCGGCCGCCACCACGCCAGATGAGCCCACTGCCGCTCCACCGAAGGCCGCGCCAACCGGCACCGTCGCGCCGCTGGATGACTCCGGCGACAGCGACTCCGATCCCGACACCGACGGGGAAGAAACGAGTGCAGCTGAAGGGCTCGTCCCGCAAGCCGCAGCCACCGTTCCCCACCCGCTAGACGGTTGGTCCGATGAACGTATCGAGCGCGCTGTGAGTACGGATCTCGCGTCACTGGGCCCGATGTCGGTCGGTACCCCGAACGCCGGCGTGCTCGTCAACGGGGTGCAGGCTGTGCCTTCTCCGCTGTACACCCTGGTGAGTCCCGGTGATGCCTGGGGGACTCAGGAAACGATCGACTACTTGAACAGCGCCGTGCAGGCCGTGCACGACGAATTCCCAGATACGCCGCCACTCGCGTTGGGTGACATTGGTGCGCGTCACGGCGGGCCGTTGAAGCCGCACATCAGTCACCAAGCCGGGCGCGACTTGGATATCAGCTTCTACTACCGCGACGGCACGAAATGGTACGCGCGCGGCACCCGTGAAAATCTCGATTTCCCGCGGCTTTGGGCGTTCGTGCGGGCGATTATCGCCAGAACTGACATTGACCTGATCTTGCTGGATCACGGCTTACAAGAGCTGTTGAAAGCGTACGCATTGTCGATCGGCGAAGACCCCACGTGGTTGGATCAGGTCTTCCAAGGCAAGGGAGCCACGCGCGCGATCATTCGTCACGCGCCCGGCCACGCCACGCACCTGCACCTGCGCTTCTTCAATCCGATCGCACAGGAAACCGCGCGCCGCTGCTACCCTTTCCTGGCGCGACACCGGCTCGTGAAAGCGCCCGAGCAGTACTTGTTACATAAGGCCAAGAAGAACGAGACCTTGGCCATGATCGCCAAGAAGTACGGGGCCAGCGTACGGGCGATCCGCGAGGCCAACGGGCTCCACTCGAATCTGATTCGCGAGCAAGCGGTGTATCGCATTCCGGTCAGTGGCGGCGGGGTGCGCATTCCACATCTGGAGCGCGTGCGCATCCCGGCGCGCCGTCCGCCGCCCGCGCGTCGCCAGCCTGTTGCCGTAAACAAGCTCTCAGCGCGCGAACAAGAATAGCCGCCCCGCGCCGTCTGCGAGCTCCAGCTCGAGCGCGCCGCTCGCCGAACTGGTCCACTCGAGCGACCCGGTCGCGAGCTCCTCGATGGGCTTGACGCGGACCTGCGCGCCACCCGCCTGCGCGTTGATGGTCTCGCACAGTTGATTGGCGACTTCACTCATCGCGCCAACGACGTCGGGGCTCGGCGTTTCGTTGCTGCGTTGCTCGGCGATTTCGTGCGCGGGGAGCGCAATCAGCGCGCCGCCCAGCGTGGCCGTAGCCGGTTGATCCGCGACGATCACGCCGACTTCGACTCCGGCCTCGTCGATCAAACGCGACATCCAGCACCGACCGAGCTCGCTCGGAACGAAGTTCACTGGGCGCTTCTCGCGTACTTCGGAGCCGCCGCCGATCAGACCCTGTAGGCAGGCGTTGATCGCGGGGCCTGGGGGCAACTTCATGGCGCTCCCAGCGCGCGCGCGACTGCGCAATGCAGGGGCGTCACCGTGCACGACCGGGGGCGGTGCTGCGAGCGCTTCGCTGGGCACTGGGGCGTTCCCTTGCTTCAAGCTGGAAGCGAACGCTTCGGGCGGGCGCGACATCACGACCGCGGGCGTCGGTAAAACGGACAGCACGTCGTGCGTGCCGGAGCGACTGATCTGGGACTCGAGGCGCTGCACGCGCTCGCGCAATCGTTCGTGCGAAACGCGCAGCATGAGCAGTTCCGCGCGCAACTCAACCACTTCACCGGTGTCTACGGGTGGAGGGGCGCTGGGCCGAACGCTCCCGGGGCGTGTGCCGGGTTCGCCGGGAATCCACTCGCCGTCAACCGCGTCGTAAAAACGATCGTCGTCTGCACGGGAGAGCCGCATCAATTGGCTGGCTGCAGCCGCGAGCGGCCCGTTGTCGCCGTTTCGCTTCAGGTACTGAACGACGGCCTCCATGCCCTCCAAGCGCTGAACGCGAGGCTGGAACACGTTTCGCTCCACCGGCACGAGCCGCACGACCTCCAGCACCCACGTTCCGTGCCGACACAACAGCCGCGTCGGGCTCGCCGAAGTGAGTAAGTCGCCAGCGATAGACATCCTGCAGCGTTGAACGGCCTGGATCGGGAAGTCCTAAGTTTTTTCTGTCCGGCCTAGTGGTGACGCGACGGGTTTGGCCGCTCGCGTGACTTGCAAAGTCGCAGGCGCCTGGTCGGTCAGCTTTCGTTTGGCTTCGCCTCTCAATCGCAGATCGTGAGCTGGGATCTGGTCTTCCAAGACCCTTGGGGTCGTTTTGGTTGTTCTCTGTCTGGCCTAGTGGTGACGCGACGGGTTTGGCCGCTCGCGTGACTTGCAAAGTCGCAGGCGCCTGGTCGGTCAGCTTTCGTTTGGCTTCGCCTCTCAATCGCAGATCGTGATCTGGCCTTCCAAGACCCTTGGAGTCATTTGGATTCCGGGCGGGCTGCGCACGGCCTCTCTCGATGAAGAGAGCGGCGCAGCGGCGCAGCGGCGAAGAGAGCGGCGCAGCGGCGAAGAGAGCGGCGCACGGCGAAGAGAGCGGCGCAGCGGCCGGAAAAATTGCGACCGGAGAAGCCGCGCTCCTGTCAGCGCTTGGCGCCCTCGAGCTTGCCCTCGAGCAACGAGTACAAAATGGCCGTTGCGGTGTGCAGGCGGTTTTCCGCCTGATCGAAGATGACTGAGCGCGGGCCGTCAGCCACCTCAGCGGACACTTCCTCCCCGCGGTGTGCCGGCAAGCAGTGCATCAGGATGGCGTCCGGCTTGGCGCGGGCAAAGGTCTGTTCGGTGATTTGGTACGGGCCGAGGGCCCGCTGGCGGGCGGCTTTGGTTTCGTCTGCGTCGCCCATGGACAGCCAGACATCGCTGTACAGGGCGTCCGCGTCGCGGGCGGCTTGCGCGGGATCCTCGGTGACCAGAATTTCGGAGCCGCTCTTCTTGGCGACCGCGCGCGCCGCGGCGACTAGCGCCTCCGGCATCTGATAACCGTTGGGTGCGGCGATCGCGAAGTTACAGCCCATGATGGCCGCCGCTTCCATTAAGCTCACAGCGACGTTGTTGCCGTCGCCGATGTAGGCGATCTTGCACTTATCCAGCGGGCCGCGTTGCTCGGCCAGCGTCATCATGTCCGCTACGCTTTGGCACGGGTGGTGGCCGTCCGTGAGGGCGTTGATCACGGGAATGGACGCCGCTCGAGCAAAGCGCTCCACGTCTTCGTCCTTGAAGGTGCGGATCACGAAGGCGCGCACGAAGCGGCTCAGCACGCGCGCGGTATCTTCGATGGTTTCACCGCGACCGAGCTGTACATCCCCCGGCCCCATGGTGATCGGTTGCCCACCCAGACGCCCCACAGCGGTCTCGAACGAGACGCGCGTGCGCGTGGACGGCTTGTTGAAGTACAGCGCGACTGAGTCGTTCTGCAGCGTGGTCCGACGCTGGTACGGCTTGGCCTTGAACTTGACCGCGCGTGCCAGCAAATACTTGAAGTCCGCTCGACTGAGATCGGACGTCTTGAGAAGGTCCTTCATGGCATTTACCGAGCGGACGCTTATAGTCCGCCACCTCGGCGCTGTCCCCGTATTTCCTTATCGGGTATGTTCAGCGCGGCCTAGTGCAAGGTCCCGGCGAAACAGCCTCGTGCCCTCGTGGCGTAGCGGGGACCGCCCGGCCGGTGGCGGTCGGCAATATCCCTGGGAATTGCTGAGACAGGGCAATAGTTAGGCCCCACATGACGGCAATCGAGTGCAAAATCTACTCCGAGACCTTGGGTAGGATGACCGGCTTGCGCGTGCTGCTGCCCGAGCCGCCCCGCCGACCATCGGGACGCGCAGCGCACCCCTCTTATTCCTGTACAGGGGCTGAGTGACGACGAGAGCGCGTGGACGCGCTTCTCCGGTATCGAGCGTTGCGTGCAGGCGCTCGGCCAGGCCGTCGTGATGCCGAACGTGAACCGCAGTCACTACGCGAACATGAAGCACGGCTACCGTTATTGGGAGGCTGCTACTGCCCTAGATCGAGTTAAGAAGGCGGGCCCAGTGCGTGTTGCTTCTCGTCGCCAATTTCTCGCTGCCAAGCTGACTTGTTTGTCCCTCTTTTCAGACCTCGCGTAGGCCGTGGCCACGCCGCCAAAAGTGGTGCTAGGTTCCGCCCCCATGGCGAACCCCACTGCAACTCTCTCCACCTCATTAGGCGATGTGGAGATCGAACTTTTCACCGACAAGATGCCGATCACGACGGGCAACTTCATCAAGCTGGCCAAAGAAGGCTTCTATGATGGGCTGCACTTTCACCGCGTGATCAAAGACTTCATGATCC
>JBDTJC010000064.1:0-11203 GCA_039936055.1 Polyangiaceae bacterium | reverse complement strand
GAGTCCAATTCCTCGACGCGACGATTGAGTTCCGACGCCCAGGCTGCCGTCCACTCCATGTCCTCAGGGCCCTCGACGCTGTCAAGCAGCTCAGTCGCGAGCGCGAGTCGATCGTCAGCGGGAAGTTACAGCGCACTCTGCAGGAGTTCAGCCGGTGTCGTTTGCGCCATGAAGCGAGTGCAGCCCCGGGCGCGCCGCCCGACAAGGCGTTGCAGCGGACGGGCTCCCCGTCTGCTCCGCCTTCCGCGCGCTCGTGGCGGTCACCACGAACGCGGTCCATCTGAACTGACACCCTTCCCGTTCCGGCCGGCGCCCGCAGCTGAACGCCGACACGTTGATACGAAACGACCCATCACCGATGCATCCCTCGACGGGCTCGCGCTCTGGTATCCGCGGCTGAACGGCGGTACGTTGAGCAAATGGGCCTGAATGAGCGCATGAACGTCGATACCCAAACGGCTGCGGCGCCGGACGCAACCGTTGTCGACTCCCCGCTGTATTCGCCGGGGCAAGTGGCCCTAGCAACGTTCTTGGGCTCTCCTATCGCCGGTTGTTGGTTGCTTGCCGCCAACTACGCCGTGCTTGGCGAGCGCGACGCCCGGCGCCGAACGCTTGTCTACGGCGCTATCGCGACCGTAGTCGTGCTGGCCATTGCGTTCGTTTTGCCCGAGCACGTTCCAAACGTCGTGCTCCCCGCGGCCTACACAGCCACGCTGCGCGAGATCGCCAACCGCCGTCAGGGCAAGCTGTTCAACGCGCACATCCAGCGCGGAGGTCGAAAGCATTCCAACTGGCGCGTCGCGGGCATCGGCCTAGCGTGGCTCGCCGCAGTGTTGGTGGCGGTCGTGATCGTCCTGCTGGTGTTGCCCGGTTAGGCATCGGTCGAAAGGTGAGAGCTTGCAGTGCTCGACTCGGAATCCTCCAATGCCAGATAAGTCAGCCTCTGCACCAGAAAACACAGCCGTCCGTGTCGCGTTGTGGCGCGCGCTGCATGTGCAGGCGGATGCGCCGCCGCACGTGATCGTGGATGAGGTGGGCCTGAAGCTGGCGGCTCCGGACGATGGGTGGCGCAGTCGGCCGGACATGAGTCCGTTTACGCGCCCGTTCCGCGCCTCGATTTTGGCGCGTGCCCGCTTCATTGAAGATCTGGTCGAAGCTCAGACGGCGCGTGGGGTCGGGCAGTACGTGATCCTCGGTGCGGGGCTGGATACCTTCGCTCAGCGTCGACCGGAGCTTGCGGCACACCTGCTGGTGTTCGAGATCGATCAGCCGGGTCCGCAAGCGTGGAAGCGGCAGCGGCTGATCGACCTCGGTCTCGGTGTGCCGTCATTTCTACGCCTGGTGCCGGTCGACTTCGAGGCGGGCGATGCGTGGTGGGAGCGGCTCGCAGGAGCGGGCTTTGATGCCACGCGGCCGGCGGTTTTGGCGTCCACCGGTGTCAGCATGTACCTAACGAAGGAAGCGATAGCCACTACGCTGCGTCAGGTGACCGCGCTGGCTCCGGGCTCCACGCTCGCGATGTCCTTCATGCTCCCGATTGAAATGGCGGACCCGGAAGTGCGTCCCAGTATCGAACGCGCAGCCGCCGGCGCCCGAGCCAGCGGCACGCCCTTCATCAGCTTCTTCATGCCCGAAGAGATGCTCGCCCTAGCGCGCGAAGCCGGCTTCAGGGAGGTCCAGCACGTGTCCGCAGCCGCGCTCGCGGAGCGCTACTTCGCCGGCAGAACGGACGGCCTTCGTCCGCCCAACAATTCAGAGGAGCTGTTGGTTGCTAGCACGTGATCAGCCGCCTCCTTCCTCATGCTCTCGGCGCCGAGCACCGATGGGGCTCACACGAGCGTAGAGCCGTAGCGTGCTGCGCACCGACCGGTCACGCGTTCCGAACAATTGACTAGTTTGTCTGTGCGACGGACACCCGATGGTAGCGCGCATCGATTGCGCGACGGCTAGTTGCCGTGCGCGATCGCGCGGCGAATACGGCCCGTACCGTGAGTGGCACAACGCTTGGCACAACTATGATCGGTCTGTCCGGGATCGGTGTGCGCGGTTGGTTTGCCGTCGAAAGACTCGCGAACATGTCCGCGCTCACCTGATTCGGTCACCTCGCCGCGCAGCGAGTGTGCGAGATATTTCTTTCACACCTGTGACGACGAGCAACGCTCATGAGTGTCGGATTTCGTAGCGCTGCACTCGTCTTGACTTAGTAGTACCCGCACACTAGTCCTTCGCGTGGGGGTCGGGGTCTACGTGAAGCAATCGGAGGGTACATATGCATCGTTTAAGAGATAAAAAGCGTTCAGGCGCATGGTTGTCTGTCGTAGGTTTGGCGTTGGTGTGCGGCGCGGCGGTCGGCTGCGGCGGCGCGGACGACAAATTCTCGGCGCAATCGGACGACGAAAACACGGAGTCGCTGACGAACGCCGTCATCGGCACACCCACCGGCACAACGACGATCTCGTCGTCCGGCGTGGTGACTACGGAGGCTACGTCTGGAAAAGCGGGCAGCGGTGCCGGCGGCAGCGCTGGCAGCGGCGGCGGTCCGGTCAGCAGCGCGGGCGCGCCGAGCGCAGGCGGCAGCACGAGCGGTAGCGCG
This sequence comes from Polyangiaceae bacterium, assembly GCA_039936055.1. Lineage (GTDB taxonomy): Bacteria > Myxococcota_A > Polyangia > Polyangiales > Polyangiaceae > PMG-095. The sequence continues at coordinate 8,610 of JBDTJC010000064.1, read as the reverse complement.
GGCGCTAGCACCGGTCCGGCTGCCGGCGCGGGTGGCATCATCGGCCAAGCCGGCAGCACCGACCCGGCGGACGGCAGCGGCTTCGGCCAATGGAGCTTCGATGATTGCTCGCCCACCTCGCATTTCATGGCTGATTCTTCGGGCAATAATGCCAACGCGCAGCAAGCGTTGAAGGCGTCCTGCGTGGCCGGTATCAGCGGCCAAGGCGTGCAATTTCGCAGCGCCAAAGACGTCGTGCAAGTGCCGGACGAACCGCAGTTCACGGTCGACAAGCATGTCGGCGTGGCCGCGTGGGTCAAGCCCAACACCGTCAGCGGGGATCAGCCGATCGTCATCAAACGCTTGAACAACAAGACGGCGTTCTCGCTTGGCATTCACAACGGCAGTATTCAGATGTCCGTCGTGCTCGCGAACGGCAAGACCATCATCTCCAGCGCGCCGATCAAGGCCAAAACGTGGACTCACGTCGCCGGTATGTTCGACGGCACCTTCGTATTCCTGTTCATCAACGGACAACAGTTCGGTCAGGTGTTCGGCGCTGGCAGCGTGCGTGACGTGTTCGCGCCGATTCGTATCGGTGCCACCACCCAAACGCAGTACTTCGACGGCGTGATCGACGAAGTATTCTTGTCGACGCAGACTATCAGCGCCGACACACTCACTGCGCTCTCCTGCATCGCGCATCCGTCCACGCTCAGCGTGACCCCGGCAAAGGGTGGCCCGGTGCCGTTCGACACGAGCGTGCACTACAGCGTGTCCGTCACGGACAACGACATCGGCGCGTGCGGCGGCAAGCAGTACCAAGCCTTCTTCGAGAATTCGGAGCTGGGAATTGCCGCCTCCTTCAACCCCGACTTCTTGACCGCAACGCCCGGGCAAAAGCTCACCTTCGGGGCGGACGTCACGGGCTCCGATAGCGCTGACCCGGGTGTCCACAGTGTCCCGTTCGTGGTGGACTCCTTCTCCAACAGCAAGTTCGGCTTCGAACAGCTCAACGGCGCGCTTTCCTTCGAACTCACGCCGCCGACTGGTTGCTTCGTGACGACCCGCCGTGAGTTGATAGTCACGGGCACGAGCGTGGTGGACGATCCGGTCCGTACGGCCGGCACGTTCGATCCGGGCTTTGGCGGCGGTGTCGGCGGCGCCGGTGGCGCAACCGGCGGCGGCGGTGATGCCGGCGCACTCGGTGAAGCCGGCGCGATTGCTATCGGTGGCCGGTTTGGTACGGGCGGCGCCGCGGGAGTTCCCGTGAAGCCGAACGCGGTACCGGCAGCGGCCCCGCAAACCGCGGGCGTCTGGTCGTTTGGCTACTTGATGCGTCAGATGGCACCGACCGCCGCCCAAGCCCCGGCGCTGACTCTGGCCCTGCTCAAGCACTGGCTCACCGATCAGAAAATCAATGGGTTCACGGTCGCCGCGCGTCCCGCAATGCAGCAGCAATTGCTGGACATTTGGCCCAAAACCGCGACCGGTGAGCTGGATCTCGATCAGTCACCGCTCACGCTGCAAGCCATCGTCAATCGCATCGACACGCGCAACTTGGCAGAGAGCAGCGCGGGCGAAGGGCGCTTCGTATTCGGCGTGAACGGGAACTTCAACTTCCAACAATTCGCCGTGATCGTGGAATACAACCTGCCCGCCAAAACGCAGCAGGACGTGACGGATTGGGCGAATCGCTGGCACGCGCTGGCGTCACACCCCTTCCCCTCGGAAGAGTACAACGCGGCCCTGGAAGCGGTGACGCGCCGCTTCACGGATCGCAATGCCTCGCCCGCCAGCATCAACGGCAGCGCCCTCTCGGAACTCCGCACCAACGAAATCGCGCTGTCTTTTCAGTGGGAACTGCGCTCCTTCGCGCTGGGGCAGAGCGGCATGTTTGATGAGATCCCCGTCGCCGAGACGCCGGACCTCAATTTCAACGGCTCTTCCACGTTCGCCGACTTCGTGAATCAGAATGCCGCGGCGATCATCGCCGAGGTGCCTGGTGCGAACGCCCACACGGTGCCGCTCACGTTCGAGAATCAAGCATTCCAAGCGGGATCGGTGTTCAACAACCAAACCCTCTGGAATGCAGCTGGCATCACTGACCCGGATGCGCGTTTCCACGCTTCCAGCAATACCTGCAATGGCTGCCATAGCCCCGAAACAGGCACGTTCAACTTCCTGATGGTGACCCCGCGGTTCCCCGGCACGGAGGCGCAACTGTCTCCGTTCCTAACCGGCACCGTGGTGAATGACCAGTTCTCGGGTCAGACCCGCATCATCAACGACCTCTCCCGACGAAAGGCGGACCTCACGGCCTTGGTGTGCACCGCCACGACCACGAAGTAGGGCTAGCTAACTAGCATCGAAGACGAAAGCGCCAGGCATCTTCCTTGGAAGACCTGGCGCTTTGCTTTTGTCGAATGCTCACGACGAAGGCTTCAAGCGTCCGTGCTACTTTCTGTACATGCCCGTTACCGCCAAACGCGCGAAGGAGTTGGCGCTTTCGCTCGAGAACGCGAGCTCTGCGCCGCATTTCGAGCGCATCGCGCTGCGTACGCCGCGCCGTATTTTCGCGACGCTCGCGCGCAGCGGCGTCGACATGAATTTCATGTTCGACCACGCGCAGCAAAAGCACTTTTGTGACCTAGCGCCGCACGCCATCAGCCCCGTGCCCGGCGGCTGGGGTCGCATGGGCGCAACCCGCTGCGACCTCGCACAGGTCGATACGAAGACGTTCACGGCAGCGCTGGAGGCCGCGCACGAACGCGCCAACGCGCCGCGGCCCAAAGCCGTACGTAAGAAGAAGCCGTAACCTCAGGGGAGCCCCAAAGCCTCGACAGCGAGAAGCTCAGCCGTTCACGCGCGCTGGCGTTCGAGCGTTCCCGAGCTGCGCGTTCAACGCATCAATGCGGCGAACCATGGCTTCGTGTCGCGACTGAGGCACGCCTAGGTAGTTGAGAGCGCTCAGCAGCTCCGCTGGCGCAAAGCCGCGCACCTGCACGCCCAGAAATCCGACTGCCCGCGCGATACCGCGCACCAATGCGGAATTGGTCACCACTCCGATAGTGATGCCCGTTTCCTTGAGGAACTGAGCCACGTCCGCGCGCTGCGTCGCGCTGATGGTGGCGCGCGGCGGAGCGATCACCAGGTGGCTGCGAATCCTTTCGCGGTTGCCGTTTCGAACCACAATCATCCTCGCCCAATCCGCGTCATCAGGCGGAACGTCCGCATGCACGATCAACAGGACGTGGTCGACAATATCGAAACGGAGCGAGTCAGGGGTCGTCACAATCCTGGCGGCAGGAACGGCGCCTCCGGGCCGTCCCTTTAGAGCTCAAATAGAGCTCAAGCGCTGTCCTACATCGTCACCGACGACAACGCTGGCGTAACTGCTCGGCTATATCTCGCGACGCGAATCCCTCGTACCCACCGAACCCCATCTGAATTCGCCCCAAGGGCGGGCAGGCGCGGCGGCTGCCACGACCAGCGAGGCGCTCGGTGGCCCAACGCCGACCAGGTCGAGTAGCGCGCCCTTTTCCTCATGGGCCCCCAACCCCATCCCGCTGGCCGCTGCGAATTTGCATCGCCCCAAAGCGCATCCAAGGATCTCCCTGCTCAGCGATCCCGATCCGCAATCCGGCCCCTTCTCCAATCAAGGCCGTAGGATTTGGACGCGGAGCGCCGCGGCGGCATTGACAGCGTGACCGCGCGCGAGGTGAATGCGCCGCCATGGCGGTCGGCTTTTCCCTGCTGCGCACCAGCGGTCAAGCTGCACGCGCGGGCGTATTGCACACGCGACGCGGAGGCATCCTGACGCCGGTGTTCATGCCCGTGGCGACGCACGCGGCATTCCGCCACATCTCGATGGCGGATGCGCGCAGCACCGGCGCGTCGATCATTCTTTCCAACACCTACCACTTGTTGGACGCGCCCGGTCCCGAGGTGTTCGAGAGCTTCGGCGGCATCCACCGCTTCATGGACTGGCAAGGCGCCGTATTGACCGACAGCGGCGGCTACCAAATCTTCTCGTTGCCCGGTGAACGCACGGTCAGCGAACGCGGCGCGCATTTCCGGCTGCCCAGCGGCAGGCGACACTTGCTGACGCCGGAATCCAGCATTGAAACTCAGCAGGCCATCGGCAGCGACATCATGATGGCCTTGGACGTATGTCTCGAATCCACGGCTGACGAAGGCACCACGCGCGCGGCCATGGCCACGACTCACGCTTGGGCCATCCGCAGCTTGGAAGCGCGCGCCCGGAAGCAAAGTGGACAAGCGCTGTTCGGGATCGTGCAGGGCGGAGTGCACGCCGCGCTGCGCGAGGAAAGCGCAGCGGCGATCACTGCACTGCCGTTCGATGGCTTCGCGATCGGTGGACTCGCGGTCGGCGAAACGCGCGAGGAACGCGAAAGCATGACCGCCCTGTGCACGCGGCTGCTGCCCGAAAATAGGCCGCGTTACCTGATGGGCGTGGGCACGCCCGTGGATCTGCTGGAAGCCGTGCACCGCGGCGTCGACCTTTTCGACTGCATTTTGCCGACCAAAATGGCTCAACAGGGCTGGGCGTACACGTTCCGAGGCGTGCTCGAAACGCGGAGACCTACCATGCAACGCGCGCAGGGTCCGCTCGAGCCCGGGTGTCCATGCCTCGCGTGCAGCACGCAATCGCTCGGCTACATTCACCATTTGCTGCGCGGCCGTCACACGCAAGGCGTGCGCTGGTTGGCCATCCACAACATTCATCACACGCAACGGTTGATGACGCAGCTGCGTAGCGCCATCCTGACGGATACGTGGCAAGCGGTGTACACGGAGCTACGCGAGCGCCTACCGTTGCGCATCAAGGAGCCGCTCAGTGCCGCGTGACGGGGACTTCGAGCTCGTCACGTTGCGGAACGGCACGCGCGCCGTGCGCAACGTCGTCCACGGTGAAGTCATGCACCCGAGCATTGGGCCATGGCAAGAAGCGCAAGCGTTGTACGTGGCGCAATCCCGCTTGTCCGAAAAGCTGCAAGAGCCGGGCGCGCCGCTGTGCATCTGGGACGTCGGCCTCGGTGCGGGCACGAACGCCGTTGCGGCACTCACCTGCGCGCGCAGCCTTGGCGCCGCACAACGCCGCGAATTGCGGGTCGTGAGCTTTGAGATTGACCTCGCACCACTCCGGCTAGCCCTGGCTGATCAGGACGGATTCCCGTTCCTGCAACCGTTTGCGAGCGCCGCCGAAAGCGTCGCGAAAGCGCAGCACTGGAGTGAGGACTCGCTGCGCTGGGACTTGCACCTCGGTGATGCCGCCACCCTCTGGCAACAACGCTGGGAGCCCGCAGACATCATTTTCTTCGACCCGTTCTCGCCCGCGTCCAACCCCACGCTATGGACGCCCACCGCCTTCGCGTTGCTGCGCCGACACGCGCGCGAAGACGGCGAAGGTTGCACCCTGTTCACCTACAGCTCTGCCACACCCACGCGCGCCTCCCTCCTACTCGGCGGTTTCTACGTCGGCACCGGCAGCTCGACCGGCATGAAAACCGAAACCACTGCCGCCGCCACCCGCTGCGATCTCCTGCGGCAACCCCTCGACCAGCGCTGGCTCAGCCGCTGGCAACGCTCATCCTCCCAGGCGCCCCACGGCGTCGCCCTGGATGCGAGCATCGAAGCGGCATTGCGCGGACACGCGCAGTTTCAGGTCTGAGTCCGGCGGGAGGGCCCTGGAAAGAGTCCCGATAATGGGTCGCACCAATGATTGGTGTCACCCATTAATGAGCGTCGGGAATTGAGGGTCGCCTTGCGCAGCAGCGCAACCATTGCCGGGCCACGTCAAGCGTTGAACTCTCACGCAGGCCGAACGCCTCAGACGGCCTCGGCGCCCGGCCCATCCGAGGAAGACTGCCCCGCGCGCGGCCGGCTACCGCCGGCTCCCGCACGACGGTCTGTATCGCATCGTCGAAAAAGTGTGCGGCTAGCGCGTGCGGAGTTGCGTTGACCCCGGCGGTCGACGTCTCAGTGGACCGCTTGCTCAGCGCTAATTTTTCTCGGACCCGCGCCACGCATCTGACTATTTTTGAAAAATCGCAAAAATAACGCCTCGATTGCGATCAATCCGCCGCGCTCGCGCATTAGAGACATGTTGCAATTCCGCGAGCATGGTTCCTGGCTAGTTAGTGCTCTTTTCATTCCTCTCTCGCTCGTAGCGTGCGGGGCAGGCTCAGAACGAGACACGGGCGTTGCGGGCGGAGCGCCCGCTGGCGCGGCCGGTGGTTTGACCACCCCTGAGGGTAGTCCCGGCGCGGGCGCCAGTTCGGGGTTGGCCGGTAGCGCGAATAGCGCGGGCAATGCGGGCGGCGGGAGCAGTGGAGCAAGTGGCGCGGGCTCTACCGCGGCGGGCTCCGGAGCCGCGGGCTCTACCGCAGCGGGCTCGGGTGGCGCGGGCTCTACCGCAGCGGGCTCTGCGGGCGCGGGCTCTACCGCAGCGGGCTCGGGTGGCGCGGGCTCTACCGCAGCGGGCACCGGCGCGCCCGAGAGCAAGCCGGTCGGTTACGGGCAGGAAGCCACGGGCGGCGGCAGCGCAAAGGTGATGCCCGTAGCCAACATGGCAGCGATGCAGGCGGCCGTTGACGGCTACTCGGGCAGCGGCGGCTTAGTGCTTCAATACACGGGCAGCTTCGACTTCACGTCCATCAAAGACCCCTGCGTGCAACACACGCTACCCGCTCAAACCGTCGAGATCAAAAACAAGAGCGACATCACGATCGAAGGCAAGGACGGCTCTTCGGCAAACTTCGGCATTCACGTCGCGGGTGACTCGCACAACATCATCATTCGCAACATGACCATCGGACTCAACCCCGGCGGTGATGCCTCCGACTTGATCTCGATCGAAGGCATGAGCTCCGGATTCCCGAGCAAACTCTGGATCGATCACAACGAGCTGTTCACCTCTATGGCCGTGTGCGCGGGGGCCGGCGACACCGCTTTCGACGGTATGATCGATGTGAAAAAAGGCGCCGACCTGATCACGGTCTCCTACAACTACATGCACGACCACCACAAGATGAGCCTCAACGGCTACACCGATACCGACGACGCCGTGCGCCACATCACCTTCCACCACAACTTGTTCGAAAATATCGGCTCACGCGCGCCCCTGCAACGCCACGGCTACTCCCACATGCTGAACAACTACTTCAGCAAAATCTCCGCCTCCGGCGTCAACATCCGCATGGGCGGCTACTCCTTGGTCGAGGCCAACTATTTCGAAACCGTGAACAACCCTGTCACCGCGCGCGACAGCACCGCCGTTGGCTTTTGGGATCTGCGGAGCAATAACCTAGCGACCGCCGCAGACGTCGCGCCGGGCAATCACTTTGGCATCACCTGGGATGCGGGCAACGCCGGTACCGTCAATGCGACCGCTTGGACCACCACCGCGGCCTACCCGGTAGCACTGGGGTACAGCTACAAGGCCGACCCATTTCAGTGCATTCACGACGGCCTGCGCGCTGCCGTCGGCGCAGGCAAAGCCCTCGCCACGTTGAAGTGCAAATAGGCACTACTGCTGTGTTCACGCTCAACAACGCGACAGCACGGGCAAACTGCCATTCCCTCTGAGTTCGCGAAAGCGGTCAGAAACCGATGCAGCTCAGCGCGCGCCGACCGCGCGGCGCGCCTTCTTATTGTATCGCTTCTGTGCGTTGGCGATGGCTTGACGGAACCCGGCGCGGAACGTCCGCACGTGAAAACGCGAACCGAGCGCGCGCTTGGCCTCTGTGCCGAGCCGCGCGGCAAGCTCCGGGTCAGCCAGCAACTGTTCGGCGTAGCGCCTGAGCTGCTCCGGATCGTTCGAGAGAAAGCCGCTCTTGCCGTGCACGATGGGCGAGGAGGGGTGCACGTTGCCCAGCACGGGCAAGCCCGAAGCCATCGCCTCGAGGCTAGCCATGTTGTAGCCATCCTCGAGCTTGGGATCAGCGGTGTGCACGTAAAAGCGGTGCGTGCTGAGCAGCTGTTTGAGGTGCGGCCAACCGTCGGCGGGCGCCGCCCCTGCGATGTCGTCGTTGTGGCCCACGAGCGTAAAGGGCAAACCGTCGAATGCCGCGTGGTGCAAGTCCACGAGCAACGTATGACGCCGTCGGTTGAACTGATTGGAAACGCGGATACCACGTGCAGTTTCACCCGTGTGCGGAAGATAGGCCTCAGCGTCGACGCCGAACGGCAAGATCTCGTCGGCCACACCCCACGACCCGGCCTTCAGCGTGGAGACCGCAACCGCACGCACGGAGGTCAAGCTCAAGAATTGCTTGAGGGTAGCGGCCAATCGCGGGGCGTCTTCGGCCGCTTCCTGGTCTGCAATGCGATGTTCCAGCGTGCTATGCAGCACGATAATCTTCGGGCAATCGAGCGTTTTGGCATCGAGCAGATCAGTGACGCTGTGCAAGACGGCAGCGGCATACTGCACTCGCTGAGTGAGCGCCTGCTCCAGCGAAATCAGGCGCGCACCACGCGGTACGGGACGCATACGCTCGTCCCAGGTGGCAACCGCGCGCCCGGGCAAACCGACGACGATGTCGAGATCGAAACCACTGCCGTCGAGTTGATGAACCCAAGCCTCGTGGCAATTGAAGACCAGGATCC
>JBDTJC010000063.1:0-13213 GCA_039936055.1 Polyangiaceae bacterium | reverse complement strand
GCCGGCCTGAACCCGGAAACACTTTCGCGCATTTACGGGCACGAAATGGGCTCCTATCTGGGCTACGCCCCGGGGGCTTTCCAGGCTTTCCTTCTGCCGCTCCTGTCGCTCACGCCGGCGCTGTTGCCAACCGAGCGACCCCTCGGCCGGCATCGACGAGTTCGCATACTGATACGATTATGTCGACTCGATAGCGTTTGGACGCCCTAACCCCTCGACGTCGAGGACGCTATCGACCGGCACGACGCCGGCAACGCGATCGCCTAGCTCTCGCGCCGTCGCGAGCGCGACCGTTCCCGATGCTGAGTGACCCACCAGCGTGAACCTATCGACGCCAGCTGCGTTCACGACGGCGCGGATGTCGCCGACGAACCCATCGAGGCTCCACGTCTTCCGGTCGCTGCCCGAGCCACCGTGACCCGCCAGATCGAGGCGAACGACGCGGTGATCGCGGGCGAGCTCGGCTGCGGCGACGTCCCAATAGTGCAGATTGCACCCCAAGCAGTGGACGAGGACGACGGCCGGCCCGTTCCCTTCAATCACGTAGTGGATGGAGACACCGTCGGCCGATGCGACGCTTGTCTCAACCCTTGCGCTCGAGGGCGACGAGGCCGGCGGTGTGCTCGATCCGCAGCCGATCGACGAGATCGCGAAATGCAGTGCGCCAAAGGCAAGTGAACGAGCAATCATTTCGGTGTCTCCTGTTGCTTCGCGGCGAGCCACGCGGCCGCGGCGGCGTCCTTGCTGGACAGCGCGTCCCGCCATGCAGGCAGCGCCGAGAGGGATTCGTACCAGCGACCGATCTGGTGGAAGCGTTCGATCGGGAGTCCCACGCCCATGGCGGTCGGCACGAGAGCGCCAACGGAGAAGTCGGCGATCGTGAGCCGCTCGCCGATGATCCAGGAGTTGCTCTTGAGGTGCCCATCTAGCACCGCCGCGAAGCGCGCGAAGTTCTCTTGGCCGCGCGCGATGAAGACCTGATCCGGCGCACCTAGGCCCAGCACGCGCTTCGAGTTCTTCTCGAACGTGACCATTCCGCAAGACTCGGCGTCCCAATGGGCGCTCTCCCACGCGAGCCAACGCATGACGTCCGCCTGACCGCGCAGATCAGCGGGCCAGAGACCGTGCTCGGGGCGCTTCGACGCGAGGTAGAACAGGATGGCGTTCGCTTCCCAAAGGACGAAGCCGTCGTCCTCGAGCGTCGGCATCTTTTGGTTGGGATTGAGCGCGACGTATTCGGGCGCGCGCTGATCACCGCGGCCGAGATCGATCGGCCTGAGCTCGCAGTCGATCGCGAGGTGGTTTTTGAGCGCGACGACCCCGAGGGCTCGCGACGAAGGTGGGAAGAGATAGAGTTGCATCTTGGTCAATCTCCGGCTGAGGCTGACGTTGCTCAGAGCTTTCCCCCGAAGTGCTGTTCGACCCTCGCGAGCAGTGACGTCCAGCCTGCCTCGTGTCTGCGACCACTCTCATCGTCCGGAACGCCGCGGTGAACGATCGTCAGCTCCGTCCCGCCAGCCCGCGCTTCGAACGTGACCGAGACGGTTGTTTCGATCCCGTGCGTGTGTTCCGACATCCAAGTGTGCGTGGCGGCGCGCGGTCGCTCGATAGCGGTGAACCTTCCGAAGTGACCGAGCAAGCCACTCCCATGCACCACAATGCCCTTCTTCTCGAGCGCCGCCCGTTCGATGCCGAAGTAGAACATCCCATCGACGGCCAGGTTCATGAGCACCTTCTTGGCGCCGTGCCAGGGTCCGCCGGGGCTCTCGGGGTCGAACCACACATCGAAAACTTCGTCTGTCGGGCCAGGAATGAACCGAGAGAGCTTTAGATCCGTAAAGTTCATTTGCGCTTCCTCTTCGCCGTGAAGAACTGCTCGATCCGATCGAGCCGCCCAGACCAGAACCGCTCGATGTCCGAGGCCCACTGCACGACCTCGCGGAGAGGCTTCGGATCGAGCTCGAGCGTGTGCTCACGCCCCTGACGCGTGCGTCGGACGAGGCGGGAGGCCTCGAGCACCTTGATATGCTTCGACACCGCGTTGAGCGACATATCGAAGGGCGCCGCGATGTCGGTGACGCGCGTCGGCCCGCGTGACAGCCGCTCGAGTATCGCGCGCCGTGTCGGATCCGCTAGCGCCGTCCAGATTGCTTCGCTTTGCATCGGTGTCAATACTCAACCCTTGGGTTGAATATCGTGCGAGCGAGCAACTACGTCAAGACAAATTCGCGGATCACGAAGGACCTGCGCGAGCAGTTGCTCTTCGCCCATCGACCGCAACGGGGATGACCGGATTCGGCGAGGGAGAGCGCCCTACTCCCGGCGTTCACGTCTCTCGCGCGACGAATTGCCGTGCGCGACGGGCGATCGCGGGCCAGCGGCGCTGGTCTTCGCGCACCACGAGCCATTCCTTCATCACGCGGCTGGGGCCCATCGACAGGCGCTCACCGCGCGCGGCGGCGACCGCGGCGTCGACCTCACGTTGCGGCAGCTTCACTACGAGCGCGCCGCGTACCCACATGGCGAAGATCTTCCCATCGACCTTCAGGCCATTCGAGCCGAATTTCCCTCGCTTAGCTTTGGGCGGCGTAATGCGTCGATCACCGGCGAACGTGCGGACGAGCCCGGCAAAGGCACTCTCCCCGGCGGACCGCTCAACCGCTGCAGGGGCCCGCGCGGCTGCTCGATTGACCTTCCGACGAGGAGCCTTGGGCGGGTGTTCCGAGCGCTCCTCGTCGCCAAACGGTTGGCCTCGCCCTGTCTCGACCCAGGCGACGAGGCTTCGGATGAAGTGCTCCCAGCCAGCTCGGCAGGAAGCGTAGCACTCGAGCGCCGGGACAAGGCCTACGTGGCGCAGCTCGAGCTCACTCGAGCCATCCGCTCGCGCGCGGACGGTGAATGAGAGGTGCGTGCCCGCCCAGTCCTCTAACGAGTCGTGCCCCAGGCAGAGCCAGCGCGCGGCAGTCGGTGCTTTGCACGCTTCGACCCGAAACCGGATCGTCTCGTCGAGCCCTCTAAAGCGAAGTGTGAGCAGACCGCCTTCTTTGGTCGAGCCCGACACCAGCGGCGTCCACCAGCCGCGCACGCCCGCGAGCGTACCGACTGCCGCGAACGCTCGCTCTACCGGCACGTCGAGCTGCACCCGACGCGTCAACCCCGCAGCTCGGGGGGTCACGAGCCGAGCCCCGCTGCACGGATCGCAAAGGTGTCATGTATCTGTCGTAGGCGCACGATGCGGCCGGCTTTCACCGTGAAGTGCTCGACAGTGCGCATCGGGCCGAGCCCTTGCACGACCAAATCGTAGAGCAACATCGCCTCGTCGTCGCCGGCCAGATCGGAGAGCAACTCAACGTGCTCTACCATCGCACCGAAAGCCACGAGCGCCCGCGCGAATGACTCGCGCGTCGGGTAGTCGTTCACGGGGACCTCGACACGCAGGTCGTCGGCGAGTCTGATTGCAGGCGCCGACTGAGAATGGACGATTGGGTCTACTTGGCACACGCCGCGAGGCGACGGGTCAAGAAAAGGCGCTCAGCGTCATTCCGCGCCAGGCCAAACGCTGCCTCGAAGTGGCTGAGCGCCGCTCGGCGTCGCCCGGCGCGCAGCTCGAGCTCGCCGAGCGCGGCCGGGTAGAACGGGTAGTCACGGAGCCGTTCCACACCGTCGATTGCCGCCAGCGCACGGAGCCCATTCGTCGGACCTTCGCACTCCGCGATCGCCATTGCGCGGTTCAGCGCGATCACGGGCGAGGGCGCTAGACGCATGTAGCGATCGTACAGAATAACGATCTCGCCCCAACGCGTCTCTGACGCGCTCGGCGCGGAAGCGTGTAGCCCCGCGATTGCCGCCTCGATGTGATAGCGCGAAATCTCCGTGCCCGTTGAGGCGCGATCGAGCAGCGCGAGGCCTTCCAGGATCAGCCGTATATCCCAGCGCGAACGTTCCTGATCGGCCAGGGCGACAAGCTCCCCGAGCTGATTGGTGCGTCCCGGTAGGCGCGCTGCGTTCAAGTACATCAGCGCGGCCAATGCGAAGCTGGCGGGGGTCGCTGCTGGGGCATGATCGACGAGCAAACGCGCGAGCCGGAGTGCTTCGCGGCAGAGCTCCTCGCGAATGACGAGCTCGTCATCCGCGCCGTGGTAGCCCTCGCTGAACAGCACGTACAGCGCCCGGTGGACGGACGCGAGGCGAGGAGCGAAATCCGCCGCTATCAGCTCGAACAGGCGCGGCGTGGCGGCAAGCACGGCCTTGCCCCGCGAAATCCGCTTCTCGATCGCGGACTCGCTGGCGAGGTACACGCGCGCGATCTCTTGCGCGCCGAAGCCGCACAAGAGATTCAACATCAGCGCGACGTGCACCTCTTCGGCGAGCTGCGGCTGGCACACCGAAAACATCATGCGTAGCTCGTCGTCATGCAGGGCAGCGGGCAGAAACAGCTCCTCCACGGTCGGGCGCAGAAGCCACTCGCTCTGCATCGCCCGCTCGATTGTCGGTGCAAATTTGTGCGCGGTGCGCTGACGGCGGAAGACGTCTAGCGCACGGTTCTTTGCGGCAGTCATGAGCAACGCCGAGTAGTGCTCGGGCACGCCGCGATACGTCCAGACCTCAAAGGCGTGCGCCAGCGTCTCCTGCACGACGTCCTCGGCCAGAGCCAGGTTCGCGGTGCCGAAGACGCGCGTGAGCGCAGAGAGCAGGCGCGCGCGCTCACGCCGGTAGAATGCATCGTCAGGCTTCATCAGAGGGTGAGCACCGGCCGGACCTCAATCAGGCAGCCGGCTTCGACGAGGGGGCAAGCGTCCGCCAAGCGCACCGCCTCATCGAAATCCTTGGCGTCGATGATCGAGAACCCGATCACGATGTCCTTGGTCTCCGCGTACGGCCCGTCCGTGACGTCCCCCTTGCGCACGACGCGCCCGTCCGTCCGATTCAGGGGATGGCCATAGTACGCAAGGTGCCCGTTGTCCTCCAACTCCTTGAACCACACGAGGCACTTTGCCATGCGTGACTCGAGCTCCCGCGGCGTCGGGCTCGTTGCCTCGCGATACAGAAAGACGAACTGGCTCATTGCCCGCTCGCCTCCGCCCGCAAGTGCTCGCCGAGCCAATCGAGCATCCTCTCCCAGCCGCCCGCGTGCTCGAACGCGGGCTCGGTCGAGCCGAAGCCCTCGTGGCGGACGACGATCCGCGTGCCGCGATCGGTGGCTAAGAAGTGCGTGGTGACGGTCGTCACGTGCCCGGCCAGCGTCGGGTGCGGAAAATCGTAGCGCCTTGTCTGCACGATTTTCTCCGGCGTGACCTCGAGGAAAACGCCGCTCGACGGCAGGGGCGTGCCATCCGGCAAGCGTGTGATCAGGCTCCATGGGCCGCCAGGACGCAGCGCGGCCTGCCACGAGTCGGTCGAGTACACGCCGGTTGCACCCCACCAGCGTTCGCATTCGTCGGTCATCATCGCCCGCACCACGCGCTCGGGCGTCGCAGGAACGTCGATCGTTGCGAGCACAATTTCGCCATCCGAGATCGCGCGCGCCGTGTCTGCCGCACGAGCCGTCGCGGTCGCGGGCCGAATTCCTTGTTGAGTCATCTGATCGGTTTGCATCTTATTCTCCTTTACGAGTACAGCCGGGCCCGTTCAGTGCTCGAAGCGCGATAGATCCTCACCGCGCGCGACGACGCGGAAGACCTGCCCCCCGGGGGCCTGGAAGTATAGGTGCTCCGCGCCCGGGATTTCGATGCGGTGCACGCCGAATTCAACGATTCGTTTCGTCAGCATCGCAGGATCGGTCGCCTGCAGCTCGAGCCAGATCGACGCCCGTGCGTTGTCTTCGCTGAGCGCCTCGTTCTGGTAGAGGACCGCAAGGAAAAAGCCCGCGCCGAAGCGGATGTAGTCGACATCCGACGTCTGCTTCGTCAACTCACACCCCAGGACGTCCGTGTAAAACGAACGGATTCGGGACTGGTCCGCACGGCGGCAAACAATTTTCGAGTGATTTCCAAGTGATACATTTGTCATGTTGGTACCTCCACCGGGGAAACGCGCACGGACCGGGCTGGCGGACATTTCTTTTTGCTTCGGTGCGCGGACCCCACGCGCAGGGAGAGGACGGCGGGCCGACGCCGACGCGAATTCTGCGACCCGCCGATCCTTCAGTTAGTTCTTTGATATGGAAGGAGGAGGAGAATCGACATGACGAATGACGAGATGAAGGCTTACGTTCGCCGGCACTTCGAGGCGTTCGTGAACCAGAAGAACGTTGATATTGCGGACGAAACGCTGGCTGCGAACTTCATGGATCACGACGGTCCGGGCGGAAAGCCGATCGGTCGCGAGGGTGACAAGGCGATGATGCGCGGCATGCACGCGCGCTTTCCGGATCTGAGCGTGACGATCGAGGACATGATCGCCGAAGGCGACAAAGTCGTCTGCCGCAACGTTTGGCGCGCGACGGACGCGGCCAGCGGCAAGAGCATCTGGTTCAAGGGCATTGTCATCTGGCGCTTCGCCGGCGGGAAGATCGCGGAGCGCTGGGCGAGCGTTGAACCGCCCCGCTGAGACCTCGCCTCCGCTTCCGCCCCGCAACGCAGCTCAGCGCCTGAACAGCCAACCGCCGAGAAGGCGCGTGACCCGCGGCATAATCACGTACGTCAATAGGACTACCTGGAGCAGCACCGTCGCGTAGCCCCCAATGGCGGTGGCAACGATGCCCCGCGCCAACACAGCCGGACCGATGAGCGCACTTGTTGCTCCCATTTCGTTCGTTTCTAGCATCGCTCGTCGCGAGCTGCCGCTGCTCACTCCGGACAACGGGCACACCACGCGCCAGCCATCCACCAGTTCGACCAGCCGCCATTGGCCGGAGAGCCGTCGCCGTTTTTCTGGTCACGTCGGTGTGCCGCAAGACCGCGAATCGTCATGCAGACAAAAACAACCACGACATGGTAGCAATGCTCTTATCAACATAGAGAGAACGGCCGGACTCAAGACCGTACGCCAAGTCCTCGAGCACTTTGCAGCGGGCGTAGAACTGCGCGCGCTCGCGAAGCGCTGCGATGTCATTCGTATGTCCCCGGTAGCCGCAAAGAGCGAGGTCAAGCGCGGCCGGCCCGAGGTCACGGAGCAGCAGGCCGAAATCATTGGCCGGGTCTACGATTGCCGCGTCGCTCCAGTCGATGATGCCCGTAACTTCTCGCGTTACCGGGTCGACCAGAACGTGTTCGATCCCGAGGTCGTTGTGGGAAAACACCGCGGTGTAGGATGGCTCGGCCACCGGTGAGGCGAGGAAAGCCTCGTGCGCTAAGCGGTAGGGTGCGGGGATTTCCGCACAGACCCTAGAGTAGCAGTCTGCAGCCTCAGCGCGCCACTCGACGAGTTCGACGTGCTCTCGGTTCGCGAACGCCACCACCGTTTCGATTGACGTTCCGTGCAGCGCCGTCAGAAATCCGCCGAGAGCGCGCGCGACGGACGGTTCCCAGGTCGACTGGTGCTGCCGAGCCAGCTCAAGCAGGGACACTCCCGGGAGCTTGAAATACGCTAGACACCCCTCCTCGGGCGACATGAAGACAGGCTTGGGAACGGGTAGAGTCGAGATGGAGCCTACCGCAGCAAGAAGATCGGCTTCACGTTTCACGGTCTCGGCGCGGAGTGAGTCGGGGATGACGTTGCTAAGGCGCACTACGAGCTCGCCGTTGATCTCGTAAGCTTGGTTGTCGAGGCCTTCACCGAGCTTCACCGTTGAATGGACGGAGTAGTCCGGTAGGCGAGCCGCGATCGCGCGCCGGATCCGCTCGAAGGGGTCCGTTGTTCTAACCATCCGGCATGTCTGCCCGAACGGTACCACCTATCAAGCCCCCCGAAGGATGCAAGGAGCCACCGCGACGTATCGGTCGCGCGAAAGCCGAGCTTGAACTGCTCATCGACGACGCACGTCGCCCCACGGTTTGCCAAATGCTCGCACCGATCATCCAGGATGCGCACCTGTGGAGGTCAGGCGCTGCGTCGCATCGAGTGTCGCTGTTCGATGTGCGCTCGCTCGTCTACCCCACCACTCCCTGCGTTTGCGCTCATGCCGCGCGTATCAGCCCTGAACGCCGAACCAGCGGCGCTCGATTGGCCGACTCGACCACCGAACAGCCGCAAGCCCGCCGCAACGCTCGCCTGAGCGTTGCGACGGCGCAAAGCTCGAATCCGATGTCACAATTACCAGCGGTCACCGAAAATAACCCCGCCGGCACATAGCGAAAAGCATCGCCGTCGTGCGACGGCGGACCGGGCTGACGCCATTCAGCGTGGGAACGAAGGGCATACTTCGGCGTGTCCACGAAGCGGCACTCGGTCGACGTCCAGATGAAGACAACGGCGCGGGTGAAAGCGAGCGCGAGCGCCAACGCGACGCCTACGTCAGCTTTCGAGTCTCGCGCCGCACGGTGCTCGCAACGTTCGGACGGTTTCGCATTCCGACGCGGAGTCGGTTACCGAGGCAGGGGCCAAGAGCGTTGACTTTTCGGCCAAATTGGTGATAATTAAGACTGCGTTTTTCCAGACAAAGGATAGGCGCAATGATCGAAACGCTAGTCGAGTTTGCTTCGGCGGGCCGCAGCTTCACAGGTTTTGTATTCGAGCCTCAGACCTCCGTGGCACGGCGTCACCCTGGCGTGACGGTGTTCCACGGAGGCACGGGACCGGGTCCGCACGAGCGAGAACGAGCGGAGCGGCTCACTGAGCTCGGCTACGTCACGTTCGTGCCTGACTTGTTCGGCGAGGTGTTCGAAAGCCGCGAACGCGGGGTGGAAGTCATCACCAGCCTCGTCGCCGAGCCTGCGACATTTCGCTCGCGCCTGGTGGCGGCGCTGAACTGCTTGTGTGAGCAGTCATCCGTCGACGCGTCGAGGATTGCCGCGATTGGCTTTTGCTTTGGAGGACTTGCGGCGCTGGAGCTGGCGCGCAGCAGCACCCCGCTCCGGGCCGCGGTGAGCTTCCATGGTGGCCTCGTGACACGAGCTCCGGCCGCAGCCAACACGGTGCGGGCGTCGATTCTGGTATGTACCGGCGCGGCGGATCCGTTCGTCACTCGCGAGCATCGCCAAACTTTCGAAGAGGAGATGACGAAGGCAAACGCAGACTGGCAGCTTCACGTTTACGCCAACGCGATGCACGGCTTCACCGAACGCGGCATTCAGCGCCCCGGCTCGGCCTACGATCAGGCGGCCGATGAACGATCCTGGCAGGCGATGCAAGCCCTGCTGGCGGAAACGCTCGCTTAGAATCCGTCGCGATCGGGATACGTATCGTTTCGACTGATCGCAATTCCTGCTCCGCGCCCTTGACATAACGTAACCATACGGTTACCTATTCCGAAGTAAGCTATGACCAGCGCCCAAGACCGATATGACGTATTTCGCGCCGTTGCCGACCCCACGCGGCGAGCAATCCTCGATCGGTTGAGGGCCGGGCCGACGCCAGTCAATGCTCTGGCCGCCGACTTCCAGCAGACGCGACCGGCGATCTCGAAGCACCTGCGGGTGCTCCGCGAAGCCGCCTTGGTGTCGGAGCACCGCGTCGGTCGAGAGCGCGTCTATCAGCTTCACCCTCGGCCTCTGCAGCAAGTGGCGGGCTGGGTAGAGGGCTACCGAAGCTTCTGGCTTTCTACGCTAACCCACTTAAAGCGCCACTTGGAGAACGAGAAATGAACCCCGTGAAAGACAGCGTCGCCAAAGCGGTGGCGGATGTGACCGAAGGCATGCTGCTGGCAACGATCGACATCGCCGTACCGCCCGAGCGGGTCTTTCGAGCGATCGCCTCCGAGGAACTGACGAAATGGTGGGGCTCGGACGACACCTATCGAACGACGAAATGGACCGGCGACGTCCGGGTCGGAGGCGCCTGGCGAACCGACGGCATTAGCCAAGACGGCAAGCCATTTTCAGTATCCGGAGAATTCCTCGAGATCGACCCACCGCACAAACTCGTGCAGACCTGGCAGCCCCACTGGGCTCCGGGCGCAGGTATTACCACCGTCACCTGGCGTTTCACGGCGATCGAAGGCGGCACACGCGTCGTCGTGCGCCACGAAGGCTTCGGTACGGCCCACGACGCCTGTGCCGGGCATGCCGCGGGTTGGGAGCGCGTGCTGTCGTGGCTCGCTCGGCACTCGGGAGAAGCACGATGAAGCTCGTCACGCCGTTCCGCGCGGCCAGCATCTTGCTCGCGATTTTTTGCGCCATGCACACCGCCGGAGGGATGCTCGCTCAGGCAAGCCTGGGCGCAGCGGCAGATACCGTCTTCGATGCGATGAAGCGGGTTCATTTCACGTTCAACGGCGCTGATTGCACCTGGTACGGCTTCTGGTTTGGCTTTGGTCTCACGGCGACGATCTTCCTGTTGCTGTCCGCTGTGCTCGCATGGGAGCTGGACAACCTGCCGACCGAGCTTTGGCCCCGCCTCCGCGTCATTGCGTGGGCGCTCGTAGCCTGCCAAATCGCCAACACCGTGCTCGCCTGGAAGTACTTCTTTGCCGGTCCAGGTGTCTTCGGCGTACTCATCTCGCTGCTGCTCGTGGCGGGCATCCTGCGGAAAGGGGCGCGCCCAGCAGCTGCGCTTGGCAGCGTGGCTGCCGAGTAGTGGCAAACTCGGCGCGCCGTCACTGTGACTACTACAGCCGCTCCTCCTGCTGATCTGGACGCTCTTTACCGAGCCCATGCGCCGGCGATCACGGCGTCGCTCGCGCGCGTGTTCGGCGCGCGGCGCCTCGACGTCATCGAGGCTGGCGTTCAGGAAGCCTTCGTCGCTGCGGTCGAGCAATGGCGCGGTCCGACCGCCATGCCGGCCGAGCCTGGCGCGTGGCTGCAGACCGTCGCTCGGCGCAAGGTTATCGACGCCCTGCGGCGCGCCGCCTGGTTCGTCCCGAACGGCGATCGGGATCTCGACGCGCTCGCGCTGGAGGCACCGCCACCCGGTGACGCACACGGCGACGACGCGCTCCTGGCGATGATGTTCGTGTGCTGTCACCCGGCACTGCCCGTCGAGAGCTCGCTGGCGCTCGCACTACGCACCCTGTGCGGCTTCCCGATCTCCGCGCTGTGCCGCGCGCTCTATGCCGAGGAAGCCGCGCTCGAAAAGCGCCTCGCCCGCGCTCGCCAGACGCTGCGGGACGAAGCAGTCGACTTCGACCTCGACGCGCGCTGCCTCACTCCTGCCGATCTCGAGGCGCGCGAGGATGCCGTTCTCCGTACGATGTACGTGCTGTTTCTCGAGGGCTACAGCGTGCACGCTGGCGCGCAGCAGATCGACGTTGATCTGTGCCGCGCCGCGATCCGCTTGTCCGAGCTCCTCGTGACTGGCCGGCCAACGCCGCGCGCACACGCACTGCACGCCCTGTTGCTGCTGCAGGCCTCACGTCTCGCCGCACGGACCGACGCCGCTGGCGAGCTCGTCCCGCTCGATCGCCAGGATCGCGCGCTCTGGGATCGCAGGCTCATCGCGCGCGGGCTCGAGCACCTGGCCGCCGCGGCCAGCGGCGACACGCTATCGCCGTTCCACCTCGAAGCCGGCATTGCCGCGGCGCACGCGCTCGCGCCAACCTACGCTGCGACGCCGTGGCGCACGATCGTCGGCCTTTACGACAAGCTGCTCGCGCTCGCGCCGTCACCGGTGATCGCGATGCAGCGCGCGATCGCGATCGGCCGCGCGGACGGCCCCAAGGCGGGGCTACGTGCGCTCGCGCTCGTTACCGGGGACGGCCGACTCGACGACGATCCGGTGCTCGCCGCTGCGATCGGCCAGCTCGAGGCTGCGCGTGGCGATGTCCGCGCCGCGCGCACCGCCTACCGGCGCGCCCTGGAACTAGCGGGCACTGAGCCCGAGCGACGGTTCCTCGTGGACCGGCTCTCGGCGCTCGAACCCGAGCGATCACGATAACTTACAGCTCATTGTCCGGAACTGCGCGCGCCGTACGACGACTCGGTGAAAGGACACAGACCAACATGTACACCATCGAAAACAGCATCGAGATAACCGCCCCCGTCGCCACCCTCCGCACCGCGATCAGCACACGCGACGGCTTCCGCGCCTGGTTGGCCGCCGACACGGAGCTCGATACCGCCGGCCGCTTCACCTTCCCGTTCGGCCCGCGCGCCGTGACGCTCACGCTCGACCGCGCTGACGATTGCGGCATTGTGATGACGTGCGTGCAAGTGCAGGACAACCCGGAATGGCTCGGCACCGAGCTCGCGATCACCCTGACGCCGCTCGCTGGCGGCAAGACGCGGCTCGACCTCGCGCACGCGGGCTACCCGAGCAAGGACGAGTGCTACGAGCGGAGCACGATGGGCTGGGCGCATTTCCTGTTATCGCTCGCGCAGTACGTGACGACCGGCAAGGGCAACCCGTTCGACTCCAAAGTCACCGCGGCAGCGCCGACGAGCGCGGCGGTGGCCTCGTGAGCGAACCGAAGGTCGCGCTGCTCATTCTTCGCGACGAGGGCGTCGACTGGAACGACGCGCGCGCGAAGGAAATGTTCGCTCGCTTCGTCGAGTGGACGGAAGAGTTGTCCGCGCGCGGCAAGCTCGACAGCGTCGAGGGGCTCATGCGCGAGGGCAAGACAGTGCGCAAGAAGGGAGCGGCGCTCGTCGTCGACGGGCCGTATGCGGAGGGCCGCGAGGCCGTCCTCGGCTATGTCGCTGTGCGCGTCGCGGACCTCGACGAGGCCTGCCGAATTGCCACCGAGAGTCCCTACGCGGCGTTCGGCGGCGCGATCGAAGTCCGCATGGCCGGCTCGTTTCCGAAACCCACCCAGTCGAAGTAGCAGAGCTCGCGCAGCAGGAAACGGCCTTGCCGAAGCATCGCTGCCGTCACGAGCGCCGATTAACTGAGACGATTCACGCTTTACCCTGACCCTTAAACGACATGCAAAGGCCCAGCCTACCGACCGAACTGCGAACCTTGGGGAGGGCCTTCTGCCCGCGGTGTTCCGCAAACACTTGCGGAAGCGAGTTCGCTCGCTTTTGGCAGGCAGCTCCGTGCTGGAGGGAGTCGGAGCCATCGAGTGCGTGGACACCAAGCAAGGGAGTCGGGTGCGACTTCCTTGCTTGCGCAGCCAACCGAGCGACCCCTCGGCCGGCATCGACGAGTTCGCATACTGATACGATTATGTCGACTCGATAGCGTTTGGACGCCCTAACCCCTACGACGCCTTCTTCGATCTATACGACCACTACCAACC
>JBDTJC010000062.1:0-27811 GCA_039936055.1 Polyangiaceae bacterium | reverse complement strand
GAATTGCGTCAACAACAATTGCGTCTGCACGCCCACCCCGATGGCGACAGCGTGCTCAGGCAAGAGCTGCGGCACGGTCTCGGACGGCTGCACAGGGAGCTACACGTGCGGCACGTGCGGCGGCTCGACCCCCAATTGCGTCAACAACAATTGCGTCTGCACGCCCACCCCGATGGCGACAGCGTGCTCTGGCAAGAACTGCGGCTCGGTTTCGAACGGCTGCGGCGGAACGTACGCCTGCGGCACGTGCAGCGGCGCGACTCCGAATTGCGTCAACAACAATTGCGTCTGCACGCCCACCCCGATGGCGACAGCGTGCTCAGGAAAGAGCTGCGGCACGGTCTCGGACGGCTGCACAGGCAGTTACACGTGCGGCACGTGCGGCGGCTCGACCCCGAATTGCGTCAGCAACAAATGTGTCTGCACGCCGACGCCCATGTTCACCGCGTGCTCAGGAAAGAGCTGCGGCATGGTCTCGGACGGCTGCACAGGCAGCTACACGTGCGGCACCTGCAGCGGCACCATTCCCGCCTGCAAAAACGGCACGAGCTGCGTGGAATGCACAGCTGATTCCAACTGCACTCCACTTAGCTACAAGGCGTGCGACCAAGCGCACAATTCTTGCGTCTGCGCCCAGAAGAGCAGCGGTAATCAAATCACGAATGGCGGTTTTGACAATTCATCCCTTTCCGGTTGGGGATTCGACGCGACGGCGGTCAGGTGGGACGCATCCGACGTTGACAACTGTCCGCGCTCTGGCTCTGCGAGGATCAGCTTGGGATCGGGCAATTCACTGACTCAGTGCGTTAGCGTTGGAAATGGTGGCGGCAAGCTTTTCACCCTGGGCTTCAAGTATAAACAGGACACGGCGAGCGTAGTGTTGTGCCTGCTGTCGTTCGCTACCGGCGTCGACGCGTCGGGAGCCTGTATCAATGGCGCTGGTCCGGATTTCTTCGCCGTGCAGTCGGGCGTCGGCGTTTCAACCACCAACTGGCAGACCGCATCGGGCTCGGGCACGGCCGATCCCGGAACCAGCTACATCCAGATCCAATGCACGTCCAATGGAGGTACCGCGTGGCTCGATCAGATGTATCTGACCCAAGGAAGCAGCGGCTCGTTCTGATGGTGAGGACCCCCGCACTCTAGAGCGCGGGCGTCGACGTCTGCGTATGGACCGCTCTGTCGTCGGGTCGGCGGACGACCGCTTCCGCGATCACACGACAGGCGAGCGCAGAGGCTGCGCGTTCAGAGGGGAAACGCGGCAGCCTCTCATTTCCTGCATTGACGACCCATCCGTGGCGGGGCGCTAGCCGCCTCAGATCGACCAGCGACCCGTGCGGCCGGCCCGCATTGCTCAGAACTGCGAGATGAACTGCCAGGCCAGCGGTGGAATGAAAGCTTTCAATCCGTCATCCCCGGTCGAGCTGCCGTCATCCACGCTCGCCGGGGTGTGCGCGCCATCGAACGTGCACACTTTGACGGGATAACCCGCCTTGCAACCGACGAAATCGTAGCAGAGGTATTTCTTGCTACCAGCCGTCGTCGTCTGGATGGTCCCGGTGCATCCATTGTCGTTAGCGTGCGCGAGAGCACAGTATTTCCCGCCCTCCTTCGCCGCGTCGCTGTGGATCCACGGACACGTGCCGTCGCTCATGCCGGTTGTCCCCATGTACGCGATCGGCGCCGCATTCGTATCGGTCACCGTACCGGGAGGAAGAGAGTAGTTGGCCGGCGCCATGGCGACCACCGCGCGCAGCTTCGTCTGACGCGTGATCGACAGAGCATACGTCATCATCGCGCCGAAGCTGAAGCCCGTGGCAAAGACCCGGTTGTCGTCGATGCACAGGTTCGCATCGACGAGGGCGAGCAGGTCGTCGAAGAGCACCACGTCTCGGGTGTAATTCCATGGCTGACCGCCGATACCCTGGGGCGCTACGAAGATGGCGGGCTGCTTCGCCGCGGTCGCTTCGCGGTGGAGCCCGAAGAAAGCGTAGTTGGTTGCGTCGAAGTTGGATCCGGGAAACGCGGGATACTGGCCAACCGCGTTGGCGGTATCCGAACCACCCACCTGGTGCCAGGAGAAGATCAGGCGATACGGTTTCGTCGGATCGTAATCCGCCGGAATGTCGAGCACGTATTCGCGACTCATTCCGCCGCTCGTGATCTTGAGGATGGTCGACGTGGCAAGACCCTTCGCAACCGACATGCCGCCGGTGGTCAGCGTTTTCGCACCACCCATGACGCCACAGCCTTTGCTCGGGAGCACGGCGGTGCTGCTTCCAGCGCCTGCCCCCCCCCCACTGCCGCCGGTGCCCGAGCTTCCGCCAGTCGAAGCGCCACCTCTGCCGGCGCTTCCGCCAACTGCCGCACCTCCGGTCGCGGTGCCTCCGGTCGCGGTGCCTCCGGTCGCGGTGCCTCCGCTCGCAGTGCCTCCGCTCGCAGTGCCGCCGCTCGCAGTGCCGCCGGTCGCAGTGCCTCCGCTCGCGGTTCCGCCGCTCGCGGTTCCGCCGTTCGCGCTACCCCCCGCCGCTGAGCCCGCCGTCGCCAAGCTGCCGGCCGAGCCACCGCGGCTGCTGCCCGAATTCGACGTCCCCGGGGTCGAACTTCCACAGCCGATGATCCCCATCGACAATCCGTAACCTAGTGCGGGCAGCCATTTCGTATACATGCGATTCTCCGGTGGAAGCTGAGGCGCCCCGGAACGTTTCGCTGGCGCAAATGCGCGCAGGGAGTCAAAGGGCGTTGGATTGGTAATCTATCATAACCACGCCAAAGCGGCTCGAAGTCTTGAGGATAGGGAGACCAAAGGCCACCGGGCGTCGACCACCGTCGACCGCGCTACCGCGGCGTCACGCGCTCCGAATCCAAGGAATGCTTAGCTCCTCGTTAGCATCACTAAAACTTTGCGTCGCGCGCGGATCGAACCTGGATGCCGCGCGCAAAGAAGTCGTGCGGCCGGTGAACAATTTTTCCGGTTGCCTGGGACCGTCGCGCGCGCGGTTGACGCTGAAGAAGAAGTGCATTGTGACCAATGATTTCGGCCACTGCGTCTTGAGCAATCGCAACTATTTCGAATCGTTTCGGTTTCGCTCAGGCGCTCGGCGCGATGCTCTACTGCGCGCATGAACTCTGAATTGCGCGAGCGCGCCGGCCAGTTCGCCAAGACATACGTGCTGGGGCCGCTATTTTTGGCGGCGATGGTGGGCATTGGCTCGTGCGCTCCCGCGGCGACGCTGCCCGGCACTGCGCTCGGCACCTATAGCGTCGTCGGAACACTGGGCACCAACACTTGCGGCTCGGGCATCGGCGCCGACAATCCGTGGGACGTCACGGTGCAGCTGTCGCAGGACGATGGGCCGACGCTCTACCTCGCACAGAGCGACGGCAGCAACGAAGTGACGGGGGCGGCGAGCGCGGCGGTGAGCGCGAGCGCCACCACCACCGGCTCTTTGACGTCAGTCGTGACGGCCAACGTCGACGGCAGTGACGCGGGGGCGGAGGGCCACTGCGATCTCACGCTCGCGACGACCTTTACCTTGAGCCTGGCCGCCGGCTCCCCGCCGCCCTCGTTCAAGGGCACGGCCGTGTACGTTTATTCTGCAGCGACCGTGGCGAGCAACTCGGATTGCACCGATCAGCTCAGCTCTTCTGGAGGGAAATACTCGACACTGCCGTGCACGGTGAACTATTCGCTCAGCGCGAAACGTCAGTGAGCTGGGCGCCGAGGTAGCCCGTAGGGACAGCGCTCAGGGCCGAACGAGGCAGGAATGGCAGGAAAACTGCTGTGCGCTGCGATCAAAAGCGCACGACTGCCCGGCCTGGCAATCACTGTCGTCGAGGCAGCCGTCTCGTGCGGTGTGGCAGAAGTAGCCTTCGGCGCAAGATTCGTTCTCGCAAATGCACGAGCTAGTGATGAGGCTCGGTGAACAATAGCCGCCATCGCCGCAGTCGGCATCGACGCTGCAATTGCTCAGGGTGAAGCAGTAATTTTTGTCGGTCGCGCTCGGCCGACAAAAGCAGGGCGTTCGGTGCGCGCAATCCGAATCTTGAGAACAATCATCGTAGCTGCAGTCCGATGGGCAAAGGCCTACGTCGAAGCAACGCCCATTGCTTCCAGCGCTGCAGTCCGAGTCTTGCGCGCAGTGCAAGGCATTTACCGGGCAGCCGTCGGAGGCCGGCGTGACCGCGGCGCGCTCGGTCCGACATTGCGCGCGGCTCGCGCGGTGTTCCTTCGGCGCGCGCCCCGCGTCGTGACCTCCCGCATCTTGGCTCGAGGCCGGCGCAGCAGGCGCGCCCGCATCCTGCGTGGTTGGCGTGAGCGACTTGCCGCCGCAGCTCACGCCGCCGAGCGCCGCGCCTGCCAAGGTCAGTACGAGCGTCAAGTACCTCACGAGCCCGCGTAGCTTCGCACACCCCACACTTGCATTCCAAGCGTGGGGTGCCGCCTTCTCTCAGAATTGCAAGGTCACGATGGACGCTTTCGGCAGCACGAGCGTTGAGCCATTGGCCAAACTAATTTTCTGCAATTTGGGACCGGTGGAGGCGTGTGTTTTGCCCGTTGCATCCGGGCCCACAAGACCGCCCGAGTCGTCGCTGGTCAACACTTCCATCGTGGCTTCGCCCTTGAGCCCGGGCACCCTGAGCGTGGTCTTGTAGTCCGTGTCGAGGTTCTTGTTTACGAACACGATCGCCGTTTTGCCATCCGCGCGCTTGACCAGCCAGCCCGACAAGCTCGCTTGATCCGTCTTGGCCTGAAGCAAGCTGCCCGTCAGCGTATTCGACAACATTTCGAACGCCCAATACGAAGGCCGGCGGAAGTTGTACTCTTGAGGATCGCCCTTCGGCGCCAAGAGGCTGTAGTCACCCATGCGTTTGTCTCGGCCATTATAGAGCGCCCACAGGTTCGCGACCTGAATGGGCGATTGCGCCAAGTGACCCAAGTAGTCCGCGACGAACAGACCGTTCACGTGCTGCAAGATCTGAGGACCCGGGTTTTCGCTGACGGAATTCCACTCGGTGAGCCAAACCTCGTACGCCTTGCCTTTGACGCCCAACTCCTCCACCTGCTTGCGGACGTCCCTCATGAGGCCGTCGACTTCGGACGATGCCGAGAGCAGCCCCAGATCATTTTCCGAGCCCGAGTTCTGCGCGTAGTGGTGCACGCTGACCGCGTCGACAACGTCAGCGACCTCTTTGAACACCGCCTTATTCCACGGCCCATTCAGCATCCATACGGCGCTCACTTTGATGGTCGGGTCCACCGCCTTCATCGCCTTCACGTAGGCGCGCACGGCCTTGCCATACGCGACGCCGCCGTCCTTGCCCCACTTCGCATAGTACCGGTGCCAGTCACCGTAGATCTCGTTGCCGACCTCCCAGAGTTGCACCTTCGGGCCTTTGCGAGTCTGGTTCACGTACTTGACCCACGCCGCCGCGAGCTCCGGCGTGCCGTCACCGACATTCGCGGTGAACATCGGCCTGCAACCGGACTTCGCGCACCAATCAAGGAACTCGTCCGTGTCGACCGTCGAGTCCTTTGCTTTGAGCGTCTTTTGCCAGTCTTCCTCGTCGGAGCGTAGCCCGCCGGGATAACGCACCACGCCCAGGCTCAGCTGCTTCTCCGCGCTGAACGACGCGGGATCGATCAAATCCGGAACCCACAGGCCGACGTTGACGCCGTAGATGTCCGGGATTTTCTGGACAACTTTGGCCAAGTCCCCTTGGAAAACCGCGGGCAGCTCAGCAGGAGCTTTCACTTTGACGATGGCGCGCTCGTTCGTCAGCTGGATGTTCGCGAGATACAGGGTTCCTGGCACGTCGCCGCCGGGCTTGATCCCGAATTGGAAAATGCCGTCCAAATCCAGCTTGTTGTTTGCCTTCGCTTCCGGCGGCTGAAAGTACGGGAACTTCGTGAACGCGCGGAACGGGATCAGGATTTGGTTCCAACCACGCCCTGCCCCTACTTTCGTCCAGAACATCTCGTGATCGCGATCTTGGATCACGAAATCGAACGCTTGGTACGGCCTGTCCGTGTACAGCCAAACAGTAACGCCATAGTGCTTGCTCCAATCCGCGATCATCCCGGGCGCGCTCGCGGGTTGAATGAACGCGTCAAACCAATCGCCGGGCTTGAAATCAACCTTCAGGGCTTGGCCCTTGGCCGCCTCGGGGGCGTTCTTGGGCGGCGCTCCGACCGCGACCGAGATGTCCGCGGATTTGCCGTGCTGGGCCTTCCAGCCATCTTTCCAGTGCGTGAAGTCCGTCACCAGCGCCGCGGGCGCGTCGGATTGGAAGGCATCCCAGTACGCATCGGGATCTTCCACGCCCTTGGCAGTTTTGCTGAGTTGAATTTGGTCCAGATAGAACATGATGGGCTGACCCGGCTCGACCTTATTCTCGCCTCGATTGATGGATATGCGAAAATCCTGGATCCTGCTCCAATCCATCTTCGCGGAAATTTCGCGACTTTGCTGCGCGTCCCAATACACACCGTCGTCGCCGAAGGCTTTAAGCGGAATGGTGCACCGAGTCCATGCGCCCTCTTTCAGGACGGCGTAGCTGTCGCCGCTCACCTTGCTTTGGACCTTCTTCCCGTCCGCGTGGACGTCCATCAGCCCAATCATGAATTTTTGGGCCGCGGGCCCGCCCTCGATCAAAAAAGTGACGCTCCCCGTCTTGCGATACGGAGTCAGGTCCAGGAGCTTGCTGTTGCCCATCGAGACGTTCACGCCCGAATAGTCGTCATCGAAGTAGACGGCGAGCATCGAGCCACCGTCGGCCGAGCTGCTCTTCATGACTTTGCTGTGGGTCTTGCCGCCGTAGCTATAGGTGTAGCCGCCACTGGCTTTGGCGAAGTCATCGCCGAAGAAGGTGGCCACGACGTCATCATCCTGGACGACGGCGAGTTCCGCCGGCGCTGGACCCGCCACTTTCTTGGTCGGGATACAAGAAAATGGCCCAAAAGCCAGGATGCAAAAAGGCAAGACCCAGAGGTTCGGTTGCATGCTGGCCGATAAATGGGACGAGCGCCCCGTTCTGATCGCAAAAACGACCCACGGGCGACCTCCTGCGCAGAATCTTTGTCGGCTCGGCCCCGAGAGCCACGACGAGCGTGGATCAGTTGCTGGATGTCGTTACGTTTGCCACCGGGAACGAAATGCTTCCCGTGCCGCCGCCGACTTCTACGTTGATGTGCACCGAGGTCAGGTTCCCGAGGGCCCAGCCCTGCTTCTTCCACGCAGCGAAGTGGTCACTCACGGTGATTGTCCCGCACTGGCGCCCGGTCGAGCGGACACTCCACATCTGGGTCCACGAGCCCGTGTGACCGGACTCGCAATCATTGCCACCACTCCCGCTCGTTGGGTTCGAGATCAAGTAGTAGGTGCCCCCGTCAATGGTGGTCGTGACGCTGCCCTTCTGCGTCGGCATCTTGTTGAACGAGTCGTCAACGACATACCACTCAACGCAGGGGCTGTGCGTCCACCCGTACATGCCGAGGGACGAGTACCCGCCACCGGTTCCCGTCTTCGTTTCGACGATATCTGCTTTGATCGTGCCGTAGGCGGTGTAGCTCTTGGAGCCGTTGAAATCCAGGCCGAGGTGGGCCAGGAAGTCCCCACCATTGTTCCACGACGCGCTAAACGCGTGAGCGTTGCTGAACACGTTGATGGTTCCGCCGCTTCCATTGGACCAGATGCCGTAGCCGAGGCCGTCGGCGGTGCCGTTGGCCGAGGCTCCGCTGTGCGGCGTGCCGCCGCTCGGCATCATCGCCGAACAGTCTAGGGCGGTTGCGGCGCCACCCGTCCCGGCCCCACCGCCCGTCGCCGCGCCGCCAGTCCCAGCGCCGCCCCCTGTCGCCACGCCAGCCCTGCCACCCGTCGCGGCACCCGCGGTGCCCCCTCCCCTGCCGCCCATCGCGGTACCGGCCGTGCCACCCATGGAGCTACCTGCGGTGCCATCCAGCGCGGTACCGGCCGTGCCACCCGTCGCGGTACCTGCGGTGCCCGTGGCCATCGCGCCAGCCGAGCTCGAACCGCCGACCGCCGTCGTGCCACCGCTCGGTGCTCCCGCGGACGCCGTGCCAGCTCCGCCGGGTTCTGTTGAGCCGCCATTCATGGTCGAACCAGCCACCCCATTGTCACCGGCGCCGGGGCCCGCGCTCGGGCTGCTGCAGCCGCTGAGAGCAAGCGTAACGGTCAGAGCACACAAATAAAGTGGGGTGGTTCGCATGGGGGTAGTCCTCTTGTGTCAGTGGCCGCAAGCCCCCCCCACAAGGCGGCGAGTCGCTCAAAATTCACCAGGCCTTTGGCAAAAATCAACGGGCGTGGGTCAAGCTCACGGAGCTTTGCTCAAACTCACCAGCGCAGCCAACCGCGTTCTCTGATTGCGGGGGCGGCGCGCCGTTGTGTGCGGATCTCACACCGCTCTCATGCCGCCGCCATTGCGCAGCAGCCGCCCGCACTTCACCTCATGTCGAGGAGTGCCCGAGCTCCCAACATTTCATGTTTTGAACGAAGCCGATTTTCGCGTAGTAATCGGCAGCCGCCGGTGCCGCGATGAGCCGTATTGTGCAGCGCGGGCCAAGCTGCCTCAACGTGTGCGCGATCAGCGCTCGCCCGACGCCAGTGCGTTGGCACCGGACGTCGACCGCGAGATCGGACAGGTAACAAGCATAAAAGAAGTCGGTCACCGAGCGGGCGACGCCGATCAACGTCGCGCCGTCCCAGGCCGTCACCATCAGGTTCGCATGCTTGAGCATGCCTTCGATGCACGCGCGGTCGTCGACGGGCCGCCGCTGCGCGAGTGTGGAACGCTGCAAAATGTCGATGAACTCGTCCGCGCTGAGCGCGCGATCCGAGCGGTATTCGATGCTCACACTCATGGTGACCGAGCGTACGCCGCCGCGCCTAGAAACGGCAGGCGGTCGCGCAGCTTTTTTCGGCCAAGCGTCGAGTCCGTAGCTACCCGAACGAGCAGCCTTTGCTTGCCCTATCCTTGCGCGGCATGCAGGGCCAAGCCGACTGCGCCCCTAAACCGCAATCCCTTTCGCGCGCTTCTAACGGCACCCGATGTTCGACTTTGCCTCCGAATCAGGCCGACCTGGCGTGCTCCGCCGTCCAGGTCGGAGAGAGGGGGGCGCTCGGAGCCCCGCGTCGCAGATCCTTCTGCGCATCATTCCTCCCGCGGACGGCCTGCTACCCAAACCGACGCGCTTCGTGACACCCGAAGGGGTGCACCCGTCCACTGTGCCGGGCAGGCGTGGCCGCAGCCACGACATGGGTGTCGCTCGGCGGCCCACCACCGACCCGCTCGGCCCGCGCGCCCTTTTCCTGGTGGCCCCCCCAAACCCACTTGCCGCTGCGAATTTGTATCGCCTCGCCCCCGATACCCCCGATCGCTCCCGCTCCCCATCCCGGCCCTTCTCCAATCAAGGCTGCAGATTGGTCGAGATCCTCAGAGAGGCGCGGGGCGGCGAAACTGATAGTTTACAGCGTTGGCGGCCGAATTGTAAAAACGGCGCATTGGTCGTAGATGCTTGAGATATCGTCGCGTCCGGGTAACTATGCGCGCACGCGAGCGCTGGGAGTTGCGACTGAGTGTCCACTCCCGTCGGGCGCGTTCACTGAAAAGGGTGGGCCGTCGTGACTGCGGTTCCTACCGCCGCGCCGTCCCGTCTCTGCATCAAACCAACGCCAATACCGCGCTTTTTCTAGTTCGCTAGGAAGCGGGCCCGACGGAGCTCTGCAGCAGGGCTGGGCACGTATTGGCGCTGGGCCGCCACCCTTCGAGTCAGCCCTACCCACCCCACGGACCGCTCATGAATTCATCTCGTCTTTTCAAAGCCAGTTGCGTCGCGTTGGTAGTCACTGCGATGAGCTTCGCTCTGCGCGGCGCAGCCACAGCGGCTTGGGTCACCCAGTTCCACCTGACCAATCAGGAGGCGGGCTGGATCAACGGGACTGCCTTCTGGGGCTTCACGTTGGCCATGATTTTCGGTGGGCCGTTGGTCGATGCCCTGGGCCTCGGGCGCATCCTGGGGGTCGCCTTCGTCGGGCACGCGGCGGGCATCATCCTCACGCTGCTTGCGTGGAACTTCTGGAGTCTGTTCTTCGGTACGCTGCTGTTCGGCATTGCCAACGGCTCCGTCGAGGCCGCGTGCAACCCTCTGGTCGCGTCGCTGTTTCCGGACAACCAGACCACCAAGCTGAATCACTTCCACGTCTGGTTCCCTGGCGGCATCGTCATTGGCGGTTTGCTCGCATTCGCGTTCGGGAAGCTGGGCTTGGGCTGGCAAGCGCAGTTCGCGACCATGCTCCTGCCACTCGGTCTGTACGGCTTCGCGTTCTTCGGTCAGAAGTTCCCGCAAACGGCGCGTGTGGAACGTGGTGAGTCCACCGGGTCCATGTACGCCGCTTGTCTGTCCCCCGGCTTCCTACTGATGGTCGCCTGTATGCTCCTGACCGCGTCAACTGAGCTCGGGCCAGGTCAGTGGATCCCTTCCATTCTCCAGAACGCCGGCGTGTCCGGCATCTTGGTGCTGGTCTGGATCACGGGTTTGATGGCCGTAGGTCGCCGGTTGGCAGGCCCGTTCGTCCACCGTCTCTCGCCGCTTGGCATGCTGTTCGGTAGCGCCATCCTGAGCATGGCTGGGCTGTACGCCATGTCGCACACCACCGGCGCCGTCCTCTTCTTGTCGGCCACCCTGTTCGCTTTTGGCGTGTGCTTCTTCTGGCCCACCATGCTGGGTTTCGTGGCCGAGAATTATCCGAAGACGGGGGCGCTGGGTCTCGCGATCATGGGCGGCGCCGGCATGCTGAGCGTCAGCTTCGTGCTGCCCGTGATCGGCGGCTGGTATGATGCCGGCATCGCCAGTCGGATGCCGGCTGGCGCCGCCCCAACGCCCGATGCGCTGGCCGCGATTCAGGCTGCAGCCGGCCTTGACGCGCTCGGCAAGGTCGCGGTGCTCCCCGCCATCCTGATCGTGTTGTTCATCGTCGTGGCTGTCACACGCCGCAAGGCGAAGGCGTCGCTGGCTTCGGCGCATTGACCCGGGCTCAGCGGAAACGGGCGCTGCACCGATCAGCGCTCGTACTTCGCCGTGCGAGGCGCTGCACCGAACGCGATTCAGGATCGAGTCGGACACTCGGCGCCAGAAGCATCACCGTTCGATGCATCTGGCGCCGAGTGCGCTCTGCGTGGCGATCGTTTGCTCAACTTTGGGCCTGGCGGGCGAGAGCACACGTCTGCCTGAGGGCGCCGGAATTCCCGGCACAGCTGCGAGCTAACAATCAGCGGTGAACGGCAATCGCTTCCAGGTGGAGATAGGTCTTCTTCAACGCGCGAAGCCTCAAGTAGCGCGCGCGAGTTACCGCAAAGTGGGGACTCCAAGTCAAAAAAACATCCTCCCGACGTGCGAGCTCTCGATAGTGCTGCCCGTCGTCGCTCGCCTCGACGACGAGCGGCACGGCGAGCTCAGGCTTGTAGTCGGTGCGATTGCGAATCGTCAGTGATGAGAAGACGAGTGGCTTGCCGAAGTCGTACTCGAACCACGGACTCGTTTCGAGCTTCGTGTGAAAGAGGATGTTCGTGGGGAAGCCCCCGCACTCGGACTTCTCGGGATGGCACTGCATTTCTACCGAGCTCGTGCGCCAGGGCATGCCTTGCGCGAGGTCTCGGTTTTTCCACCACAGCGCTGCTACGGCCAACAAAAATACGGGGAACACGACGCTCAGAACCCGAGCCGCGCGCTTCAGCTTCGCCCACTCCAAGCGTCGCTGGGGCTGCTGCGCAACGCCGATGAGCGTTGCTGCAGTGTACGAAAGCAACTTGAGCAGTGAGCGCTGCTCTTCCGGTGAGCGCGCGGCAAACTCGATAAAATTCGAGCGTAAGGCGCGGGACAGCTCAGCGAGCTCCGCGCTGCTCGCTGTCAGGTGCGACGAGAGGACCTGCTCGGATTCGGTGCTGAAGGCGTCAAGGCTTGAGGGCTGGACTTGCGAGACCCCGGCACGGAGCGCCCAGTACGCGGATTGCCGCAGCAAATCCAACGACAACGCGATCGTCGAACCGGATTCGAGTCGATCGCGGCCCGCCAGCTTGGCAAGGTCAAACGCGACCTGCGACCTGCGCAACAACTCACGGTGCTCGGCAGAAAGCGTAGCTGCGTCCACCGCAGCGAGCGCGATCTCCCGGCGCGCGAAGAACCAATCCAAAAGTTTCGTGGGCATTGCTGACGACTTTC
Source organism: Polyangiaceae bacterium (assembly GCA_039936055.1). GTDB lineage: Bacteria > Myxococcota_A > Polyangia > Polyangiales > Polyangiaceae > PMG-095. Next base: position 15,573 of record JBDTJC010000062.1, on the reverse strand, counting down.
TCTGGTGCTTCACTGGTCGGTGCGCGTTCTTCGGTAACGCTTTTGTTCAGGGGTCACTTGGCCAGCGGCACGCCGGTACTGCGCGCCTTCTCCAAAGTCATGACCACCACCCGGTCGTGGCCGGCCCAGCTTGCGTACCAGTTGAAATTGACCTCTTTTGGGCCGAACACCTGCTCCGTGAGCCACGGGTCGTTCGTTTTCCATTGCCAGGGACCGGGGCCCTCGGAGCGCGGAAAGAACACCACGTGGCCCCCGGCGTTGTCGGCAACTACGTTTGCGGGGAGGCTACGGTGCAGCTTGAGGGCCATCGAGCGGACGAGCCCGGATACTCGAAAGGACTCGGTTGGTCGCCGAGCGACATAGTCGAGCGCTTGTGCGACAAAGGCGTCGTCGCCAACGTCGCGGATGCTTTCGCCGGCAGCGGCTATCCACTCGCCTTGGATGAGGAACGCGGCGGCCATCGCGCCCGCGACGCCCCAACGCAGCCAGCGCCGCGGCAACCAGTGCATCAAATCAGCGAAGCCTCGCGCAACCAGGAGCGAAAGGAACGGCACGACGAAGAGGTAGTTCCTCACCATTACCACTCGATACCGGATGCAGAAGAACATCAGGAATACGAATGGGAAGCCCGCTACGGTGGCGCCAAAGCGAACATCTCGAAGTAGCCACAGCGCGCCTCCGCCTAACATCACGCAGAAGAGGGCGACAGAGAGCAATGGAAAGGGAGAAAAATAGGCGAAGGAGAAGTAACTCAATACGATCGCCATGTGCCGCAGCGCGCTGCGGGCCGTGTAGCCTCCGTGCGTGTGCATGTAGTACGTGGAGATCGAGCGCGTCTCCGTCACGAAGCGAAACGGGTCGAGCACAGTTGCTGGAGTCGTGAGCAGGTAGACGCCGAAAGCGAGCAGGCACAGAAGTGTCGCGCGCAGGGCCTGCGCACGGACCTTGCGCAGAGGCAGGCTCAAAGCGCCAGCGAGCAACACAGGTACGAGCAAGAACACGCCGGTATATTTAGTGCCGGTACCGAGGCCGGCCGCCAGCGCGGCGCCATATAGCCAGAGTGCCCGATTCGTCCGGCGAAAGAGCGCGAGCATGAAGACTGTCAACGCTGCGAACTGAACCAAGACACAATCGGTGGCCAGCCAGCGCGAGTGGTAACAATACTCCCATGATAGCCCGAGGCTCGCGGCCGCCAGTAAAGCTTCCCACCAGCGGTGACGCACTGCGAGCGCTGCGCCGTACACCCAAACCAGCGTCAGCGAGCTGATGACAATGAACAACGCGCGCGCGGCTAGAAGGTATGGCTGCCCGCTGTCCATCTCGGCAACCATTGCTGCTTGGACGGCGACCGGACTACCCGCGCTATCGACCGCAGCCTGAGCGCCGTGAGCGGCCGCCGGCAACATGATGAGCCACTTGCAGAGCGAAGGGTAAATATACGAGCCTGGCAGGAGAATGCCAGTCTTCAGCATCTGATGCACGGGCTCGATCTGCCAATCGATCTCGTCCCGATGAAAGCCGTAGTCGACACCGCGCAAGCCGCTCACGTTGAAGAGGGCGAGCAGTGCCAGAAACGGCAGCGTCTCGACCAGCTTAACGATCCAAGGTCGCGATCGAATCCAGATTGATGCGGGGGCCATCCGATTGATTTTTGATTGGCAACGGCCGACCTAGGCCGGCGTCGCGGGAGCTCGAAAGAGGGTGCGTGCGTCACGCATTCGGAGGTCGGACGGTAGCCCATTCTGCGCGAGTCGACGAAACTTCGGGCCGCCGGCCGCAGTGAGGCTCACTTGGGGGCGGCCTTTTGGCCGACGAGGGCTCAGCAACTCGTTTCAAGCGGAATCGTGCGCTATGAGGCTTCGGGATGAATCGCGTCTGTGTCGTAACACCGGCCTACAACGACTGGGAATCGCTGACCCGACTACTCATCGATCTCGATGAAGTCGGCAAGCAATCGGATCTCCGCTTTCGCGTGCTCGTGGTCGACGATTCTTCGACGTTGCCCGCACCCGAGGGCTGGCCGGGACTCGAGCATTCGCAGCTCGAATCGCTTACGATTGTCAGGCTCGCTTGCAACCTCGGGCACCAGCGCGCCATTGCGGTCGGTTTGGTGATGACGCACACCGACCTCGAAGAATGCGCGGGCGTGATCGTGATGGACAGCGACGGCGAGGACTTGCCGAGCGACTTGCCGCGGCTGATGACGGCAAGCGTGAGTCATCCCGGATCAATCGTGTGCGCGCGGCGAGCGCGACGCAGCGAGCCGGCCGCATTTCGCGCCTTCTATCGGGGCTACCAACTCCTATTTGGCGCCCTGACCGGTGCGCACATCGATTTCGGAAACTTTTGTCTGATACCCACGAGCGTGCTGCGCGCGGTCATCTCACAAGCTGGGATTTGGAATCATTTGGCTGCAACGCTGACCCGATCGCGCTTGCCTCTGTATCGGATCGACACTCAAAGAGGTACACGCTACGCCCGCCAATCAAAGATGAACTTCGTGTCGCTAGTAGTACACGGCCTAACCGCGGTCGCAGTGTATGCCGACGTAGCGTTGGTGCGTATCGTCATCCTGGCCATGGTGCTGGCGGGATGCTCGTTCTTGGGCATTGTTTTGACGGTGTGCATCCGCCTTGGCACGTCGTTGGCGATCCCGGGCTGGGCCTCGGGTGTCGCCGGCACGCTGACCGTGTTGTTGTTTCAAGCCGTTCTGATCCCGGCAATCGGTGTGTTCGTGGTGCTCAGCTCGAGGACTGCGCGCACCGTTGTGCCTCTCGTCGATGCGAAGAATTTCGTAGAATCGATACGCTCGATCCAGCCGAGGAGCGATGGTTAGATGACTGAGGCAGAGTACGAATACGTTGGCGACGAGCTCTCGCTGTTCATTAACGCGACCAACTGGAAGAAGTATTGGTCTGGTCGCGTGCGTCCCTACGTGAAGGGCCGCGTGCTCGATGTCGGCGCAGGTCTCGGGGCAAGCTTCGACTATTTGAGCGATCGCGCGGACAGCTGGACATGCCTGGAGCCGGATGCCGCGCTCTGCGCGCAACTCGAGCAGCGACTCGTCCGTAACGCGACGCCGCCGCGCGTTCTGTGCGGCGCGCTGGAGAGCGTGAACGCCGACGAGCGTTTCGAGACCATCCTTTACATTGACGTGCTCGAGCACATCGAGCACGACAAGGCTCAACTGGAACAAGCGGTTCGGCACCTGGAGCCCGGCGGCTCCCTCATCGTGCTGTCGCCGGCGATGCCCAGCCTGTTTTCGCCGTTCGATCGCAGCGTTGGCCATTTCCGGCGCTACACGCAAGGTTCGCTTCGTGCGCTGACGCCAAGTAAGCTTCGGCTACGCGACTCGTTCTTCCTGGACGGTGTTGGGGTGTTGGCATCGCTCTTCGCGCGGCTCGCCAAACGAGACGCTCCTACCGCGTCACAAATAGAAGTCTGGGACAAGACAATCGTACCGGTGTCGAGGTTTACTGACCTGCTCACTTCGCGCCTCTTCGGCCGCACGATCATCGCGGTCTGGACCAAGGATTGAACGCTGAGCACGGCGGCGGCGACGCACGCCTGAGCTACTGCTTCTGAAACACGCGCACGTAGTCGACTTCGTAGCGCTGCGGGAAGGTCGTTTTCGACGGATCCCCGCCGTTCTGACCGCCCAGAGCGAGGTTCAGCAAGAGGTAGTCCTTCTGCTTGAACGGACTCGTGCCGTCGGCGTTGAGTGCGGCGCTGAGAGCCGTCGTATTCATCTGCGTGCCGTCGAGAGAGAGAATGATGTTTTGATCGTCCCAGTCCATGGTCCAGACATGGAACTGTGAGGTGAAGGCGGCGCCCCCGAGTGCGCTCAGCTGCTGGGTCGCTGAATCCCACTTGGCCTGGTAGCGCGTGGCGGTTCCGCAAGCGACGTTCGCGAGCACCTTGCCCTGGTAGTACTCCATGATGTCGATTTCGCCGTTGGACGGCCACTCCCCGCTCTCTCCGAGCGTCCACCAGGCGGGCCACATTCCGGCGTCCGTCGGGATACGAGCGCGCATCTCGAAGTGCCCGTATTGAAAGCTTTGCAGGCCGCTCGTGTTGATACTCGAGGAGGTATATTCAGCCGTTTTGCGGGTGGTTTTCCAGTCCCCGGTGCCAGTGTAGTTCGGGTTCTGCACGGTTTCCAGACGCGCCTCGAGGACGAGCAGGCCGCCTTGCACGCTGGCATTCGCGGCCTGGTACCACTGGTCCTCTTCATTGCGCACGAAGCCCTTTTCGAATTTCCAATTCTTGGGGTCGGGCGCACCGTCGACGTCGAACTCGTCGTGCCACACGAGCTTGTAGCCGGCGGGCGTGGTGATGGCTTCACCCCCCGTCCCGCCGTTGCCGTCGGCATTCGACAAGCCGCCCAGCGCCGCGCCGGCACCCGAGGTACCCACGCCGGATGTGCCGCCGCTTGCCGCGGCGCCGTTCGAGGCTCCGGCCGCCCAGCCGCCGGTTCCCGAGCTACTCGGTGAAGCGCTGCCGGCGCCTCCCAATTGCGTGCCGGTTTCGCCGCTCGCGGCTCCCGCACCGCTCTTCGACGTGCCACCGCTGCTCGGCTCGCCCCCACGCGAGCCACCCGTTTCCGCGCTGCTCGAGCCACAACCCAAAAACCAAAAGCCAAGCACGACGCCCGCGATTGAAGTCGGCTTCATGACTCGAAGATAGCTAGCACGAAGAAAGTCCGTTCCTTCCGGTAGCGCGCAAAAATAGCGCGATTTACCCCCGATGGAACGGGACAGCTCTTTCCCAACTCGCTATTTTCGACCAGCGCTAAAGTTCTCCGTTCAGCTCGAGTCCCCCCCGGCATTCGGATCGTTCGGGAGCCCGGTGGCTACGAACAAGTAGTCGATGTAGTGCTTGGCTGCGCCAGTGGCCCAAGGTGGCGGTGTCTCCGTCCGACGAGACCGCGCGCTAGGGGTGCGAGTGCTCGAGATCCTACGCTGCGCGCTTACGCCGGCGGCGCGCCGCCACCGCCGCTGCCACGAACAACCCGAGGCCCCGGGAGAGATCACGGCTTGAACTGTCATTTCCGAGGCGGCACGAACAGCCGCTGGGATTCGCTGCTGGCTCGGTTAGGCCGGTCCCGGGTGGTGAAGTCGTGGCGCCGCTCGTGCCGGCTTGAGCGCTGGCTCCGCCGCTGGTAGCAGCGCCGCCCGCGCTCGAGCCCGCGGTTCCCGCAACCGCTACGTCCGTGGCTCCGCCCGTGGTTCCTGCCGTGCCCCCGGAGGTACCGGCGGAGCCGCCGTCCGCGCTGCCCCCCCCTGACCCGCTCGAAGCGCCGCCCATTCCTCCGCTCATGGCGCCTGCCATTCCGGTGGCGGAGCTACCACCGTTGGGCGATCCGCCCGCACCGCCGCTGCCCGCACCGCCGCCCGCAACTTCGGCGCAGGACGCCGCGTCACCATTGTCGCAATCGAATTGCACGCCATTGAACGGGACGACGAGGATTTTGCTCCCGCCGCCATTGACCGCGCTGCTGTTCTTGTCAGTGTCTGTGACGGCGAAAGTGAAGTGCGTGACGTGGCCGTTCTCTTGATAAACGCCCGCGCGCTCCATGTTGTGCCAGGTATTCACGGTGCCGTCCGCGTAGCGGAGCCACTTTGAATTGGCATTCGTTGGCGTTTGAGTGCCCTGGTACGCGAGGCCCGTACTTGTCCAGTTGGTTTTCCCATCCTTGGACATGATGTGATAGCCGCGCTGCACATTCCAATAGTTGTAGACGATGTGATAGTAGCCCCCGCTGTACCAGATCACCTGATCTTCAGCGTCGCCGTTATCGCCATTTTCGAGGTTGGGAAGAACGCTGTCGGTCTCAACTTTGTAGCTGCCCAGCGCTTGGTCGCTGTCCATCACGCAGCCGCCACGCGACGTGGCCCAGAACCGATTGTCAGGACCTACCGTGAAGGTAAAATTGGAAGACAAAGTGCCGCAGCCGTTGTGCCCATTGCTATTGAACGTGGTGAGGCCCATCAGAGTCCAGGGCCCATTGGCAGAGGCGGAGTTAAACATTTGCCCCGGCACGATCTCACCCACGGAGAGCGTGTAAGGGCTCGCACCACTGGGCGCGACGAGCGCGGTCGTGTTGTGTCCCATGTTATTGCCTGCCTGGTTCGTGGCATAGGCGTTCCCTTGGGCCACGTACGGCCCCATCACGTTGTCACTGATGGCCTGCATCGGGATCGAGTTCCCCCAGCCAGTCGAGCCTCCTGAGGGCGGGCCGAAGCCAATGCTGTACAGCCAACGGCTCGCGTACAGATGGTATTTGCGATCCTCCCCTTTGAGGATCTTGCCGTCCCAGTAGAAGTAGGTTTCCTGCCCTGCGGCTACCCCGCCACTGGCCCCGCCATCTTCGAGTCCATTGCCGGGATCCCGCTTGCCGACGGCTCCGGCTCCCCACACCGTACTCGACAGCTGCCCCATGATGGGCATCGGCAGGAAGTAGCTGATCAATGGCTTCGGAGCTGCCGCCGCGGGGGAGGTCAAAAGCCCGGCAACCAGTGCGCCCAAGACGACAGCCGGGCACCTCGAAATCGCCCTGAGGGGGCGCCGTGCGGCAAGAAGCGGCGCAGAAAAGATGTTCATTTTCATGTAGTGTGCTCAGTCTACACTTCCTTCGGCGGATCCCGGAGGAATCGAGTTCCCGGACGACGCAACGGCGCTCGCCTCTGCAATGAGTCGGGCGAATGCGCGGCAGTGGAGGCGAAACGCCTGCCCTCGACGGCCGATTTGAGTGCCGCCCGGAGGCACGAAGGCTGCGCAATGATGGGCGAAGTCAGGCAGGAGGTAACGGACGGATTACCGAACCCACAGCGTTTTTTCGCCGTTATCGCGATCGCGATCGCGATAACGATAACGATAACGATAACGATGGCGGTGCTCGACGCCGCGATCGTGAATGTCGCGCTGCCGGTGATCGGGCACGACCTCAAGGTCTCTCAGGCGGAGAGTGTTTGGGTCGTCAACGCGTATCAGCTTGCGATCACCATCTCGTTGCTGCCGCTTGCCTCGCTTGGTGACATCGTAGGCTACAAGCGGGTCTATTGGTCAGGGCTGTGCGGGGTTGGCTTCGGACTATTTCAGTCCCCGAACAACCGAGTGATCATGGGCAGTGCCCCGCGAGCGCGCAGCGGGGGAGCGTCAGGGCTACAATCGGTCGGCCGCGTACTGGGCCAATCGTTGGGAGTGGTCGCCGTCGCCACGGCATTCGGTCTCGCTCACAACCGCTACAGTCCTTACCTCATGGGGTGTGCTGCCGCGCTGGGTTTCATTGGCGCATGCACGAGCGCCCTGCGTCGCAACACAAACCCGAGAGTCGCCTTTTGACAGCGGCGCGGCCCGGGCGCGTCTCGGGTTGAAGGCCGGTCGACGGCCGGCTCTCGCTTACGCCTCGGGCGCAACGGGCGCGTCGACCTCCAGGTAGCGGAGCACTAGGTCCGTGATCTCGTCGACCAGCGTCGCGGCGTCGATCCCGGGCGGTCGTTCGAGCAGGCAGGCCAGCGTGCTGGCACGCACTGCCTGGTAGACGACGAAGGCCGCCGCGTCCAAGTTCTTGCGGCGGATGCGGCTGCCGGCCAGAGTGAGGAAGCCACGAATCACGGCGATGATGCGCATGTCGAAGGCTTGCACGCGCTCCGTCGGAGTCACGCGCAGGCCCTCGACCACGAGCAAGCGATGCAAGGTGGGCGCGGAGCCATGTAGCTCGATCAGGCCTTCGATCACTGCGCGCGCCACTTCACGATCGGAGGTGTAGGCGCCACGCGCGAGCACCCGCCCCATCATCACCGTAGCTCGCTCAAATTCGCGATCTTGCAAAGCATCCAAGATGGCGTCGCGATTGGCGAAGTATTGGTACAGCGTGCCCACGCTCACCCCGGCCACTTCGGCGATGCGTGAGGTGGTCGCGGCGTCAGATCCTTCCTGTTCCAAAACCCGAACGGCGCCATCCAGAATGGCCTCTACAGTGGCTTTGGCGCGCTGCTGTTTCGGGCCTTTTCTCGCGGTATTGCTCTCGTGTCGCTTGCTCATTGCAAAACCTGAAAGCGATGCGAATAGCGCCAGTCGTTCGCGAGCCCCATGATCCAGTCACTCGAGCGTTGCATCAGCGCCCGCGAACCTAACACGGGACCATCACCATGCAGCTACGTAACATTTCCGACCGACGCGCGCTCTTGTGGGCATTGGGGTTGTTCCCCGCGCTGCCCGCGCTGTCCTACTTGAGGCCCGAGCTCGCGCCTTGGCTCTTACCCGTCGCGCTCTACCTTGCGTACTGTTCGGGGGTACTCGCGCACAATCACAACCATGCTCCCGTCTTTCGGCGCAAGCGCATGAACTCGTTGTACTCAGCCTGGCTGTCGTTCTTCTATGGCTGCCCGTTGTTCGTCTGGGTGCCGACGCACAATCAAAACCACCACCGCTATTTGGACGGTCCGGGTGACGCCACGCGAACCGCGGCGCTCGCTCCGCGTGACTCCTTGTGGGGCGCGCTCAGTTACCCCACTCGCTCCGCGATCGCTCAATGGCCAGCCATTTGGCAGTACGCGCGAGCCGCGCGCCACAACAACCACACGCGTTTCAGGCAAATCTTGCTGGAAACGTTGACCGTGCTGGTCGGTCACGCCGCTGCCGCTGCCTTCGCCGTGGTTCACTACGGTCTTTCGCGCGGGGGCGTGCTGTACGCCTGCGCGTTCGGTATCCCCGCGTTGTTCGCGGCCTGGGCGATGATGTTTACCAACTACGTGCAGCACGTGGGCTGCGACCCTGCCTCACCCGAGAACCATTCGCGCAACTTCGTCAGCCGCTGGACGAACTGGCTCGTGTTCGACGCCGGCTACCACACCGTGCACCACGAGCACGCCGGCACCCACTGGAGCCGCTACCCCGCGCTGCACGCGGCGCGCGCCTCGCGCATCGCCCCTGCGCTCAACCAAGCGACCATCTTCGGCTATTGTGTACGCAAATACATCGCCTCGCCCGCTGCCCGCGCGCTCGGCCTCACCGCGACCGATTGTGGGTACGAAGAGAACCAGTGCGCTAGGCAAGACGGAGTCGCCGCGGGCGGCTCAGCCTTCGGCGGCGCGGGACGGGTCGAAGAGCGAGGCTTGGGTGCCGCTGCCGTAGGCGGTGGGAGCGAGCGCATGTGCGGCGCTCGTGAGTAGGCGGGTGCGGGCACCTTGTGCCAACACCGCGGCGTGGCCGAGACAGATAAAGTGGTGTTGCGCGCGCGAGATGGCGACGTTGAGCAGGTTGGGGCGAGTATTGAGGAACGAGAGCGAGGCGGGGCGTGTGACGACGGTACTGAAGAGCACAATGCTGCGTTCCCCACCTTGGAAGCGGTGCACTGTGCCGAGCGCCACGCCGGCACGATCGGCGGATGCGCCGCTTTCGCGCAGCTCGGGGCTGTATTCCAGAGGAATACGGCGTTCAGCGAAGCTCTTGCGTAGACGTTCGAGCTGGCCGCGGTACGGCGTGATGACGGCGATTTCGGCGGGCTGGACGCCGTGATCGAGCAGGCTTTCGACTAGCGCGAGCGTTTCGCTCAGCTCAAGCTCGTTGCACCAGCTGCCCGCGACGGGCGACTGTTCGCCGCGCAAGTCGACGAGCGCCACGGGGTTCGTCAGGTACGAAGCGTGTGCAGCGCGGTCCGCGCGCGCGGTGTGCACAGTGAGCCCGTAACCGCAAAGTGCGTCCGATAGGGCGATAATTTCGGGCTGGCAGCGGAAGTGGTCCACCAGAGAAAGCCGCTGATTGACCGCGCGATCCGCGAGGGATTGCGTGGAAACCTGCGCATCTTCATGCACGCGATACGGCGCCAGCTGCGTCGCGAACGACTCGAGCCGTGGAGCACGCAGCAGGCGCGCTTCGTCGTCTGCTCCGAGATCGATCACCGGGGCTAGCTGGTGCACGTCGCCGATCACGAGCGCGGACTCGGCGCGTAGCAGCGCGGAGACCGCGTGCGCGGGGTGGCATTGGCCCGCTTCGTCGATCACCAAGCGGGCGATGCTCCCTGAATCCGCCGGGAAGCAATTGCCGAGAGAGAGCAGTGTGGAGCCCCAAATGTTGAATAGACGGCATAACCAGCGCGCCGAGTCGGCATCGCTGCGGAACAACGAGCGTAGGGAGCGCTCTTGCTCGACCGTGCGCAGCGCCGTCATGACGGCTTTCGTGAGCGGGGCCACGTGCTGCGCAGCCCACGCTTCACGCACGGCAACGGCTGCGTCGAACAGCGCGCGCGATTGCGGCTCGTGATCCCCCGCCACCGGCACGGCCACGTCAGCGCCCATTGCCTCCACTTCAGCGAGCAACTTCCGCTGCTGCTCGGCTTGCTGCGCCGCCACCTTACTGCGTTCAAAGCCAGCGCGTAGCTCATCGAGCCGGGCAAGGAATTGCTCGCTCGCTTCTTCCCAGCGCTCCATCTGCTGCTCCGCACTCACCTGCCCCTTGAACTGCGGCGGCAGCAACGGCCGCTCCAAGTGCAGCCCGGCGTTGACCAGCGCACGCTGAAAGGGCGGCAAATCCTTTATTTCAGTGCGCTTGAACTGCCGCTGCAGCGCTTGCAGCGGCGCGTGACCGGGCGCGACTTCGCACAGCTTACTCAGTGCCTGAAGCCGCTTTTCCAGCGGGATCAGCGCCGCTAGGATGGCCTTGGCGTCCGCACTGGTGACGCCCAACACGCTGGGCGTGCTCGGCGCGTTCGTGCTCCGCACAGCCAGCGCTTCGAGCTCGCGCTCCAGCCGAGTACGCTCGGCAATGCGCTCCAATGCCGCACGCCGCGGCGCGAGCTCTAGCTCTAGCTCCGCGCGCTTCGCCTTGAACAGATCGAGCGCCTGCGTCAGCCTCCCCAGCCGCTCGCCCATGCCGGCACTCTCTGCGCGCTTCAACCAGGAGAGCGTGCGCCGCAGCCCGACCGCCAACTGCTGTTCGCAGGCTTGGCGGCTGCCCGCGCGCAGCGCGAGCGGCAATTCACGCTCAGCGACCGAGAGTGGTTCGATCACGTTATCGACCGCGCGGTTGTTGCTGCTCGCGATCAGAAGCAGCGCGCTGCCCATGTGCCCACCGCTCAGCAGCGGCTCGACCTGGCGCACCAGCGCTTCAGCGCACAGATGCAGAATCAGACTCGTTTTTCCGGTGCCCGGTGGCCCCTGCACCGCGCTCAAGCTCGAGCCCCAGAAGTGCTCCGCTGCGGCGCGCTGGCTGGCAGTGAGCCCGGGGCCCGGGAATAGCGCTCGTTGCGGCGCTTCTGCCGAAGTTTGCGCCCGGCCCGTGAGGTACGCACCGAGCGGCGAGTCCACCTTCCAGCTCGCCCCGCCATCACCATCGAGCAGGGCGTTGATCTCGCGTTGCAGATGCCACGTGGTCTTCGCCTGCGTGCCATCGACTACGATGCCGACGGCGTACACCTGGGCACGCGATCTGCCTTCTGCGAGTAAGCGACGCACGGCAGCCGTGAGCCGGCGGAGCCACACCTCAATTTCACAGCTCTCCCGAGCAACGCTCTCGCGCAGCCGCGCGGCCTGCGCCAGAGCGCTCTCCGGCTCCGCTGAGCTGCGCGTGGCCGACCACTCGAGCGTCGTGGTGAGCAGCCCGAGCATCTGCTGCTCGCTCGCGTCAGTCAGCCCGCGCAGCGCTTCGAACAATGCGTCGATGCTTTCACCCGAGACGCCCAGCGGTTGCCGCAAGAGGCGCGTATCGATGAAGAATGGCCACACCCCTTCGACCTTCGGTGCGCGCGTGATGCGCGCCTCGTCCGGCGGCAAGGGAAAGACTTGGCGCTGCCGCTCGGCCCGCGTGGGCGCCTTGAACGCCTTATTTTCCCCGCTCGCGAAGCGCAGCCGCACCCCGCAGCGCACTAGGCCAGCGAGCTCTCCTTTGGCCAAATGCACCACGGGAAAGCAGAGCAAGTGCGAGAGCTCGCCCTCGTCCTCGTTGCGCCGATATTGCGCGTTCAGCCACGTCTCGAAAAAGCCGCACAGCTCGCCATCGAACGCGCGCTTCAGCTGAGTTTGCTGACCCAGCAAATGCGCGAGGCCCGTATCCAGCGGCAGCTTGAAGTAATCTTGCCCCGGCATCGGCTGTTCGAGCTGCGGCACCAGAGCAGCGTGCTCCGCGCGCCGCGCCTGCGGTCGGAGCTGCAACGCCTCCTCCAAGCGCAAAGCGGCCAGCCAATAGCGCAGCACCTCATCGCCCTGCTCGTGACTGAGCGCGCTCGGCTTGCAGGGGGTGCGAAAAGAGCTCGGCATGATGCGTCGCGGGGGGGTACCGTCGATAGCACGGATGGAGCGCGGGGCTCGCTCGGCGCGCTCCAGGCCGAAGGCTCGGGAGCCGAGCTGCGTTGGGTGAACATCGACCGAAAGGGCGGCGCAGGGCGATGCACGGAGTGCGCGAGCCGACGAGGGAGAGCTCCGCGATCAGCTTGAGCGTCGTATTCCGATGGAGTAGGCAAGAGAGATTGAACTCGGTCCAGAGCCCCAGCGTGATTCATTGTTCGACAGTCCGCCGCTGCCGCCGGCGCGGAACGGCGTGCGCTGCTATTTGACGGTGACCGGGATCGTGCAATCCGCGTTGCAAAGGCGGGAGACCAAACTACTTGCGCTCGTAGAAAGTGATGCTGACGCCGCCTGCACCAGAGCCGGGGGCTGAGCTCAGGAACTTGCCGTCGTTCAGGAACTTGTACGGGCCATCAACGGCCGCCTCGAACGCCGGCACGAGCGCATTGCTGGGTCCGCAGTTGCGCACAATGATGAAGGACCCGTCACTCGGGGCCAGCGTGTACCTCGCGTCCAGCGCGGTTCCTGATGAGCCCGCCAGCTGGTAGTCCGCGCCGCCGTTGAGTATCTTCCCTGCCACCTTGCCGGTGGTCGTGCCGCCGGTGATAGGAATGATGTTGCGACTGCCGCGCTTCGCATTGCTGACGCTGAACGTCGAGCCGAGCGTAACGCTCTCGGTGAATACGGAGTCGCCCTTGGTGCCGCTCCCAGCCACACAATCCCACGCTGTATTGGGGACGCCGGCGGGGTCTTTGAGCTGCACCTGGGTGCTTCCCGCGGGCGCCTTCGAGACATCGTAGATGTCGAGCGTTATCTTGTCGCCTGCGACCGTACGCGTGCCAACGAGCTTCGTCGTGTTGAGCCACGCATACGAGCCCGCCGTCGGCGCCTCAATGTCCGGCACGATGCGCACGACCGAATCACCGGGCGCGGCAACGCCGCAGTTTCGAACGAAGATGCTGGTGTTGTCGCTGGTCTTGTAGACGAGTACTTCCTCGAGTTCCATGGCGCCGGTCGATAGCGTGAGCTCGTAGTCGAGGCCGCCGGTGAGCACCGTGCCCTTGATTTTGTCGCCCGTGATGCTGCCACCCGACACGTCGAGCTGACGGCGCTTTCCGTACTGCGTATTTCCGACGTTGTGGGTCGCGCTGAGCGTCAGCGAGACGCTGAACGCGAGCGTGCCGCTACTGGGTGCCGGAATGCCGTCGGGCATCCCGCAAGTCCAGGATGGGTCGGGCACAATCGTCGCGTCGCCGCTGCCGCCGCCGACTGTACTACTGCCCGCGCTGCCGCCAGCAGCGGACCCGCCCCCGTTGCCGGTCGTGCCGCCGCTCGTTGAGCCACCGGCATTGGGCGCCCCACCCGAGGACCGGTTGCCGCCGGCCGCTGTGCCCGGCGCGCCACCTGTGCCCGGCGCGCCACCTGTGCCCGGCGCGCCACCTGTGCCCGGCGCGCCACCTGTGCCCGGCGCGCCACCTGTGCCCGGCGCGCCACCTGTGCCCGGCGCGCCGCCTGGGACCAGGGCCCCGCCGCTCCCCGGCGAACCTCCGTTGCCGTTCGGGCCGCCAGCTGTTTGGGGTCCGCCGCCATTTTGCGAGGCGCCGCCTTGCGCGGGGTATCCCCCCAAACCGCCTCCGTCGCTATTGGCCTGACCGCAACCAGTCAGCCCAAAAGCGCCGACGCAAACCACAAAACGACAAACCAAGCGAGTGATCGTCACGGCCGCACCCTACCCCGCGGTCGTGACGAGTTGCAGGAGTCAATTCTGTCCCCCGGTCGGCATTGAACTTATCCCGCGTGACCGTGACGGTTCCCGGTTTCGGCGAGCTAAGTATGGCAGCTTCAGCCAGTCACTGGGCAGGCACCCGTTTGGATGATGCCGGTGCCCGCGAGCGCCGCGGAGCAGGTGTTGAGGTAGCTCTTGCCGTCGCAGCCGCACACCGGTTGATCGAGCGTGGAACACGCGCTGGGTCGGGGTACGCAAACAGCTTCGGCGTCAGCGTGCCCGCACAGGCCGTCTGGGCGGTACGCGCAGTATTCAGCCGAAGTGCAAGTGTCGCCGGCGCGGGCGCCACATGGCGTCGGCGCTTTACAGGGGCGAGCAGAACAGGTGAGCGCGCTCTCGGTGCACGTGCACACATTGCAGCCGTCGCCAGCCGGAATATTGGCGGTACCGTCGGGATAGCTGACACCATCGACAGTGACAGAACAGCTACCCGCCGGGGCCGAGCAGGCACCCGTGTGCGCAACGCTGACGCCGGCCGCCGCGGCCGAACAAGCGTTGCCATATGGCTTTCCATCGCACCCGCACACCGGTGCAAAGTCCGCCACACAGCCGCCCGGAGTGATCGAGCATTCGCCGCTTTGGTCGCCGGCTCCGCATTGCGCGCCGTCCGGATACTTGCAGTACGTCCCTTTGTCGCAGGCAATGCCTGCAATGCCCCCGCACAGTTGGGGTGGCGGCGGCTCGCAACCGAGAAGTGTGCAGGCAAGCTGGCCGTCAAGACAACTACACTGGTTGCACCCATCGGGGCCGAGGAAGCTGCCGCTGCCGCTCGCATAGGTCTTGGCTCCGACAGTGCAGCTCGCCCCCGTGGTGCCGGTGCCGCCCGCGCCGCTGCCGCCACTCGGCGCTCCAGCGCTGCCACTGCCGGCGGCGAGGCTGCCCGCGCTCCCCGTGCCCGCGCTCCCCGTGCCCGCGCTCCCCGCAACGCCCGCGCCGTCGCCCCCGGACACCGCGCTCCCTCCGCAACCGCCGACCAACGCCAGCGTAGGCAACAGCACGCACGCGACCGGCAGGAAACCCAAGCGCAGATTCGAGATCGAGGCTCGGTGCTTCATCCGTTCCCTCGAAGCATCAACCATACCAACGACGTTGAGGCTCAAGGGCCCACAGATTCGAGCGATTTGGGCCAATCAGTGCCAACTGACCGCGACACGGCTGGCAGCCTCGGCCCGCACTCATCGACATCTAGCCGAGTGAGCGAGTTTACGCGGTGCTTGCGGTGGCGCCCTTCCGCGACGTTCCACGTTGGTCACTCGAAGAGTTGGGGGGCGATCTCAGGTTCCACAACTGCACCCCGCAGTACGCCGACTGCCTCGCAGTCCGTGTCGGCTGAGAAACGCCCCGCGCCGCCGAAGGCAGCGCCTGCCGCGTCGACCCGCGGCTAGGTGGCCCCGGGGGATTGCTCCCCCAGGGCTCCCACGGACCCGGACGTGCGGATTTCCCGCATCCGGTTCGTCAGTTCATGGTTTCACTGAGAGATAGACCGAGTGCACGACACGAGCG
>JBDTJC010000061.1:0-23716 GCA_039936055.1 Polyangiaceae bacterium | reverse complement strand
TGGCGATCAGCAAATAGATCCCGGCAGGAGCTAGCATTCCGCCCAAGGCCGCGAGCGCGGGCAGCGCCGCACGCCGCACGCTCGACAACTCCCCGTCGTGCATTTCCCTGCGGATCTCCATCCCCACCACGAAAAAGAAGATCGCCATCAGCGCATCGTTGACTACCCACTCGAGCGAACGATGGAACGACCACGGACCGATCTGGAGGCCCGCTTCGGCATGCCAGAAGGCGGCGTAGCTGGCCGCCGAGCGTGAGTTCGCCAAGACGAGCGCCACGGCGGCCGCAAAAATTAATACTATGCCGCTGGCGGCTTCAATCCTGAAGAACCGGTCCAAGGGACGCGCGACCAACTGAGCGAGCTGCGCAGCGGGGCGCCATGCCTCCGGCGGCAACGGGTGACGAGTCGGCTCTCCAGGCGTTGGCATCTTCGTTTTCGAGTAACACGCGCGATTGCCCTGGAGCTCGAAATCCCAGATGCGTGGTCGAAGAGCAGCGTCGCCCTGCCGTACTTTCAAGCCAGCTGAGCACCCCGGTGGCTGACGCGAGCGCGAGCGACCAGGCTCACTCGATGAAGTACACGTCGTCGACCCAGACGTCGGTCATGAGGGGCGGGCCTGCGTCGGGGTCAGTGTTCCTCTGAGCCTGCCAGTTGATGCCGTAGACCTTGGTTGGGATCCACTGCGCCTGTTGGAAGCCCCAACTCGGATCGATGGCGATGCCGCCGGCCGGGGCGACGCCGGCATCCCCGGCGTCCAACACTACGGTGAACCGTTGCCAAGTAGTCGTGAAGCTCAGTAGCTGAGCGTAGCTGTTGTAACACTGCGAGGTATTCCCACCGCCGCCGTTGCATACCTCGCCGCGCGGGTCAGTATCTGTATCGGGGAACTGGACCTTGACTTGCAGCGAGCCCGTAGCCGGGTCCGGTGTGGTCGTCTTCCCCCAGAACGTGATGGCCTTGTAGCGGCTGATGTCGAATGGGATGCTGGTCTTGGGGATGGATAGTCCTGCGTCGCCCGCGTCGCCCGCGTCGCCTGCGTCGCCGGGCATGGCTGATCCCGCGTCGCTGGGCATGGCAACCCCTGCATCGCCATCGGGCTGCTGGGCGAACTCAAAGCCGACGCCGCACGTGTCGTAGAGGCCGTTGAGCGCACAAGACTGACGCGCCGCGTGTGAGCTCACAGCGCAGTTCAACGTGGTCGTTGGCGTCGGGAGCGCGCTGAAGACGAACGAGCCTTGCGGCGGGGTCGACATGTCAGCTCCCTCGGTCACTCCCGCATCCGGGAGGTAGTTTGCGCCGCTGTTGTACCAGTAGCCCGACGACAGCGGCAGAGCGATGCCCGTGCTGAACTCGATGGGCCCGTGGGTCGTCGTCTCCATGTCGTCGATGAGGACGTAGGTGTCCGTCGAGACGGTTGGCATGCAGCCCGCGTCCGTCACGGGAACCGACGCGTCCGTCACGGGAGTCGACGAGTCCGGTCGACCGCTGTCCTTGGTCCCCGCGTCGGTCATCACACCCGCGTCGGGCTTGGCACCCGGAGGGCTCGCGCTCTTCGAGCAAGCGATCAATCCGGAAAGGAAGGCCATGCCGACGAGCGGATAACCTGAGCAAAGAAGCTGCCTACGCATCCCCACACTCCTAGCTTCGCCAGAACAGCGCGACTATCAAAAAGTCTGGGCAGGGCACGATCATCGGCGCAAAGGCGCCCTCCCCGGCGCTCTTTGTCCGTGGGGCCCACCCGCTGGCTCTGCTGGAGTCAGCAAGTATTGAGCTTGAAGTCGCGCGCCGTGCACAGCGCTGGGATGCGAATTGATCCCGACGGTGCCTGGATGACGCAAGGCGCGCGAAGCCCGGTCCAAGAAACGTCCGTTCCCGACGCTCAAAAGCTATTCAGAGTTAGACAAGCAAACGCCATGAAGAAAGTCGCCTTTCCCATTCCTGTTCTCGTGCCTGTCCTTGGTTGCGCTATTCGTGATGTCATGCGGCAGCCCCACCCGTCAGTTCGGGAAGGCGGCTGGCAGCGGCAGCGGCGGTGAGGGCGACGTAGCCACCTCAGGAGGTTGGTCCACGGCCGGTGAGCGAGGTACCGGGGGCGCGGGAACGATGCATTCCGGCGGCGCTGGCGCCGTCAGCATGGGCGGCGGTGACGCGGGCGACAGCTCATCAGGAGCGGGCGGCTCCGGGGCAACATCGGGCGGTCAGGGAACGCCCGAATGTACCGCGCAGCAGAAGCTGTGCGACGGCGCCTGTGTGGAAATCAGCGATCCGACCTATGGCTGCGATCCTACGCTTTGCACCACTACGGGGTGTCCGACCGCTCCGGGAGCAGCACTCCTGTGCGACGCCGTCAGTGCCTGCTCGGGAGCTGCGGGACCGGGACCAAGAAGCGCGCTGGACAATGTGTCTCGGTCACGGACCCGGCCTACGGTTGTGGTGCCGCGACTTGTGCTGCGTCTACGTGCCCGAGCCAGGGCACGGGCGGGGCCCTCGTCTGCGCAGACTCGGCCTGCGTCATCGGCACCTGCCCCGCCGACTATAAGAAATGTGGCAACAAGTGCGTGGCCGCGCGGGTAAGTGCGGCTCGGTTTCGAACGGCTGCGGTGGAATGTACACGTGCGGCACGTGCACTTCGCCCAGGATGCGGGGCTAATCTGAGCGCAGCCGGAGCGCGCGGCGCTCGTCACCGGCCCTAAATTCTGCGTATCATGCCGCGAGGGCGAGGGCGCGTGCACGACGACGAGATCATAGTCGAAACTACATTCCGAACATTTTGCGTTCGAGTGGATCGTTTTCGGCAAACGTCGTTGACGGCGGCTCAGCGCGAAAACGGGCGGCGCCTGGCATCGGAGCTGCGGTTCGCGCTCGGTTTCGATCCTGATCTGCAAATCGCCGCCCAGCGTTTGTTGCACGCGCTGCTCGATCGCGGGCCAGTTCAGCTGCGACGCCCAGATTCCACGCTCGAGACGCAACGTTTTTTCGATCGACTGCGCGATTTTCTGGAAGAACAGCTGGAAGCTGGGCGGCTGATCGTGCTCGACGAGCCAGCGATTGCCAACGTGCCAGAACAAGAGCTCGCAGCGCGGCCCCCACGGCGCCTCGCGCAACCCTCTGAAGTCCTCACCCCACTCAAGGAAGGCCCGCTCGAAACCTCATTCGAGGTGCGGTTTGTCGATGAGATCGGGCAAGCCATCGTCGGCCTGAAAGTCGCCATCCAGGCGGGGAGCAGCAACGCACAAGTTTCGACCAACGCCGCTGGCGTTGCTCTATTGGGTGGCACAACGGCTGGAGCTGGTACCGTTACCGTGCTCGATGCGGCCGCGCTCCGCGCAATCGTCGAACCGCGCTGGGCGCGGCCCCGCGTCGGCGCGCCGCCGACCGGCTTGAACCGCACGGTGCATCAGTTCGACGGGACGTCGATCGGTAGCACTAATATCAAAGCGGGAGTCCCTAACATCATCGTCATCGCCCCGGTCGTGCTGAAGGACACGTTCTACCTCGTTCGTGTCGTGGACGAACTCGGCGCCAATATCAACGGGGTTACGCTCAACCTTGCTGTTGGCGGTGCCGATAACGCGCTCAGCACCCAAGCGGGTACGGCACGTCTCGACCACGTCGATGGCGGCGAAGCAAGCCTCACGTTCAGTGACGTCGACGCGCTTCGGGAGCTTTTGCGACCGCGCTGGGACGAAACCGGGCGCGCTGACTCGGCCTCACTAGTCGAACCCGCCGCGGATACGACGGTCCTCGCGTTCGCTCAAGATCTGGACGCTTTCCCTGTCGCTCCCGCCCAAATGCAGACTTTCAGCATTCGGCCGAAAGTGGTCAGGGCCCGCTTGTTTGGGCAATTTTTCGATACAGGCAAGGCGTTTTTGTTGCCCTCGGCCATGAGCAGCCTGAAGGACTTGCCGGAAATCTACACCGAGCATCCCGCAAGTACGGTGCTGATTGTCGGACACACCGACACGCAAGGCAAACCGGATTTAAACGACCCGCTGTCTCTCGAGCGCGCCAACAGCATGTCGGCGTATTTGACCGACGACGTCGATGCTTGGCTTGCGTTCTACGGCGACGACGTCAAAGACGTCAAGCGCTGGGGCGCTCATGAAGACGGCCTGATGATGTCGGCCCTGCCCGACAAAGATACGCTGTTTCTGCATGGTGATCCGATTCGGGACTACCAAAAGAGCAGGGGCCTGAAGGTCGATGGTGACGCCGGTCCGCAAACGCGCCGCTCCTTGATTTCCGAATACATGGCGCTCGATGGCACGACGTTGCCGCTCGACATCCGGGCAGTGACGCACGGCTGCGGCGAGAATTTCCCCGAAGATCCAGAAGCGGACGACACGTCTGACCAACTCAACCGCTTTGTCGAGTTGTTTTTCTTCGACGGAAAGCTCGGCGTGCAGCCGCCGCCGCCGAGCAGCAATTCGGGTCCCGACTCCCTCGAATACCCAGAGTGGCTGGGGCGCGCTCGCGAAACTCGCAATTTCAAGGCTATTCCGGGAGTGACGACGGTCACTGCGGCGCGGGTTCCGATGCGCTTTTCGAATCGCAAGAGCTTCCCGAAGCCGAGTGCACTGCCGATGCTGAAGGTGCTCGGTCAAGCCTTGGCGGCCGACCCGACGCAGATCCTAGTGTTGGTCGGCAACGCAGATCCAACGGGCACCGACGACGCGAATTTCAAGATCTCGCTCGAACGCGCGAAAGCGGCACGAGCGTGGCTACTCAAGGACAAAGCGTTCTTCCTCGCGCAGTTCAAATTGCAGGACGAGAAGCAGCGTTGGGACTGGGAAGAGGTGCAATGGATGTTGTACACGGCTCGACCGGCGAGCGCTCCGTGTTACGTCGGCTTCGCAGACGGGTTCCCCGGGGAAAGAACGGCGAATGCCCTCGGCGCCTTTCAATTGGGCACGCCGGGGCTCGCGGCCACGTACGTTCCCGATCAGGAAACGCTCGAGGCGCTAGTCGATAGCTACGTTGCCGCGCTCGACACCCCGGATCTTCCGCCTGACCGCGTCCGTGTGGTCGGTGGTGGAAGCTGGACCAAACCGCTCGCTTTCGGCCAAAGTCCGGCACCGAACATCCCGGACACGTCGCCCAACCAGCGGCGGCTCGAAGCGTTCTTGTTCGACGAAGAGCCAACACCACCAGTCGGAAGCTTTCCGACGCGGCCAAGCCCTGAGCCGACCGTGTATACGCAATGGTGTAGCCAGGCGACCAACGAGCTGACGGCCGTTCCGGATCCTGTCGCTCTCTACGTGTACGACCCAAACGGCGGCGCGCTGGCACAGCAATCCGTAACGATCGCGCGCATAGATGCCGACACCGGCACGGTCGCCGCGGGCGGTGCCTCAACCTCGGCGCTCGGCATCTTCGAAGTTCCACTGGCAAACGGTCATTACTTTGCGCAGACCACCGTCCAGGGCAACGCCACCGCGATCAGTTTCCTCGTGGATGCCGACGAGAGCTGTGGCGCCGCCCTCGCTTTCGAAGACATCGGTGGGCTCGAGTCTCTTTCCGTCGGATAAAACATGGCCAACGGCAGTCCCCAGAGCAAACACCTATTCACTGTCATTCCGCACGACCTAGGGCTCATGCCCCACTTCGAGCATGGCATAATGAAGATCGTTTTCGGTTTGAGTGCGTCCGGGGATGGCATTGTGTCGGACGGCGGGAACGTCCTCTTGGCCGTGTACGACCTCGACCAATACATTCAGCACCAGCTGGACGTTCCCAACGGGAACGGGGATTTCGACATCGGCACGTTCAACGGCGCGAAGAGCACGTTCCTCGCGCCACTCCAGGATCACGAAGTGAAACCGGGCTCTGGCGTGTTGCTGCTTGCTCAGCTCTCTATGAGCAAACACCCCAACGCCAATAATTCGACGGAGAATTGGGTCGTCTCACAAGTCATCAGCAAAGAGGAGATCCAGGCGCCAGCGTTCGAGCTGAGCGTGCAAATGATGGCCAGAATCGACGACAGTGGGAACAACGCTCCGCTGAGTCCGATTCAGTATCAAACGGTCGGCATCGCCGGCCCAGCGACGCCTGACTTCAGCACCTTCACGCACACCAAGGGTGGCCATCGAAAGCTTGCAATCCGGTTCCTTTCCAGCGATTCCACGACAGTTCTGCTGTCGCAGCTCAATGTCGTCGACTGTGCCGCCGCATCGTCATTGTTAATTCGCTACGCGGACAACGGTCGGCGACCGAACGTGGGGCAGCCGTCACCGGGACTGCAGAGCGTGCTCCCCAAACCGTCGCGGGTGCCACCGTTCGATCCGACGGGGCTCTACGTCGAGCGCCTGCCGCCGTTCGATAAACCAGCCGATCCCGACGACATCGACGCTCCCGGTACACTTTGGGTGCACCAGGTCGGGCGCACTGTCGTCGGCTGGTACAACCCACTGCCGAGCCTAATCTTGGGCGGGAATAACCCCAATACCGCGCAGCCTTTTTTCAGCAGCAGCCAACAGGCCCAGGTCCTGTCGCAGAGCCGGATCTGCTTTCTAGCCACGCCGAACGTTCATTCCTGGGGCCTTCAATTCTTGCAGAAGAAGCCGAAGGACAACGCCCTCCACATCGTGGCGCTTACCAGTCCTACCAGTCCGGGGGCAGGTGACGACCCGGATTTGCTCAACCAGGTGGATGCCGCTTCGCAGTTTGCCAAGCGGTTGCAAGCCGGATGGATACAACTCCACAACACGGGAAATGACGCGCTGGCTCCAAGCATCACAGTCTCGCTCAGTGACGCGGCAACGCCGAGCGTGTTCGTTCGAGCGAGCTCGCACCCGAAGCTGAGCTTCGAGTTAGAGGCGCTACTGAACAACACACTGACGACGAACATTACCAACGTAGACGCGAAAACCTTGGCAGCGATCAGCAGCGGGCTCCGCTCGCAGTTCGTGGAGCCGCTGCCGCCCAAGATTCTGAGCGAATTGATGCGAGGGATGATTGGCCCGGCGATGATCGCCGCCGTCGTTCACTGGCGCGCGGCGACCGACGCCCTGAATGTGAGCGAGCAACGCGTGGCGGAGATCGAAATCGACAACGCGCTCAATAATATCGCGGTTCCCTTAGCAGCGAGCTCGGGTGGTGTCATTCCAGACGAACTCATTGCGCAAGTGCGAGGCATGGCGCGCACGTCGACGGTGCTGAGCTCCAATATCGACGGAGCCCAAAACGTAAGCATTCTCGACACGCTCGAATCTGCAATGGGGGAGATAGTGAACCGCGACATCCGCGGACGCACCAATGACACCAGCTCATTGCCAGCAGAGAGTGACTACGCCGTTTTCTTTCAAACCAGCGCTTCGCGGTTCCCTGGCTTTATTGCATTTGGCATTCGACCGGCGGGCAGCTTCACGTACAAACTTTCTTTCACCGCGCTGGACGCTGCGAGCGCTGAGGCGATCGTGGTCAAGGGATCGGTGGGTGGCTTCGTGCTCACCATCGACAAGATCGACGATCTCGGCAAGATCGATCCTCTATTCATCGGGAGGCCCTTCGTCGGCGTGATGCTGAGCGGCGGTGTCGGGATTAAATTGGAATTCAAGCCACTCAGTAAGAAGTTTTTCAAGCCCTCCGGCAGCGGCAGCGTGGCGGATTGCGAGATAAAGACATTCTTGA
Source organism: Polyangiaceae bacterium (assembly GCA_039936055.1). Classification (GTDB taxonomy): domain Bacteria; phylum Myxococcota_A; class Polyangia; order Polyangiales; family Polyangiaceae; genus PMG-095. The sequence goes on along the minus strand of JBDTJC010000061.1, from coordinate 16,087 downwards.
ATCTCGCAGTGGGCGACTTCCGATTCGCGCGCATGGCGTTTTTCGCACAAGCGTTGCCGGGGATCAGCATCAGCGCGAGCCCCGGCATCGGCGTCAAGAGCGGATCGTCGACGACTGTGGTCAGCATAACCTTGCCGGTCCGTATCCCCACCGCCATTCTCGAGACCACGGTCAAGAGCGGGGACTTTCTGAAGCCGAAGGCGACGACTCCTGATATCGACTCGGTGAAGGGAGCTCTGGAGAAATGGAAGAAGGCGCTGAAATCCGGCAAAGCGGAAGATGTACCGACGGTACAGGTGAGTGTTTCGCTTTATCGTTTGAGCTTGTGTGTTGCCATCATCGTATTGAGCGGAGATGAAACCCCGACTATTCGCCCAGATGGCAAACTGCTTAACATCGACAAGCTGATTGATCAATCACAGTCAGCTACGCTCTTGATGCGAGGCGCTGAGTTTCCGATCAACTCTGCGTTCGTGAGTGAAAAAGCTCACCAGCTCTTGGAGGCGCGCCTCGCGGTTCAGCGCAAGCTCTTGGAATACCAAGGCGGCTTCATGGATATCCAAGGCACCACGTCTCCCGAGTGGGCAGAGGCGCAGCAGGGAAAGTCGACCCCCGAAAAAGCCCGGGATGACGCGCGAACTGCGAATTTGAAGCTGTCGAAGGCCCGCGCTGAGGCCGTTCGGGATGCCATTTTCGCCAGTGTCGGCCGTCCGGGGCAGGGCATCATCGACCTCGAGCGGGACATCAAGGCCCTCGGGTTCGGGCCAGACCCGTTCGACCCCAATCGAACGCCGGCAGCGACTCAGCCTGGGGGGCTGTCGTTCACGGATCCATTCGCGCCGACCACGACTAAGGCCCAGGTGGCGCTTGAGCAAGCTACCAGGTACCCCCTCATGCGCCACGTGGACATTCAGATGAACGGCGCATTCACTGTCCGACTGAAGGGCGCGGTGCCGCCCGTCGACGAGAAGAGGCTCTCCTGCACGTTTAGTGGGCGCAGCGGCGACGCACAAGGCGCGCAAAGGCCGGTTTTATGGGCTATTTGGAGGCGCGACGGCGAGGCGTTTGAGCGCGCACGGAACGAAGGGGAAACTGGCGGTAACTACCCCAACCAGAAGGCCCATCGTCCATGCGCACAACGACTCTACTCCTGCAGCTACTTGGTTTGAAGCAAACTCGCATCATAGGCTTTGAATTTACGGCCACTGAGCTACTGGTCGACGTCGAGCCGGCGGCTCGGACGCCATACTGCGGGCGCTGCGGAGCACGGTGTTCCAATGGCTACGACCAGCGCGCGCGGCGATGGCGGCATGTCGATATGATCGGACTTCACGTGGTGCTCCGCTATGGCATGCGTCGAGTCGACTGCGCAAGTTGCGGCGTGACGACCGAGTTGGTTCCATGGGCGGAACCGATGTCGCCGTTTACGCGCATGTTTGATGAGCTGGTGGCGTACTTCGCCCAGGGCACGGACAAGACGACCGTCTCGAAAACGATGGGGATTGCGTGGCGCTCGGTGGGCAACATCATCCAGCGCGTCGTGGCTCGCCTTGGTCCCAAGAACGAGTTGGACGGCCTGACTCACATCGGCATCGATGAGCTGAGTGTCCGCAAGCATCACCAGTACATCACCGTCGTGACTGATCACCTCACGGGCAACATCGTGTGGGCCGCGCCCGGCAAGAACGCCGCCACGCTGAAGAGCTTCTTCGAGGCGCTGGGCGCGCAGCGCGCGGGGAAACTCGAGGTGGTGACGATTGACATGTCGGCCGCGTACATCAGCGCCGTGGAGTCGATGGCGCCCCAAGCACGGCTGGTATTTGATCGCTTTCACGTACAGCGCCTCGCCCACGACGCTCTCGACCAGGTCCGTCGCGCCGAAGTGCGCGAGTTGAAAGGAACGCCCGAGGCCAACGAGCTGAAGCAGACCCGCTTTCCGTTGCAGAAAAGCCCATGGAACCTGACGGCGCTCGAGACCGAGAAAGTGGCGCTCGTCCAGGAGCGTAATCAACCGCTCTATCGAGCGTACCTGCTCAAGGAGACGCTTGCCGCTATCCTCGACGGCCGCCAGGTCAACGTCGCGCGTCGAAAGCTTGCCGAGTGGGTTGATTGGGCCGCGCGCTCGAGGCTAGAGCCGTTTGCGAAGGTCGCTCGGACCATCTCCAAGCACATGGAGGGCATTGTCGGCTACGTCGCCACGCGACTTTCTAACGGACGCATCGAAGGCAACAATGGGAAGATTCGAACCATCACCCGAAGGTCGTATGGCTTCGCTGACCCCTCCAGTGTGATTGCTCTCATTCACCTGTGCTTCTCTGGAATCGACGTCGCCCCGCGCAGACGCTACCCAATCCCGACGACGGCCTCGACCTGACAGGCGATGCGTTTCATGCGCCCACTAAACGTGCAGGAGAGCCCAAAATTGGTTCTAGCCGAGCCAACGTTGACCCGTCGCGCACGCGGTGTCGCTCTTTGCGGACGAGCTTGATCTCCCCACACCTCATGACCTGAGCGGCATGGTGGTCCCTTGGTTGACGGGTGCGTCGGAGTCGGCGAGCCTGCGCGGATCGGTTCAAGCTCGTTATCAAGCGCACTGCCGATGTAGGAGAGGCTCATGGCTTTAACGAAGTGCAGAGAGTGCAAACACGATATTTCGAAGTCCGCGAAGACGTGCCCGAACTGTGGCGTATCGCGTCCGGTCGGAGGCAATAGCTGGTTCACGATGGCGGTCGCCGGCGTCCTGGTGCTGGTCGCGTTCCGCATGTGCTCCCACGCGCTGAGCAGCGACAAGACGGCGGGAAAGTCCGTGCCAGTTTCCGCGCCTATTGTCGCCGCGTCGACAGTGGCCGCGACTCCGGCAGTCGCGCCGACGCCTGCTGTTCCGGCGGGGCCATCGTTTACGATGCTCGAAACCCTGGCGAGAGCCGGAACTCCTTTGGAGTGCGTCCAAGTAACGCTGAACTCGGCGAAGACTCCCCTGAAAAAAGGCGAGACCATCGATGGGGTCCTAGCGGGGTTCCAAAAGAAGATCAGCAAGAACGCCACCAAACGCGTGCTATACGCGAACGTTGATGCCTGTCCAATCGACGGGGTGCTCTCTACGTGCACCCTTTTTGCCGCCTTTGGCACGATGACGACCACGGCCTATGACGTGGATATCGCTCTCTCGGAAAAAAGGGCCTGCGAAGAAGGGAAAGGGACCTTCACCGCAACCGACGCCATGGCCAAGGCCGTCGCAGATCGGCCGGTGAAGGTGTCGGCCGCTGCTCTCCTCACGGCCTACCAAGCGAACGAAGTTGCTGCGGACAACAAGTACAAGAAGCGCAAACTCGCAGTGACGGGAACGGTCGCAGCGATCAGCAAAGACGTGTTCGACCACGCGTTCCTGAGCCTTGCGAGCAGCAACCAGTTTGAGTCGGTCACCGCAAAGGGCTTGGACCCGATCAAGCTGGCCGAGATGAACAAGGGCGACAGCGTTTCGTTGATTTGCACCGGCGCGGGGATGGTGATCGGCGCCCCTATTCTCGATGACTGCGTCTTGGCGCCCTGATCCTGGGATTACGCGACGCGCGGTCGTCCTGACCTTGTTAGCATGACGCTCAAGATGTAGCCGTGCGCTCGTCGAGCGGCATTCCGTCGAGCGCGCAAGCGTACCTAAATTGGTCTTCGACCAGGTTGCGAACCTGCTGCGAGGTTTGATCGCCCGACGGAACCGGGGTCGTTGACATATCCAGCTCGTCCCAAAGTACGCGCTGCTCTGGTGTGAGCTTTCCGGGATCGATTCTGGGGTACCTGTTCGGTGAAGCCACCCTAAGGGTCTCCGTTGGTCGCGGCATCCTGGGCGAGTTGCTCGGCGATCATGGCCCGCACCTCGGTCGCCTCCGCGACGGTTGGCTCTCGCCCGGTGAGGTTTCTGTACAGCTGAAGGATGTCGTCCGCGCTTGGTGGCCCCTTTTGTGGGCCGGTCAGATGCAGCTCGATGTTCTCCTTGGCCATCTGGAGACAATACCTCGTCGCCCGCTTGACGGCCAAAAGCGTTTCCGCCCACACCCACACTCGTCGCTCGATCCGCCACTGAAGTGCGCGCGGCAGAGAATCCGAAGTATCGGTGTGGGCGTGACGCCGCGCGTTGATCGCAACACGAAAGCTGGGCGAGGAGGCCCTTTTCATGTCGAGCCCGCTGCGACCTCGCGAGCATCGAGTGCGGGCATTCACTCGCGACCGCCTCGACAGTCGGGGTCCGAATCGACTGCAAAGTCATTGTGTGGGCGGCTCCAGGCCAACGGCGCGATACATCTTCGCGGTTTTCTCCCGCCGCACGTGTGCGCCGAGCGCCTCCGACATCGTCACGCGCCCGCGGATCGTTCCGGTACCTTTGATCGCAGCGGCCAACGCTGGCGCGAAGTCGCAGTGCCGACCGTCCTTAGTCTTCGGCAAAACGATCGTCTGACCTTGCTGCGTGGTGCGTTTCCGTACCCCGAGCAGGTCGGAGCGAAAGGTGCGATCCGGCGCCAGCTCGATGCGATCCGAGTGCACGAGCGTAGCGAGGTTCGTGAAATCCTCGAGCTTAGACGTCACCGACGTGCGGTCGACGAAGAGCTCCAATCCGTAGCGTCGCGCGATCGCGGCGTTCGCGGCGGCGGCGTATTGATCCGTGCGAGCTTTGCGCACGCCGTACCGCTTGCACTCCTTCGCGATCGCTTCGAGCGTTCCCTCCGGCCCGAGACCACGCCATTCCCTTGCGAGCGCGACACGATAGACCCTGCTGCCGTCTTCGCTGCGATCGGATACCTCGACGATGACGAGCGACCAAGCGTTGCCTGTGGCGCTGCCTTCGCTCGGGTCGACGGCCGCCGAGTAGCGCTGACCGAGCTTCGGCGGGAGCTCGAGTGGTGTCTCGCGCGTGTTCTTTCGAACGGCGATCGGGTTGAGCAAGCCGCTCTCGGGATCGAGGAATTCGCCCAAGGCAACGATGCGCCAAGCGTTCTCGTCGCGCTCTCGAAGCCGCTCCAAGCGCTCGGGCGTCCAGTATCCGGGGTTTCCGGCGGGGCCCGTGGTACGCATGACCACCGTGCTCTGCGTTGGCTTGCCGAAATACTGTTGAACGAGCTCGTACATCGGACCGAACGGTGCATGCGGCGAGCCAATGCCTTGGATCTGCGCGCCGGGCAGCAGGCGTTCGCGGATGGCGCTCAGCGCTTCGTCCAGGTTCGCGACCGCGCCGTCGGAAGCCCCAAACATGCGGGTCGCTTCGTCAGCGATCAGGCCCGCGCTCCAACGCGCGACGAGCCCGCCGGCAGCCTTGCCGCCAGCGACGACCGCGATCTCGATTGGTTTCCCGCTTGGGTGGCGCACCGAGATCGCGTCGGCGGTCTTGCCCAGCAAGAGTGGTTTCAACTTTCGGCTGCCTTCGAACACGCCGACCAGCCGACGAAACGGCACGTCGGCGACATCAAGCTTCAGGCTCAAAATGGAAACGCGCGGTATCTCACCCGGCCCAAGTCCGCTCATGTCGACGGTCTGCGATGCGACGATCGCGCTTGCGCACGCAGCCGTAGTTTTTGCGGTTCTGGGCGACGCCACGTTGTAGAATTCGAGCGGCTTTATGCCTCGCTCCGAAGGCAACGCGGCGATCGCCTCAGCCCCGCCGAAGGCCTGCACGACGTCCGGGTGCTCGCGCAGATCGTCCAGGGGACGTCCGTCTGCTACTCGCGCGCCGGCTCGCTGCACGGGCGTCGCCGTGCTGATACGGAAGCCGTCGAGGCTCGTGAGCAGGCCTTCGGTGGTGATGCCGCTCATTCGCGCCTCAGTCGGCCTTTAGCGACGTAGCGGCGACGTCGGCCGAAAGCGAGGCCAGGCCGCTCTTGATGCTGGTGAGTAGCCCGGCGCCTCCGTCGGCAGCGCCGGTCGCTGGCACCGCGTGGTTGAGCGCGTCGAGGATGCCTTGGAGCGCCGCGTGTGTTTTCGTCGCGAGCGCCACGAAGTCAGCGGCACCGGCGGCGCCCGCCTTGCTCACGCGCAGGTGGCCGCCCGACGGCACAATGCTCACCGCTTCACCCGAACTCGGCGCATCCGGCAACGGGCGGTCGTCCGGCCATGCGCCAGGCAAAAAGAACGGGTACGATATCGAGTGCCGAGTGATGTCGCCGGGTGGGAAGACCCCCGAAAGGCGCTCTTTCCCGGTAACTGCGGACTCAGGAGCGGTGAACACGGTCGCGCGCCAGCGCGCCATCGCGGACTCGTTGAAGATGAGCCATCCGTGATCACCATTAGGCAACCCGTCGCTTCCGCGCACCCCGGAATCACCGGCGAGCGGCTTGTGGTCGTAGTAGCCGCCGGCGCGCTCCCAGCGCACGAACACGTTCTGAATCACTGGCAAGAGCTCGAAGACGTTGTTGCCGTCGCCGTCGAGCACGTGACCTCGGATCACCGGCTGAATATTGGCGCTTTGCGTCGCTGCGTTGTAGCGAACGACGCGACCCGGGATGCACGTGTGTACGTCCAGCAGAAAACTCCGGATCACGCTCTCTAGCAACTCGGCGTCGTCGGGCTCGATCGGCATGGTCAGCGACTCCCAACTTGGTACGCTGTCACCGTCCGCTTGATCACTGGGCGACCACTCGGTGTCATCCACGACCGCGAGCGACGCTATTCGAGCACGAACGCACGCGGCGAACGCCTCATAATGCAACGCCTCTGGGTCGTCGGCGGCCCCGGCCTCCGCGCCGTCCAGCCATTGCCGCAGGACGGCGCCAGCGTCGCAACACTCTACGACATCGCTGGCGAAGCGCAGCATCGCTTCGATGTTGACCGCCACGTCGTCGACGTCAGTCGGGATGAGTCCCGGTCCGTTCCGCTGCGAGAGGACTTGGCGGAGGAATTTGCCTGAATTGCTGAGCGCTTGAAGCAGGTCATCGGGAACCCGATCGAAGCTCAGCCCGGGCAACCGGCCGCCGCTGTATTGCGAACGATAGAGATCTGCGTGCTCGGCAGACAAGAAATGGATCTGTTGCTCGGGCGTGAACACGAACTGCTTGCCACCGGGGAGATCGCACCCTGCGAGATCGTACCCCGTCGACGTAGTGAAGCCCTCAGGATCTCCAAGGACGAGTGCGTCGCTCGGCGACGACGGCGCGGTGCTCGAAAAGACGGTGCGGGCAAGCTCGTCGGCCTCGCGCTGTGCGCGCTCTGCTTCCAAACGCTCTTCCTCGATGACGGCGAGCCGTTCGAGCGCCTCTGGGAGCTCACCACGAAGCGTCTTCTCGTCGAGGAGATATTGATGCACACGATTCGCAGCCGCCGAGAGCTTGATGCCGCAGTTCTTCAGTCGATCGAGCGTCTCGAGCAGCGTCGGCTCCGCGCTGGACGTTACAGGTAAAGTCGGATCGTATCCGCTGGGGATCTGCTGCATTAGGCCCTCCATGCATTGTGCACGCGCGCTTTCGCGCGCTCGCGTTGCTGTGCGTATTCGCCGTCCGCGTCCTTCGCGTCCGTCTTTTCGACGGTGCTAGCCTCTGCGGCGTCCGCGATCGCTTGCGCGAGGCGCCCCATTTGCCGGGCATCGCTAGAGGTCAAGCGACCTGCCGCAGCCTTGGCCCGCAAGGCATCCCAGGCCTCCATGGCGCGCTCGTGAACGTTGCCCGTTGGTTCGTCGTTGTCGTCGTCGACGTCGTCGGGGTCTGTGTCTTCGTCCATGGCGAGTTGATCGAGACGCGCCCGAGTCGGCGTGTCGCGCCATGCGTTGGCGATCGCGCTGTTCGCTCTGGCCTTGGCGGCTTGGTATTCTTTGTCGACGTTCGAATCTTTCATGTCGGTTTTGCTTTCATGTTCGGGATTGGGAAGTGCCTTGTACTGACTGAGGAGCCACGCCCATGACTCAGTCGCGGCTTGATCGGCCATGTCGGGGTACGCCTCGGAGATCGCCGCTATCAGCGTTTGCTTCGCAGAATGCTGCGATGCCAGGCACGAGTTGCTATCGGTGTGCCCCTCGTCTTTGAGCTCAGTGAATCGCTCTGCGCCGAGCCATGCGCGAGCTTTCGATAGATCGAGTTGCCAAAATGCGCGTGCAGTGGGCTTCGACGGCACGAACACGCCGCTGTCAAGACGGACTTCGTCCGCTTCACCCGAGGGGCGCGCATCGATCGTGTCGATGCGCATAACCGCAGCGCGCGCCGCAACATCGGCAAACTCGATGTCGCACGCATCGCAACGCTGGCGGACGGTGGATTCGTGGACGCCCCGCACGAGATGTGACGCCAGCACAAGGAGATCGGTTTGCCGCTGCGAGGTCATGACAGCGCCGTCACCGTGATCGAGTCAGCGTGCTTCTCGCGGAGCACATTGAGCACGGAAGTCGGCACATTCAGGTACGCGTGCTCGCCGGGTTTCACGATAAACGGCTCGTCATCGATCCGAACAATGTGCAGCTCATCCGAGTCGAGCAGCACACACTCGCCTCGGATGTCGACCGGTTCCTCGTGCGCGCTGCTGATGCGATGCAATTTGCCGCGAGCTCGCCGACTGCTCACGCGGCCTCCGGATCCGGCGCGGCGACAAACTTGAACTGCAGGAGACCGATATTGATGACGCCGCCGTTGCCGTCGGTACGAGACGAATAGTGGTAGGTCAAACGTGCAAGCGTCACAGCGTCGATGGAATCGACATAGGTGACGCCAAGCTTGGAGGGGGTCCCGGGCTCGGTCTTGGTTGCGTGCACGACCGGCGTGGCGCCCTTGATAAGGAGCGTTCTCGGGCGCCTCTGGCCGGGCGCCATGGGCAGCGGGACAGCGAGGTCATGCTCCATCTTGGAAATTATCTTCAGCATTGGTTGGTCTCCTTGTTCGGGGTTACGGTTGACTTGCGTTGTGACGTCGTTCAGCCAGGCTTCACGATTTCGTTTTGCTGGCTGAAGCAAGGGTGGCTCTTCATCGATTCGAACGATGATCGCGGCGACGAGAGGCATCGATAGGGCTCTCGTTCGCCACTGTCCGTGCGCACCCGGAGAGTTTCGGGTGCAGAGCCAGAGGTCATTTCGTGGTCTCCTTGTCTGTGCGCGTCGGCGCGCCGAACTCGCGGGCGGCGGCTTCGTGCGCGTCGAGTGAATCGGCCGGCTTCGGCGTGTCCCGCACGATTGCTTTGCGCGTGAGCAACGTTTGCCGAACCTCTCGCGCCCACTCCCGCGATTCCTGGCGCCAGGCCCGCGCTGCCTCGGGGTCGCAACCCTGACGTGCCCCCTCAGCAGCACACGCCGCCGCAAGGAGCCGAGCACGGGCCTCGTCGCCACACAGAGCGATGAGCTCATCCGTTGCCGCTGGCAGCCCTTCCACGAGGGCTTGCACGTAGCGCTGGGCGTCGACCAGGTGGGGGCGCAGAAACGGCGTCACGCTATCAGCAGGAAGCCGCAACAGCGATGCCGCCTCGAGCTTGCCGAGCGCTGCGACTTGCCGCAGCCGCCCGCCCGGATTGCCGGCACCGAAACGCCCGGTGCCCGGGTCGCGATACGGCGCGGCAAGCTCCGACGCTGCCCTGCTCGGCATGCGATCCTTGCGCGCCGGCCGCGGCCGCGGCTTGCCGTGTGACATTTCGAGGGTCAAAGCGACCCCCGGTGGGCGTAGCGATGGGCAAGCGTGGATCCGTAATCCTGTGCGCTATCGTGTGATTTCACGCGTTTGGGCGGGCAGGGGACAGATGACGAACTGTCCCCGACGTTGCCGGCCGCGAGACTTCGCGCTCTTGCGTGATGCGGGCGCGCACCCGAAGGCGAGCTCGCAAAGTTCCGGGCCTGAGCAGACTTGACGACGGTGCTGCTGCTCATCACGCCCAATCCTTGGAAGCACCGTAGCCCCCGGTGTCATCGTCGAGGCTCGGAGCCGATTCACGGATCGTGCCGCCGCGCTGCACAATCACGCCTCGCGATCCGCCAAACTCCTGTGCGTTGCGAAGCCAAGTGCGAAAGGCCGCGTCCGCGTCGGTTTTTGGGGCTTTGAACTCGTGATCTCGGAACTTGGCTAGCTCCGTGTCGAGATTTACCCGGCATTCGCTGGCGAGTTCACTGTGAGCAGCATTGGGGGCCCATGCTTGCGGGACCCGTCGCCACTTTGCGACGCGCCCTTGCTCTGCCGGCTCTCGCGGCTTCCTTGGCTTGCGCAGCGGTGCGCGCGCCTCTCCCTGGCTTTCTTGTTGGCTTACTTCCTGGCTTACTTCGGGTCGCGTGGTGCGACTGGTCTGGTCGCGTGGTGCGACTGGTCTGGGTCGGCTGGTGCGACCGGTCGCATTATCCGACTGGTCGCATGGTGCGACTGGTAACAGCGATAGCTGCCCCAGCGCGTAACGGTTGGACGCCCCGTTCCGGCGGGTCACGAGAATGCCTCCGAGCTCTTCGAGAGTCCCGAGGCACCGAATGACCGTGGTGCGGTTGAGCGACGTCCAGGACGCGAGGCGCAGGACGCTCGGAAAGGTGTCTGTGGCGCGGCTCCAGTGGTCCAGGAGCGCGAGCGCGACCAGCTTCGTGCTGGCGTCGACGCTCGACCTGAAAACATGCCGGCGCGTTTCGCGGAGGTCGTCGATGTCATCGCTCACCCGAGCCGCTCCTGGCCGCGCTGAACAGGTCCAGGAACTGGCCTGTTGGCTCGACGAGCCGACGAACCGCGCCGGCGCCGTATCGCTTCTCAAGCTCCGGCCGCGTTAGCCCCGACGTCGAGATCGTCGGCAGACCGCCGTTGTACCGCGTGTTCAAAAACTCCAGCAGCCATCGGTCGTCGGCGATCTCTTGGCCCACCTCGTCGAGCACCAGCAGCGGCGCTTTCTCTGCGCGCAAGAACTCCGGGGCTTCGCCTTCGCCCAGCCGATGCTGCCGCCGCGAGTTGTGCAGGTCCGCCGCCGTGGTCCAAGTGACCCGCGTCGCATACTCCAGCTTCGACGAGTCGGAGGCGGGAGCGATGAACGCTTCGACGGCCTCGGCACACAACCGCTTGATGATCGCGGCGGCGAGCATTGTTTTCCCGGACCCGGCCGGCCCGAGCAGGACGAGGTTGCCGTGTTTCTCAACGCGGTATCGTTCGGCGGCGCTGCGAAGTCGCGGCTCCTGCACGCGTTCGCTGAATTCCCGCGAGTCGGGCAGCACCGCGAACTCCGGCAGGCTCGACAACACGCGAACCAAGCGCCCTTCAGCGAAGGCGCGGCGTGCGAGGTGCTTGGCCTCGATCTCCTGCCAACACAATGGGTGCAATTCCGCGCGCTCGCCGCGGTAGCGTTTCACGATAGGAATTCCCGCGATCGTCAGCTTGCACACGAGGCACCGGTGCATCGACGACGTCGGGGCATGCAGGTGCGCGCTCATGACTTCACTTCCGCGCTGAGCTCGGCAAGCGTCAGACGTTCGTCGCGCGCTCGCTCGATCTCGATCTGCGTCGGTTGCCGGAAAGGCCGGCTCGAGTCGCAGATGCACTCCCGCCAGTTCAGCGCGCCGCAGCGATCGCAATTGTCGACCCGCAGTGGGTTGTCGAGGTCGTAAGCGTTCACGCGGCCCGCCCTTTCCGCGACTTGCGGCGGCGGTCGCCGATCTCGAGCAGCTCGCCGACCTCGTCGCGCGGCGCGGGCGTCGACGTTGCGCGCGCGGCGGGTGCGGCCAGAACCCAGCGTTCCAGCTCGGTCCGCTCGACAAATGCGCTGTGTCCGCGCCGGTAGATCCTGAGCTCGCCGGCATGCTCAGCCGAAAGTAGGAGCCGGTAGGAGACGCCAGCTTCGCGAAGCGGGACCAGTCGCGATTGCTCGACCAGCCCGGCAAGGGCGGCCGGCAGCTCGCTCACGAGGGCAGCGCGGACCGCGTCGCGGATCGCTTCGTCGAGACTCATGCTGCGATGCGCCCCATCGCCTCGCGCAACAGCGCCATGCTGCCAGGCATCACCTCGAGCCCGGCGGTGACGCGGACGGCAAGGTCGCGCGAGACGCCGAGGAGCTTCGCCGCGTTTAGCGGGCCATGCTCGCGGACCAGGAAGGTGACGCGTTCGCGGATTTCTGGGGGTACGGCTACGAGCCGTAGGTCACGTCGGACATGAGCCATACCCAGCAAAAACCACGTGGGCGTCGGCTGTAATAGACGACAACATCACTGCGCCGCACTGTCGGTATTTATTTGGGTGGTCGAATCCCTGCTGCGATGCCGCCGAGTCGCCAGTCTTCGGCATCAACCTTTGCGTGGCGCTCAATCAGTTTTTTGAGTGCCGCGTCCGACTGAATCGGCACTCCGAGTTCGTTCAGAACCTTGCGCAGCGCGGTCGCACGCTCGCCTTTCATGGCGCCAACTGCAGGCTTTCCGCGACCGCGTGTCACCGCTTGCGCGGCGGATTCGAGTGTCTCCTGGCCGACGCGCGACAGACCGAGGGCTCGCATGTGCTTCCCGATGCCGCTGAAATCGTCGGCAAGCAAACCCGCAGCCGATACATTGAAGCCGGCGCGGTTCATCGCCCCGACGGTCAGAAGGACGCGCACAATTGAGGCCTGCTGCTCGGCGACGGAGGGCGCCTTCGGCGCTTTCATGACGCGGTCGATTGCCTCCAACGCTGCTCGACGCACGGCGCCCTCGGGATGGGCTAACATCTCATCGAGCGCTCGTAGGCGCTGTTCGTCCGTCGGCTGACCCCACGGCGTCCGGACCGGAAACCGCGGCCTTTTCGTCGGCTTTGCCACGTCTAACAGCCTACCGGTTCCGCTCGCGCTGCGCGCGCTTCGCGTCCAGGCAGGGTATGGCCAGGGACTGTCCCCGAAACTGTCCCCAGTGGACTTAGCTCACACGATTCGGCAAGCTCACCAACTAACGAACGTGCAGAATTCCTGCCCAATCGTGAAAACTCGGCGCGGCGTTTGCGCGTTGAAAATCCACGTGTCGTCAGTTCAATTCTGACCCTGGACACCATCAGCGCTTCGCCTCGTTGGAAAACGAGGCGCCGAGCGCACCGCTTCAAGCGCTCACGTGACGCTGAATCAAATCACGCGGTTATTCAGGCCGTCCGTCGCTGCGTACCCGTCCTCGTAGGCGCACACGCCGCGCGCGAAGAGGAGCTACGCAACTTCCAGTACGCGTCCGACGCTAGGTAGCGGAGCGGTCGCGTTCCATACCCGGAGCCCGAAGCAACGCGGGTTGGCGTTCGGTTGTCCGCGTACGTCCTCATGCGGGATGTGCTCGAGCACCACGAAGACGTGGCCGGTGTCCGAGTCTCGAACCCAAGAAGCGTCCTCAGGCGTCTCCCCGGAGCACACCATCACATTGCGGTCCTCGAGAAGGTGTCCCTCGACGCGAATCTTAGCCATGTTCAGTCTCTATCGGGGCGCGGCCGAATGGGTCAACTTATCGCCACAAACGAGTGGGATAAGCGCGCCTTCAGCGGTTGCCGAGGTTACAACTGACGGTCGCGCAGCGACCGCGCGGCCTGCGAGCGCGTTTTTGGCGTAAAAAGCGCCTAGAACGCGCTGCCCCGAGGCGGGTTATGATGAGGGGTGGTCAGTCTCTCGTCGGCGCTTCCGCAGAACCCGTACGCCTCCGAGGCATACCTCCATCAGCTCCTGCACAAGGCGAAGGCGGCTGGCGCGCGGGATGTTCACCTCAAGGTCGGGCAGCCGCCAGGCGCGCGCGTGCGCGGCGCGCTGGTGTTCTTTCGCGTCGACAAGATCCGCCCGGAAGATACCGAAGCCGTAGTACGGCACCTGATCCGCGATCCGGAAATCTTGCAAAACCTCGCCGCGCTGCGCGAGTACGACACTTCGTACGAGGTCTTCGGTTTGGGCCGCTTCCGGGTGAACGTGTATCGGCAGCGAGCTACCTTGGCCGTTGTCATGCGCGTCATTCCGCATGAAGTTCCGTCCTTGGAAAAGCTGGGCGCTCCGGCAGCGTGTCGCATGCTCGCGGAAAAGGACCGCGGCCTCGTGCTGTGCGTGGGCGCCGCAGGCAACGGTAAAACGAGCACGCTGGCCGCGATGCTCGACTACATGAATCACAACACTGCGCGCCACATCGTCACGATCGAAGATCCCATCGAGTACATTTACACGGACGACAAGTGTTCGGTGAGCCAGCGCGAGATCGGCTACGACACGAAGAGCTTCGCCAGCGCGCTGCGCGCAGCGCTGCGTCAAGATCCGGACGTGATTCAACTCGGTGAGATTCGCGACGCAGAGACCATGGAGATCGCGCTCAAGGCCGCGGAGACCGGCCACTTAGTGCTGTCCACGTTGCACACGCCGGACGTGTCGCGCACCATGAACCGCATCATCGCGCTCAGCGAGGGCAACGCGGAAGATCTACGGGAACGCCTGGGTGACTCGCTGCAAGGCATCATCGCGCAGCGCTTGTTGCCGCGCGCGGATGGCCAGGGCATGGCGCTCGCGGCGGAAGTTCTGATCTCGACCGGTTCCGTACGTGAAACCATCAAGCGCCCGCTCGGCAACCCGCCGCTGAAAGAGCTCATGGACCAGGGGCAGGCGATGTACGGGATGCAGACCTTCGATTCGCATGTCAAAGCGCTGGTTCACAGCGGCGTAGTCGACCGCGAGGTGGGGCGCGCCGCGCTGGGCTTTTAGCGCCGCGCCGCGCGTTTCACTGCTGAAAGACGAGCCGCTGCGAAACGCGTGACGCACGGCGATTCCGCCTTCAGCTGCGCTCAATCTGGACTCCTCGCGCGGTTGAAGCTAAGACCGGCGCCGATATGGCTGAATCGACCACGCACCTCCGTCACGACTGGACCCTGGAAGAGATCCGCGCCCTGCATGATCTCCCGTTGTTCGAGCTCGTGGACCGAGCACGCGCGGTGCATCTGTCCTTTCACCAAAAAGAGAAGGTGCAGTTGTGCACTCTGCTCAGCGTGAAGACCGGTGGTTGCCCGGAGGATTGCGCGTACTGCCCGCAATCGTCCAAGCATGACACCGCCGTCAAAGGCGAGGCCATGCTCAAGGTGGATGAAGTGCTGAGCGCTGCGCGCGCTGCCAAAGAGCACGGCGCGACGCGCTTCTGCATGGGAGCCGCGTGGCGTGAAGTGAAAGACGGTCCGGCGTTCGACCGCGTGCTGGACATGGTGCGCGGCGTGAAGGGCATGGGCCTGGAGGCGTGCGTGACGCTCGGGATGCTGAACGAAGGCCAAGCCGCCAAGCTCAAAGAGGCCGGTTTGGACGCGTACAACCACAACCTGGACACTTCGCGCGACAACTACAAATCGATCATCTCGACGCGCACCTACGATGACCGCCTGAACACGTTGAAGAACGTGCGCAACGCCGGCATCACGGTGTGTTCGGGCGGCATCATCGGCATGGGTGAAAGCATCAACGATCGCTGCGGCATGCTCTTGGAGCTCGCCCGCCTCGACCCGCACCCCGAAAGTGTGCCGGTGAACGCCTTGGTTCGCGTGGAAGGCACGCCGCTCGCCGCGCTGCCGCCCATCGACCCGTTGGAGCTCGTGCGCATGATCGCTACCGCGCGTATCCTGATGCCGCGCTCCAAAGTGCGCCTCAGCGCGGGCCGCACGGATTTGCCGCGTGAAGCCCAGCTTTTGTGCCTGTACGCCGGCGCCAACAGCATCTTCTACGGCGACAAGCTGTTGACCACGCCGAACCCGGATACGGACGCGGATGTGGCTTTGATTCGCGCCGCAGGGCTGAGCGCTGAAGCGCCAGCGCCCAGCGCGAACGCCTAGCCCCTGCGCTTAAGCCGGGCGCGCCCGCCCCATGCGGCGAGCCCCAGAGCAAACGCCCACAGCCCGAGCAACGAGCTGCGCTCCGAGTTGCCGCCCACGGCGGTCGCGCAGCCGCTCGCTTCTGGTCCCGCGCACTCGCTCGACCAGCCATGACGCGGCGTGTACGAATCCGTCGTGGGGCTGCGGTCCGGCGGGAGCGAGGCGCAGATCGCGGCTTCGTCGTCCTTCGAGAGCGTGACCATGCCAGCGTCGTAGGCGGAGAACATCGTCGCCTCGTTGTGTGAGCTGTGCGAGAGGCCGAGGAAATGGCCCAACTCGTGGGTCAGCACCGCGTTGAGGTCGAATTGGCCGACCCCGGTGCCCACGGTGAAGGTGTCTTGGTTGGTGTTGACCTCGACGTTGGC
>JBDTJC010000060.1:0-4261 GCA_039936055.1 Polyangiaceae bacterium | reverse complement strand
CGCGCCTGAGCCGCCCGCGCCGCCCGCGCCCGCGCCACCGGCGCGTGAGCCGCCCGCGCCGCCGTCGGCGTCCCCGGCGAAGCCGGAATCGCCGGCAAGGCTGGTTTCACCCGCGGAGCTCCCGTTGCCCCCGCCGTTGGTTCCACCTTCGCCGAGCAGATGGTTGGAGCTCGAACAGCCCATGAACGCAATGGAAATAGCGCCAAGCGCGCTGCGTACGTCGAAAAATCTCATCCGAGGTGCCTCACTTTCACGGGGCAATGTCGGGCGCGTCGCAAAAAGTTTTGTGCAAATAGAAAATCCAAACCATGCGAGCCGGACATATCACGAAGTCATGCTCCGGATTGGCCAGGCAATCGTAGTCGGATTCGTGCTCAGCCCGAGTACCGCGAACGCACAGCTACGACGGCGGTTTACCGTGGACTATCAGGGCAGCGCTTCGTGTCCGAGTGAGCGCGAGCTGCTGGCTGAGGTTCGACGGCGCGCACCAAGCGCCGAGTACGAGCTGGGCGGGCTGCACGAAGTGCACGCGCAAATCAAAGTAGAGACGACCGGCGCCCGTCAACACGGGATCATCGACATGGACGGTAGCGAGGGCACCACACACCGCGAAGTTGAAGCAACCGAGTGTGCCGAGGTGGTGCGCGCATTGGCACTGATTCTCGCAATGGCCATCGATCCCGACGCTGAATCTTCGGCTGCCATCACGGAAGGCTCGGCCAAAACCGAGTCCCCGCGCACAGTTTCGGTCAGCCCTGCATCAATGCCGAGGTCGCTCGCCGTTCGGTGGGCGGCGGGAGCGAGCATGGGTTTGGCGGGCGGTATCGCACCAAGCCCGTCGCTCAGTGAGGGCTTGTTCCTGGAACTGAGGCGCGGTCGTGACACGGGCTTTTCGCCCCACGTTCGGTTGGCGGGCGTTCACGCCCACGGCTCAACGACTGCCCGGGCGGGTTCGGCGGACTTTGACCTACTCGGGTTGCGCGTCGCAAGTTGCCCGTACCAGATTCGCGTTGGCGTTGTGTTGAGTGGCTGCGTGAGTTTCGATTGGGGGCGCCTTCGGGGTACTGGTTCGCACACGTTGGCAGCGCAATCGAGGTCCGCTGATTGGCTGGGCCCAGGCGGCTTCGTCGACGCGGGGCTCCAGGTACTGCCTTGGATGCACGTGCAACTGGAGCTAGGAGCGCTCCTACCGCTGGCGCGGGATCGCTTCTATTTTGGCCCTAACGAGACCGTGCATCGCATCCCGCTGCTGGCCGGCTGCGGTGGTTTGAATGTGTTGGTTGGAGGATGACGTTGGCACACTGCGCCGCACTGACCGACGGCCTATGCTCGCCATTCGTGCCCACACGCGACCCACTCGCGCAAAGCCCAGATGGACTATAGTTCGCTTAGCGTGACGTCGATGTTCACAACCGAGCCCGCCCTCGCGGCCGCTGCCCTTCCCGACGCAGCGGACCCCGCGCGCTTCGCGCGATTGTTCGGCGAACACTACGCCTGGGTTTGGCGAACGCTGCGGCGCCTCGGGGTGCATCCGGGCGCAGTCGACGACGCCGCTCAGCACGTCTTCCTGATCGCCAGTCAACGCTTGCTAAACGTTGCTCCAGACAAAGAGCGCGCGTTCTTGATGGGCGTCGCTGTCCGCACTGCGTCCAACGCGCGCCGCGCGCAGAGCAGGCGTCGCGAAGAGCCGCCGTCAGACGAGGAACCGAAGGGCGAGGCCGGGCAAAGTCCCGAAGATCTGCTTGAGTGGAAGCAACGTCGAGAAAAGCTCGATGAGTGGCTGTCGGCTTTGTCTAGCGAGCTGCGCGGGCCGTTCGTGTTGTTCGAGCTGGAAGGCCTGACGCTCGCTGAGATCGGCGAGCTCTGCGAATTGCCCATTGGAACGATCAAGACGCGCCTACGCCGCGCGCGGGCGATTTTCTTAGAAGCTAGTCGCGCCCCAGGTGCACGGTGAGCGACGACCTCCGCCGTCTACTCGACGACGCGCCAGGCGCGGAGCTTCGAAGTGTGCTCGAATCCGGCTTGCGCGATCAACCCTCGCCGCGAACGGTCAGCCGTGCCGCGCATACGTTGGGCATCGGTGTGGCTGGCTTTGGTTCAGCGCGCGCGGCCGCTGCCGCGGCGTCGCGCGCGCTTCGCGCTTCTGCGTGGCCCGTACTCGCAAAGTGGAGCGGCGTGGGAGTTTTACTTGGAGGCATTGCGCTGTCGCCCTTCGTGCTGCACGCGCCCGCGGCGTCACGGGCGAAAGTCACGCAGAGAAGCGGTCCACCAGTGAGCGCGGCACTCCCCAAGTCGAACTTGCTACCTACCGGTGCGACGCAGGAGGGGGGCGCGGCGGAGGTGTCGCCCTTGCCCGCGACCCCGACGGCAAAGCCCGCGCCGCGGCCCGGCGGCTCCGCTGCGGCCATTACGCTGCCCGCCCCCAAATCAGTTTCGGGCGCAGCGGTTCTGTCGCCGGTTCGCGCCGCTCAGTCGCTTGCCCCAGAATCAATCGTACCGAACGCGCCGGGCAACGCCACGAGCGCTGACCTCCTCGACAGCGAAGTCGCATTGCTCGACTCGGCGCGAACTGTGCTCAAGCAAGGCAATTCAAGCACAGCCCTGGCGTTGCTCGACCGTCACGATCAACTGAGCGCCCGGTCCCTTGACGCTGAAGCGACGCTGTTACGAGTGCAAGCCTTGGTGCAAGCGGGTCGCTCCGCCGAGGCACGTGCAGTCGCGCGGGCGGCCCTCGGCGCTAAGGGCGGTCTCCCGTACGCAGCGCGATTGCGGAAGCTTACCGGAGTCGAGTGACGCAGCAGCGTGAGGCCTCACCAAACCAGCCCTGCTCCAGGGCGTTGCCTGATAAGAGCCCTGAGTTACGGGTAGCCCTGTAATGTGGAGTGCGCCACGCTGATGCTCTTGGCGTTGACGCCGACAGCGGTGCCCACGTTCGTCACGCTGCCAGTGGAGACGTTGGTCCATGAGCCGCCGGTGTTGAAGACGATCGTCGCGTGGGCGCTAGCCGAAAGCGTCGCGATGCTGGCCGCCGTGAGCGTGATCGACGTAGCGCGCAGAAAGGTAGAGGTCCGCATGAACTCAGAGTCGAACGAGCCCCCCGGCAGCAGTCAGAAATCGGACATGCCCGTTGGCTCAGCTCGGAAAAACCGTCAGCAGCGTGATTTTGCGGTCGCTGTACGTGGCCGCCCCGCCCGTGCCGCGGGTACTTCTGGATCACCGACCGTTTCCCCCCAGCCTTGATTGGAGAAGGGACCGGGGCGGGATGGGGAGCGGTTGATCGGGAGGGGCCCGGGAGAGATCTTGGGATCGGGTTCGGAGGGACACAAATTCGCAGGAGCAAGTGGGATGGGGTTGGGGGGCCACTAGGAAAAGGGCGCGCTAGCCGAGCTGGTTGCGCTGGGCCACCGAGTGACTCGGAGGTCGTGGCAGCGGCCGCGCCTGCCCGCCCTTGGGACGGGTTCGGCGCGGGATTCGGGCTCGGGAGCGGCAGCGCGAGCGGGCCCAATTGAGCTACCGATCGTGGCTGGAGTTGGGGTCTGACTCATGCGAGACGCGCACGCTCCGTGCCGGCGCCGACGGTGAGAGTCGAAATGCGGTGGGGCGCCGTCACGGATCCTGCGCGAGCCGCTTCGGAACACCCGAAGGGGTGAGAGTGGGCATGAGTCAAACCCCAACTCCGGCCACTACACTCCCTCATCACAAGCTGTTCGCGTACGAGCTATGTCTTTCGCTCGTGAAGCTCGTCGCCAAAACGCGCATCGCCGATGCGCAGCTCCGCGCCCAGGCGCGGAAATCCGCCGCATCTTGCGCGCTCAATTGTGCGGAAGGCGCTGCCCGGCAAACACGCGCTGACAAGGGCCGCGCGTACGCCATCGCGCTCTGCGAGTGCTGTGGAGGCTTGCGCCGCCGTCGAGATCGCCGGTGCCCTGGGCGCGTGCTCTGCGAGCGACGTGCAGGCCGTCGTCGCGCTCGGCATCCGCACCAAAAACATACTCAGCCGCCTCGTGCGTTAGCCGCTGCAAAGCCAAAACCAGAGGGCCAAGCCCCCGCACCCAAACCCAAATACCGGATTCTGTCCGAGACCGACCCCAGGCAGCGCTCGAGCGCGGCCCCGGCTCGGCCTTGCCCGACGCGCTTCGTGATACCCGAAGGGGTGAAGCCGCTGCCGCTGCCGCTCCCGCTGCCGCTGCCGCTGCCGCTGCCGCTGCCGCTGCCGCTGCCGCTGCCGCTGCCGCTCCCGCTCCCGCTCCCCAACCCCAAC
>JBDTJC010000059.1:0-27723 GCA_039936055.1 Polyangiaceae bacterium | reverse complement strand
AAGTAAGACCCCCAAGCATGTCGACACGGATGACCTGGCCTGAGTTCTGTCGCTCGAATGAGTACAAGGGCCGTTGGGTAGCAATCGATAACTGTCGGTACGACCAGTCGACTCGTCAGCCTGTCGAAGGCGACGTGGTCGATTCGGATGCCGAGCTCTCCGAGCTTTGTGCGCGCATGCGCGAAGCGGGAAATAGCGCCTGTACGATCGTCTTCTGCGAGAGCGAGGTGTACATCGAAGGGCCGCGCTCCTCGGTGCAGCGCCAGAGCGACCGCAGCAGCCCCATCAATTGACTTGAATGAGCCGAGGTGTAGGGCCTACACCCACACCGTGCGCGGGCGCGCCAAGCGCGGAGCCCTGGCCAAAGCGCGTCCATCTCTGAATTGAGGGGCGTTCGCCGGGAGCTACTGGTTCAACTGCTGCGAAAAGCGCCAAGCGGCGCGGTCGTTCTCAGCTCGCAACGCTCAGCGCACGATCGGCTTGAGGACGGCTTTGCCGTCTTTGATCACGATGTCGAAGTCGATCTTCCGGTTCTTGTGTTGCTCGCGCAGCTTTGCTTCGGTGGCCTTCATCGACTTGGCGAGGCCTTCCATGGATACCGCGTTGGCGTCCTGAGTTTGGCGCTTGGCCTCCACGAGGCGCGCGTGCAGTTCGCGTACGCGATCATCGGGAGGTGTTGCCGGTGCCGCGGCGGGTTTCGGCGCTGCCGGTTGCGCCGCCGGCGGCGCGGCGGGTTTGGCTGCCGCGAGCGGAGGCGCGGCAGGCGGTCTGATGGCGATTGGAGCGACGGGTTTCGCGGCGCTGGGCGTCGCCGACTGAGCGGGGATCGGCGCGCCGAGCGCTTTGGCTCCGAGTGGCGCTGGCAAGGGCTTCGCAGCAACGGCGGGTGCTGAGGGGGCCGCCGGTGCTGGTGGCTTCGCGACAACGACGGACGGCGCTGCGGGCGCGAGGCGCGCTAGCAGCGCCGGGCGCGCGCCGGCTGGCAGTGGCGCTGGCGGCGGTCGCGACGAAACGAACGGCGGCGCGACCAACGGCGCGCCTGCAGCCGGAGCCCCGGCTGCCGTGAGTGGCTTTGCGAGTGGCGTGGCAGGGCGAGCAAGTGCGGGTTTGGGTGCCGCGGCGGTGGGTGGCGCCGGGGCTGCGCCGAGGCGCTGGTTGAGCGCGCGCCCGAAGGGTTGCCCGGGGACGTCTGGTGCTCGCTTCGGCTTTGCTGGGGTGGCGCTAGGATCCCAGTCGCCCAAGAAATCCAAATCGATATCGAACGCAGAGGGGGCTGGTGCGCGTGCTGGCGGCGGGGCGGGAACGGCGGGACTCGCGACGGCGGCAGGGGTCGGGGGTGCAGCCTGAACGGCGGCAGGCGCGGGCGCGTTCACGCCCGGCATGCCCGGCTTTGGCGGTGGGCGCGCCCCCGGCTTTGGCGGCGCTTTGCCGAGTAGACTCGGCATCCCCGGACGAGGTACCGGGGACGGGATGGGCAGCGGCGCGGATTCGGCAACCGGCGGCGCGCTCGGTGGCGCCACACTCGCGGGGGCGGGTTCTGGCGCGGCGTCGGTGCCCATGGCGTCGAGCGCCGCTTTGCCGAGCCGCTTGCGCGCGGCGATGGTGAGCATTTTTCCGGGCGCGATGCGCTCGGCGCGGATCACGTGGCGCTTGTACGTGCCGTTCTCGATCTCGCGGCAGATGCGCTGCCAATACTGTTGGAACGTGTTGTAGCGCGAGATGATCGTCTGCAGCTTGAAGCGCTTGGCAGTGTTGCGAATCTTCTCGCGGCGCAGCACGTAGATGCGGCGGTCCACGTCTTTGCGCGGGATCTGCGGCTCGATG
This sequence comes from Polyangiaceae bacterium, assembly GCA_039936055.1. Classification (GTDB taxonomy): domain Bacteria; phylum Myxococcota_A; class Polyangia; order Polyangiales; family Polyangiaceae; genus PMG-095. The sequence continues at coordinate 25,899 of JBDTJC010000059.1, read as the reverse complement.
CGCTCGATGCCCATGAAGTACTGCTCGTACAGCGCGCGCAAACGCTCGAGGCGATTCTCGAGCTCTTCCAGCGCGACTTCGACCTCCGCGTTCTCCACTGGCTCAGCTCTTCAAGGGGGTGATGGTCAGGTTGTCGAAGCAGACCGGGACTTGCCAGTCATTGAAGCCGAAATGTTCGTGGCCTTGACCCGTCAGCGGGTTGGGGTCCTTGAGGCTCAAGATTTCGATATCGTCTACGAAATAACGGACGGTTTGGCCGTCGGTTCGCTCTATTTTGAAGCGATAAGTGCGGTCGGCGAGGACGGGTTGGGCGCGAGGGTCGCTTTCCCCGGGCTCGACGCGTAGTTCGGTGCGGTCCTTGGCGTGTTCGTCCAGGCGGGCCAGGACGTGCATCGTGTTCTTCCAACCTCCGTAAATCACGACGTAACTGGTGGCGTCCCTGTACGAGGCGCCCGTGGCTGCGCTGGAGCCGTCCCCCCAAGCCTCGGCTTTCAGATCGCCCTCGGAGGAGGCGCTGGTGGCCTCGAACTCGATGCGCGCGTTGACGGGCAGGCGCCGACGCAGCCAAGCCGGGTGATTGTGCGCGCCGGCGACGCATAGCCGGCCTTCTTTCAACGACCAGCCAGGGCCGGTGACGTTCCAATCAGCCCCGAGGTCGCCGCGCTCGAAGCTATCCGTGAAGCGACCCTCTAGCTTGGGGCCCGCGCCTGCGTTTGAGTCGACGACGTGGAACGCGGCGCTGGCTGCGGCGGCGCCGCTCGCGCCACTCGCGTGGCCGGGCTTGTCGTCGGGCACACAGGCCCCAACCGCCAGCAGTGTGAACACGGAGAGCCGGAGCAGCACGACGCGCCATGCTACCACGGCGGTCTAGGGTTCCCGCCATGCATCCCGTTCTATTCAAAATTCCCCTACCCGCTTGGGCCGTGCCGCTCGGCCCCGCCCTGTTCGTGCTGGCCGGGCTGGGAGTAATGCTCGCCGTGTTCGGGCAGCGCAAGGGTGCGTTCGACCTGCTCGTGATCGGCGTGCTCGCGACCGCGAGCGGACTCGTCGGCGGCTTCATGTTCCGCGGTCAGCACCTGCTGCTCGAGTCGCTGCCTATCTACAGCTACGGTGCGATGCTGTGTACGTCGATCGTCGTCGGCTGGTTCCTCACGCTCCGGCTCGGCGCACGCGCAGGGTTGTCACGCGAGCTGCTCGCCAATTGCTACTTCGTCACCGCGCTGGCGGCTCTGGTTGGAGCGCGCGCGTTGTACGTGCTGACGAACCCGAGCGAGTTCCACGATCTGTTCGACATGCTCGCGGTGCGCCGAGGCGGGCTCGTCGCGTACGGCGGGTTCTTGGGTGGATTCGTGGGCTCTTGGCTGTACCTGCGCCGCCGTGGCGTGTCCTTGCTGCCGTGGGCGGACGTCGCTGCGCCGAGCTTGGCGAGCGGGCTCATGCTGACGCGCATCGGATGTTACTTGTTTGGCTGTGACTTCGGTAAGCCGCTGGCGGCGAGTGCGCCGGCTTGGCTGAAGCGTCTCGGTACGTTCCCGCGCTGGCCGAGTGACGTGCTCGACGGCGCGGGTTCCCCCGCGTGGTTGCAGCACGTGGACTTGCGCGGGCTGTCGGTGAGCGCGCGCGCGTCCCTGCCCGTGCACCCGACCGAGTTGTATGAGTCGCTGGTGGGCGCCGCTTTGCTGGTGCTTTTGTGGCAGCTACGCAGGCACGCTCGCTTTCGCGGCGAAGTCTTTCTGGCGTTCACATTCGGCTACGGAGTGCTGCGTTTTTTGCTGGAAATCGTGCGCGACGACAGCGAACGCGGCAGTTTCGGGCCGGCTTTCCGCGAGCACGTGTGGATCCCGTCGCTGCTCGTGCTCTTGGCGGCCGCGTTTGCGTACGGGCCGGCGCGCAGCATCGGACGCGTGCTGTTTCGGCGCGTAGCGGTTGCGTGCGCGTTCGCTGTGCCGGCGTTGGCTTACTTTGTGTTGCGCCCCGGAGCACGGGCAGCGCCGAACGTGGTGCAACTGTCGACCTCGCAGTGGATCTCGCTGGTCACGGCGCTCGGCGCGTCCGTCGCTTGGCATCAATGTGAGGCGTTCGTGCGCCGCGCCGAGGCTCAGCCGCGTTCCCTCAGCTCGACCTGATAGCGCACGGGTTCGGCCCCCGCGACGCGCACTACGAGCCGGCGCTCGTCCAGGTCGACGACGGCGTGCGCGGCGGCGGCGCGACCTGGCGCGTCGTCATCCAGGTTTTCGACTAAGCTTTGCAGCGTAATGTACGGCACGCCGGAGATCACGTCGAAGTGATTCCAATGTACGTGGCCGTTGAATACCGCGACCACACGCGGCGCAGCGCTCACCACGCGCTGCAATTCACGGCGCTCCGCCACGCGACACACGTTGGGGCGCTTCTCGAACCAGCGATTGCCGTCAAGCCGCATCTCACTCGCGGGGTGATGCATGAGCACGACGCTGGGTAGCTCTGTCTGCGCCAGATCCTGCTCGAGCCACCCGATCTGCTCTTCGGGTAAGTGAATCGCGACGTCCGTTACTTCGATCGTGCGCAGGACGCTGAAGTGCACGCCGGCGATGTCGCGGCTGTAATGCAGCGGACCCGCGTGGCCCCAGAGCGTGCACAAGTCCGCGTCGTTCAGGTTGACTTGGTCGTGATTACCCGCGACGTGCAAGACCGGGCACTGGAGCCCGCTCAGGATGTCGATGAATTGCCCGTAGTGCTCGAGGTCTTTCGTGCGCGATTCGTCCTCGATTACATCACCCAGGTTGACCACGGCGTCGGGGTGAACCTCACTATTCATGCGTTTCACGAAGGCTTTACAGAACTCGCCCGCGTGCGCCGTCAGTTTGCGCAACTTGCCTTGAAAGTAGGCGGTTGGACCGAAGTGCTCGTCCGAGATCAGCGCGAAACGCATGACTTCGAGTCTAGCGCGGTATTGAGGGTCGTTGCAGAGCGGAGTACCTTCCCGCGCGTCGACTATCGGATACCCCTAGGAGCTTTACATCCCCATGACGCACAAGAACCTGCTGCTCTGCTTGCCCTTTGTTTTGATCGCTGCCGTTGGCTGTAAGAAGTCGGACGACGTGCCGCCCGCCACTTCCTACCAGGCTGGCATGCCGGGTGGCGCAGGCGGTGGAGGCATGGCTGGTGTTGCGGGCGCGGGCGCGACTACGGCGCCCACGGTCACGGCTGCGACGACTCCGCCGCCCGTTGCCACGACGGACCCGGCGGTCGCCGCTGCGATCACGCCGATGCTGACCAAGCTCGGCGCGTCGGAAGTCGTCGCCGGCTCGAAGCCGCTCAATGCCGCCATGATCGGCAATGTCGCTCCGGGCGCTCCGCTCGAGGCGCAGATCATGCTCCAGCCGAACAAGTGCTACAGCGTCGTCGCGCTCGGCATGCCGCCGATTGCCGAGCTGAACGTGCAGTTCCTGGCCGTCACCATCATTCCCGGCATGGCGCCGGTCTTGGCGACCGATCAAGATAGCGGCACCGTCGCGGTGCTCGGCAAGAAGCCGACTTGCTACAAGTGGGCCCTGCCCCTGCCCGTGGCCGTCAAAGTCTCCGTGCAGAGCGCGAGTGGCTCTGGCGTGGCTGCGGCGCAAGTGTTCGAGAAGTGAGTTTCGGATGCGCGCGCGGTCAACGCCGCGCGCGCGCTACCAGCAACACGAGGGCCGGCGCGCCGAGGGCCGCGGTGACGATGCCGACCGGCAATTCGCGGCCCGGCACGATGACCCGCGCGATAAGGTCACAGCTCACCAGCACGGCGCCGCCAAGGCACAGCGACATCGGCAGCAGTACGCGGTAGCTGGAGCCGAGCAAGCGGCGCACCAAATGCGGCACGATCAGCCCAACAAAGGCGATCGGCCCGCACCAAGCCACGCAGGCGGCTACGCCGAGCGAGCCCAGGCCGAGCGCGAGAAAGCGCAGGCGCGGCACATTGACGCCCTGGCTGTGCGCGAGATCCTCACCGAGCGCGAAGGCCTGTAGCGGTCGCGTGAGCAGCAGCAGCAGCCCACACGACAGCGCGCAGATCGGCAAGAGCAGGAGCACGCCGCGGTAGCCCACTTGCGGCAATTGGCCGAGCGACCATTGCGTTGCGGCGAACAGCGCGCGGCTGTCGGAGACGTATTGAATGCCTGACGCGAAGGCGCTAGTGGCGAGGGTGACCGCGATGCCCGCGAGCAGCACGTCACTCGAATGAGCTCGGCGTGACGAGGCGAAGCTCGCCACTAAGAGGCTCGCGCCGAGCGCGCCGATGAACGCGCAGACCGTGACGAGGGGCAACCCCTGCACCGCGCGTGAGCTGTCAAAGGCCAGCGCTGCTAGGGCGCCCACGGTGGCGCCCGCCGTCGTGCCGACGGTGTCCGACGTGGCTAGAGGATTTTGAAATAAGGCCTGAAATACCGCGCCCACGAGGGCCAGGGTGCCGCCCACGAGCACGCCCACGAGCACGCGCGGCACCCGCAATTGCCAAACAATGAAGCTGCCCTCGGCGCCGCGCAGGCTCGGCCCGACCAACACGGCCGTGAGCAACAGGGCAATGCAGGCAAGGACCAGCAAGGTCCCGCGTAACTTCACGATCGAACTCCGAGACGCGGCACGATGAAGCGTTGTCCGTTGCTGAGCACCGCGTCCATCTCGATGCCGAACAGAGCGCCGAGTTGCGCGGGCAGGGCCGGGTCTGCGAGCGTGGCTTCGAAAGCGATGCGCCCCGCTCGCAGGCCGACGACGCGCAAGCGTGCCGAGTCCCCGACTTGCTGCAGCAGGTTCACGTCGTGATTGATGCACAGCACGCTGCGCCCTTCGCGCCACAGCTCACCCAGCAACCGGTACACCTCGAGTTGCTGCGCGGGGTCGAGGTGGTTCGCCGGTTCGTCGAACAGCAGCGTGCGCGCGTCTTGCGCCACTAAGCAGGCGAACGCGACGCGCTGTCGTTCTCCGCCGGACAGCTCGGTCATGCGCCGCGCGCCGTACGCGTTGGCGCTGACGCGCTGCAACGCGCTTTCTGCGGCCTTTTGCGAGGCTGCATGGCTCTCTTGAAACCGGAAGCGCGCTGCGGCGACCGTCTCAAGGCCCGTCACCGGTTCGTCCGCGCGGATGTGTTGCGGCAACCACGCGAGCGCCGCGGCACGCGCCCGCGCGTCGAGCTGCGCGGAAGGCTGGCCCTGGATGCGCACCTGGCCCGAGCTCGGCGGGAGCAATGCGAGCGCGGCCTTCAGCAGCGTGGTCTTGCCCGCGCCGTTCGGACCAATTAAGGCCACGAACTCGCCGCGTTCGACGCGCAAATTGACCGAATCGAGCAGGGTGCGCTGGCCGAGCTTGACGCTCAGCGTTTGGAACTCGAGCTCCGGCATTACTTCAGTGCGCGCTCGGCGCATTCGGGAATAGGCGCTGTACCTCGTGCCGGAGGTGTTCGGCGAGCGTCAGAATGCGCGGTCCTTCCCCGAATGCCTCGTCGGATTTGAGCACGGAAATGCGTTTGTTTTTGCGTGCGGTAAGCGGTTCGAGCGCTTGATAGTCGTGCAGCACCTGCGCGTCGCTCGGCGCATTGGGGCCGGGTGCAATGAGCACGATGATGCCGTCTGGGTCCAGGCGCAGCAGCTCTTCAACGGATAGGCGCGGCGTGCCGACTACGTCCGTTGCGACGGCATTGCGGGCGCCGGAGGCGCGCAGCGCGGCGCCGTGCATCGAGTTCTGCTTGATGTAGTAGATCTCGCTCAGCTTGCCGGTGCCTTCACCGAGCACGACAAGCACGCGCGGCCCGTCCTTGCTTTCGGCCACGGCCAAGCTGTCCCAAAGCTTCGTGGCCAAGGCGCCTGCTGCTTCGGCACGGTCGGTCAGCGCGCCCAACAACCGAGTGCTGGCCACGATGTCCTCGAGCGTCAGCCAGGGCACGAAGCGGGTGACGCCCAATGCGCTGAGCTCGCGCGTGGGGGTGCTAGCGGCGGCTTCGCACACGATTAGCGTCGGTGAAAGGCGCACGATGGCTTCGTAATTGGGGGTGAGCGAGGAGCCGTTGCGCGGCAATTGATTGGCTGCTTCTGGGTAGTTACAGTAGTCACTGACGCCCACCAAGTCCGCCTCTGCGCCAATTGCGTAGAGTGTTTCGGTGACCGCGGGCGAGAGCGAAACGATGCGCCGCTTGCCGTTGCGGAGCGCCGCATGATTGCAACCGAGGGCGGCCCAGGCGACCGAGGAGAGCGCGCCGTGCAGGAGTGCGCGGCGCTTCACCGGGCGCGACCTGCGCGCCGTTTGGCGGCGCTGGACTCAGTCGCCGCTTCGATAGCGCTGGTATGTCGCTCGTGGAGTAAGCACAAGCCGTCCAAGGTCAGGTTCACGTCTACCGTTTGGACCCGCTGGGTGTGCTTTGAGATCAACGTCGAGAGGCCGCCCGTGGCCAGGACCTGCACCGGGAAACCGAGCTCGGTCTCGATGCGGCCGATCATGCCGTCCACCAGGGAAGCGTAGCCGAACACCACACCCGACTGCAGCGCATGCGTGGTGTTGCGGCCGACCACGTGCGGGGGAGCCGCGAGTTCGATGCGCGAGAGCTTGGCCGCGCGTTGCACGAGCCCTTCCAGGCTGACCTGCACGCCGGGCACGATCACCCCGCCGAGGTACTCGCCCTTCGGCGAAATGCAGTCGAAAGTCGTGGCGGTGCCGAAGTCGACGACGATCACACCTGCCTTGACACGATCGAACGCGGCGATCGCATTGACGATGCGATCCGCGCCCACGTCGCGTGGGTTCTCGTACAGCACCGGCATGCCCGTCTTCAGCCCGGGGCCGACGACCACGGGTTCGCGAGCGAAGGCATGGCGAATCGCCTCGCACATCACGTCCGTCAGCGGCGGCACGACGCTGGCGACAATCGCGGAATCGATGGAGTCCATCGGGACTTTGCGCAGCATGAGCAGCTGCTGGAGCAGCACGCCGTATTCGTCGTCGGTCCGAGTCGTGACCGTGGAGACGCGGAACGTTTGCTCCAAGGTTCGGCCGCGATACAGGCCGAACACGACGTTCGTATTTCCGATGTCGACCGCGAGCAGCATGGGGTGGTTCTAGCCTCAAGTTGGGCTAATTGGCATGGATTTGCGGGCGCCCAGCGGCTGGCGTGGCCTCTTTAGGCGACCCACCAAAGTCGGGGCGACCTTGGCTGTTGGAACAGCAGCAGGCGCCGGTCTCGCCGGTTACTCTCGTGTCTCAAGGTCTCTCAGACGATCGTGATCTGGTCTTCCAAGACACCCAGCTTGAGGCTAGCACTTTTGGTTTTGTCAGGGGACCGCGGACAGCCGCGCGTGCAGGATGCGGTCGCCCGCGGCGAGGCGGTCCCAACCGGGCCCCGCCTGGCCAACCCAGGCGTATTGACCGTCCAAACGCGGGTAGCGGCCCAAGGTCACGAACAGCTGGCTCGAGCCCGTGTCTCGCCCCGAGAGCGCGACGCCCACGCTGCCCGTTTGGAACGGCAGCGGCGAAGTCTCGCAGCGCAGCGGGGGTTGGTCGTCGCCGCCGTACCCGTCGCCCGATGGGTCGCCGAATTGCGCCACGAAGCCCGGCACCACGCGGTGCACGCTGACCCCGTCGTAAAACCCGGATTTCACGAGCGCGCTGATGCGCGCGACCGCAGTCGGCGCGAACACCGGGTCTAGCGCGATCGTCAGATTGCCGGCCTCGGTGTCCAACGTCAGCGTCTCCTTCTGCAACGTGCCCGTGCCCGTGCTCAAGTCTTTCCCCGGTACGAACTGATCGCAGCGTCGATTTTGCTCGCCCAACAGCCGCAGCGCTTTCTCCGCGTGCTCTCGGAGCGTTGGGTTATCACTGTTGCACGCGCCGTTCACTGCTTCCTTCAAACTCAAGATCTGCAGCGCGCCGATAGCATCGAGTAGCAGGCTTTGCACTTCTACGCTGTGCCGCTCGCTCGCGGCCGCGTACGCGGCCGCGAGCGCTTGCACGACGCTCGGATCGGGTTTGGGCGCGTCATGCGCGTCGGGGCCAGAGTGGCGGCCTGCGCGTTCGGGGTAGCTGGATAGGACGTGCGCTGCGGTCGCAACGACGCCTAGCGCCTTCGCCGAGAGCGCTTCTGCCAGCACCCGGTACGCCTCACCCAGCTCCGCGTGTTGCCCGATCAACTCGAGCGCGGCCTCGCGCAGCGGGCCGTTCGTCGAACTGGCCCACTGCAGATAGGCTTGTTTGCGGCTGCCGCTGAGTTTGTCGCGCCCAAGCACTGCCAGCACCGCGAGATCCCGAGCCGTACTCTCCGCCGCGGGATCGCAGGCTACCAAGCGCGCGTTCTGGTAGTTGCTGCCCGCCAGCAGGGCGGCCGCAGTGCAACGCAGATGCACCTTGCGCCGCTTCAAAGTTGCCGAGTCCTGAGCGCCAATCGGGAGCTGTGCGAGTGCTTGCAGCTTGGCCCCGGAGCTGAGGGCTGGCGGCTGCAGCGCATCCAGTACGGCGCTCCACGGTCCGTAGCTGTCGCCGACGAGGTCCGCGTCACTTGGGCTCTCGGGAAACGCGGCATCGAAGGCGGCCCACAGCGGACGCTGGCCTGTGGCAGCTTGGGTGCTGAGTTCGCGTGCCGCTTGGGCGCGCAGTCCTGCGCTGACCGTTGTGTCGGAGAAAAGCTTGCCGAGGGCGACGCTGCCTGCGTCGCCCGTGTGTCCGAGGGCGCGGACGGCGAACGCCGCGCCCGGGCCGTGCGCGGCGATCGCGTGTAGCGCCAGGGTGAGCAAGCGCTCGCCGGTCGAGGCGTTGAGCGAGGCCAAGCGCGTGAACGGATAGAGCGCGTTTTCCAGGGGAGCCCGCGGGCGGTCGGCGGCGTCCAACAACGCGACCACGGTGGCGTCGTCGAGCTTGCCGGTGCGTTCGACGACGCGCCCGAGCGCGAGCGCTGCGGCTTCGGCGCGCGGTTTCGGGCCGCTCAGCCACGCGCGCAGCGTGCTTTCTGCCTCAGCGCCGGCGCAGCGACCGAGTGCGTCGCTGATCGCTTCCGCGGGGCTGGCTAAAGCGACAGAGAGCGAGGCGCTGTGCAGCGTCGGCAGCGTCGGCAGCGTCGCGGCGCGCGCAACCAGTGCGGGCACCACTTTGGTTTCGCGACCGCGGCAAGCATAGCCCAAGCCGTACGCGCCCCAGGTGCTGACTTCCGGATCTTCGTCGGCGAGCGCGAGCGGCAGCAATTCCGCGGCGCGTGCGTCTGCGATGTGCGCGAGCGCGCGCGCCGCGATGCGCCGTACGCTGACGTCGCGGCTCGATAGCGCTTCCCGGTCGATTGCGGCGGAATCACGGCGTTGTTCCGCTGCCAGCAGGGCGTCTTTGGTCGTGACAGGCGTCGCGGAATGCGCTGGCGCGGCCGCGTGCGTACTCGAATCTGCGTTCGTGTTCTGACAGGCGCCCGCACCGAGCAGCAGCAAACAGCACGAGATCGCGCGCCGCATCACACCCTCGAAAACCCGCGTGTGACGAGGTTGTCCAGCGCGAAGCTAGTGCGCTCGCGGGCCGTGCGTAGTAGTGTTTCGGTCATGCTCACTTGGGGTGACAACGCAGGCAGCGCCTCGACCTCGAAGCCCGCGCCACGGAAGCACGACAGCGCGCGCGGCATGTGCCAGTCACAGGTCACGACGCCAACCCGAAACAAGCCGCGCGGCAGCCACAAGCTCGCCGCGTAGTGCGCATTCTGGCGCGTGGAACGCGACCACAACTCCCGTTCCAACGCCGCTTCCGGAACGCCGTTTTCCGCGAGAAACGCGCACAGCGCGTCGGCCTCGCGCACGCCCTGCCACTTTTTTCCGCCGCACCCCAAGATGCGCGCAAATGCGCCGGTGCGAAACGCCTGTACCGCTCGCCAGGCGCGGCGTGTTGCCGGAGGTGACAAGGTGTTGGGGCCGGTTACACGGCAGCCGAGCAGGACGAGCGACATCGGCTCCACGGGCTCCACGGGCTCCACGTCGGCACCATAGCTCGAACCGCGGCGCGCGTAACTTGCGCTGAGTCTGCCAGTCCAGCATGCTTCGCTCACGGTGGCCATGCGCACACGACATGCCCCGAACCTTGGCTTCGCCGCGCTGGTAACGGCCCTCGGTTTGGTTGCGTGTCACGATCCGGCTGCTAGTTCGAAGCGCAGCCCGCGCCCGCTGCCGGTGCTGCGCGTTTCCGCTAGCGCGTCGGCCGCTGCTGCGGGCCCTGTGCCGCCGCCCGTGCAGGCCGCACAGGGCGAGCGTCCGCTTCGAGTCCCGTCGGGCGACCCGCCGCGGCTGCGTTGCGCGGACGCCCGCGCGATCGTGGCCGAAGTGCGGCTTCGTTTGCCGGCGGAGCCAGCGCGCGTTTCGCCCAACGCCTTCGCCGACCTGTGGACGGATTGGTTCGATCCCCACGGCCTGTGGTCGGCTGCGCCAGACGCGCCGCTGGCGGACTCAGCGCACGCTCACGCTAGCGCGTTGCTCGGCGAACTCGAAGGCGGTTCGCGCGGCACGCCGTGCAGCAGCGCGCTCGTGCTCGGCGCAGAGACCAAACACTGGGTCGATGGCTTGCGCAGTGTGTTCGAGCAAGCGCGTGCGGAAGCGCCCAGCGTGCGCTTCTCGCGCGCGTTGGCCGGCATCACCGAGCCGGCGTTCGAAGACGAAGAGGTGGCGCGGCCCGCGCGTCAGTTGGCGGCAGATCTGGGGCGCCGTGTGGGCGAGTTCGCGAAGCTCGCTCCGGCGATCGCGGATGGGCCGGCCAGCGCCGCGCTGTCGCGCTTCTTTCCCGACTATAGCGTCGAAGAATGGTCGGAGGTCGTGCTGGCCGCGGCGGTGCGCGCGTACGTGCCCGCCATCGATCCGCATGGGGAATGGGCGCCGCTCGAAGAGGAATGGGCGCTATTCGACGGCGATCCGAGCGACGCCACCGAGCCGACGTTGTGGCGGAACGTGCTTCGCACGCCGCTCGGCGCGCGCATTGTCGAGTCGCCCCGCGCGCCGCTGGAGATGGACGACCTCGTGCTATCGGTCGACGGCGTCCAAGTCGCGGGCTTGAGCGTGGAGCAGGTCGAACAATTGGCGCGCGTGGATCCGCCTCACGGACAAAGCATGCGAGCGGTGCGCGTGCTGCGCGGCACGCAACCCGCCCCGTTGGATTTGTCGGTCGGGTTCCCGCAAGACGGCGTCGAATCCGGGGAGCCGCTCAGCGCGACGCGCATCCGTTATGGCAGTGGCTCGGTCGTCGTCATCCCGATCAGCGAAGTGGGTGACCGGCTCGGTGACGATCTCGCTGACGTCCTCTCCACCGTGCGCGACGAGGAGGAGCCGCTGGGCGTTGTCTTGGACTTGCGCGGGAACGGTGGCGGCTCGACGGACGGCGCGGCGGCCGCGATCGGTTTATTCTTGCCCGGCGCGCCGAGCTTTCCGCTGATCCACCGCGGGGTGGTCAGCGAAATCATGCGCGCTCCGGCACCGGACGCCGACGTCGGTTGGAAGGGTCCTGTCGCGGTATTGGTTGATGGCTACACCGCTAGCGCCGCCGAGATGATCGCTGGCGCGCTTGACAGCTATGGCCGAGGTCCGCTCCTGGGCGCCCACACCTTCGGCAAGGGTTGCGTGCAGGAGTACTTCGACGATCATTCCGGGCAGGGCGTCCTCCGGCTCACCACGCTGCTGGTCGCCCTGCCCGACGGGTCTGCCCTGCAACAGGTCGGGCTCGAGCCGGAATGGCTGCTCGGCCTCCCGGCGGCGGACGAGCACGAAGCCGACTTGGACGGGTCTCCCCACGGCGCGTCCGGCCCGGACGTGCGAAGCCACGCGGAAATGGTAACGATTCCATGGCCTTCGGCGCGAGGGAATGTGGGCCCGTGCGAGGATCCGGTGGTGTGCCGGGCTCTGGCTCGCTTGGGCACCGGGGTTCCGGTCCGGCGCGGTCGGGTCACCAATCCAGGCGCTTCTCACACGCGCCGCGCGCCGCGGCCCCGGCCTGTGCTAGGAGATGCGGAACATTCGGCCCATGGTTTCACGCAGCCCCGCGAAGGGCGGGGCACGAGTCCCCAATGAGCCGGTAATTCCGGAGTCTAATCACACGCCGCGCCGTCCACGCGAGGCTCGTGATGAGCGCGCCGACGACGAGACGGACGGTGTTTCCGAACTGCCGCGCTTCGGTCGTGATGGCGCGCCCGAACCGGCGCAATACTCGGTGGAGTTCGAGGACGGGCGCATCGATCCGGACGCCGCGAAGGTCGTGCAGCGACTCACGCGCGGCGGCTACGAAGCGTATTTGGTCGGCGGCGCAGTCCGTGACTTGCTGATCGGCCGTTCACCCAAAGACTTCGACGTCGCGACTAGCGCGCGCCCGGATGACGTGCGGCGCTTGTTTCGTAATTCGCGCATCATCGGCCGGCGCTTCCGCTTGGTGCACGTGCTGTTCGGCGGCGGCAAAGTGATCGAGACCGCGACGTTTCGACGCCCGCCCGAGCACGAAGATCAACGCGAGAGCGAAGATCTTTTGATCCGCAACGACAACGTCTTCGGTGACGCCCATCAGGACGCTTACCGCCGTGATTTCACGATCAACGGGCTGTTCTACGACCTTGAGCATAACTTGGTGCTGGATTGGGTCGGCGGCATGGCGGATATCGAACGCCGCGCGGTGCACACCATTGGCAATCCGGTGGTGCGCTTCCAAGAGGATCCCGTGCGTATTTTGCGCGCGATCAAGTTCGCCGCGCAGCTCGATTTGGGCATCACGCCCGAGGTTTACGACGCGATCGTGCAGTGCCGCGGCGCCTTGCGCAAAGCGGCTCGCCCGCGCCTATTCGAAGAAGTGTTGCGGCTTTTGCGCAGCGGCGCTTCACGGCGCGCCTTCTGGCTCGCTTGGGAAACCGGCGTCTTGGACGTGCTCTTGCCCGAGCTCTCGACCTACCTGGCGGACTTGCCCGAGAACGACAACAGCGTCTGGCGCATCTTGCAGGAGGTCGACCGCACGACGCTTGAGCGTAAATCCCCGCTGGATGACACCGTGCTCTGGGCGATGCTCCTGCTCGAACCCATGCGCGAAGCCTGCGCCGGCGAAAAGGACCGCGTCGAAGCCGCCTACGCCTTCCTCGAGCCCATCGTGGATCGCCTGAACGTGCCGCGCCGTATTGCAGACGCCGTGCGTCGCATCGTCGCGCTGATGCCGCGCGTTGAAGCGGGCCGCACCGGGCGCTTCGCTAGAACAACCCTGTATCCCGCGCTCCGGGATGTCGTTGAACTGCGCGCTGCCGCGCTCGGCGAACGCGAACCCATGGAGGCCAGCGAGCTCAGCGCAGCCGGCACCAGCGCCGCCGAGGCGAAGCCCGCGCGCAAACGTCGTCGCCGCCGCAAGCCTCGCGTCGAAGCCGGCTGAAATCCAGACCTCGGCTCGTCGATGAAGGCGCGCATCGCTCCCGGCACTATCGCTCGCCCGGAGCCCTCTCTCTTCGCAGTGACCAAAGTCACCGTTGTTACTTTGATCAGCGAACTGCCTGTAGTCGCCAGCAATGCGTCGTACACAGACGCACCCATCGTCCCCGTAGATGGTCTTCAAAGTAACCAGTGTTACTTTGAAGGTTGGGTTGTGAGGGATGGGGCCCGCTGCGTGGCGGCACAGGGCGCGCTCGGTGCTGCGCTGCGGGAACGCGGGCGCCCCCTCCCTCCTGCCGCTGCTCGTCTCGTCTAGTTCACTTTCTGCCGCGCGCGCGCCGCCCCCCACGCTCCCCGCCAAGCAGTTCCGCCGCCTCTCTCTCTGGTGCGCGCGAAGCGCCGCACGCCACGCCCGAGCGTGCGCCGAGCAGCCCAGCCGCATGCCCGGAACCAAAACGAGCTAGAAGTCTTGGAAGACCAGATCACGATCAGCGATCGAGAGGCGAAGCCAACGGAAGCTGACCGCACAGGCGCATGCGATCTTGCAGCGCAGCACGAGCGGCCCAACGCCACCCGATGCCGCTACGCCAGAAACACTACAGGCCGCGACCGAGATCGCGACCTGTAAACCCGCGACCTGTAAACCCGCGACCTGTACGCCCGCGACCTGTACGCCCGCTAGTTACTGTTTAGCTCAACGCGCAGCAGCTTCCTGCCAATGAACACGTAGTCCCCGTGCGTGAGCGCAGTTTCCGTCTTGATTCTCACGTAGGTGCCGTTGCGGCTTTCCCAGTCTGTGAGCATGAATTTGCCTTCTTTTTCTGCGACGGTGCAGTGCTTGCCGGAGAGGAAGACATCTGACGGGAAATTCAGGTCGCCGTCTTCGCGGCCGATCTGGAGCGAGTTGCCGCGCGCGCACACGGTCATGCCGATGGCGCCGCCTTCCAGGATTTGATTGAGGCGGAAGGCGCTCGGGTACTTGGGTGACGAGTAGAAGAACGTGCCGTCCGGATCCGCGCCGTCGGAGGCTTTCGGTGTGGGGTCGAGGCGGAAGAGTTGTTCGCCGGCCAGGAAGGTGTCGCCCGGCGAGAGTTCGACGCCGCCGCGCACGCGGAAATACACACCGTTGAGCGAGCCTTCGTCGCGCACCACGAGGTGGCTGTCGCGATAGAAGAAGTTCGCGTGCTTGGGTGAGATGAACGGGTCGTCCGGGAACTCCAGCTGGCCTTGGCGACCGATCACGTGCTGATCGGCCTTGAGGTGGTAGCTGAGGCCGTCCATTCCTTCACCGCGGATCAGGATCAGGCGAGCCTTGGCGGCGTCTTGCATGTCGCTGTAAAACGACGGCGACATGTGCAGGATCGTGTCGGGGACGGGCGCGCCGCATCGACCGCAGAACTTGTGCCCACTGGGCACGGGCGTCATGCACGACTCGCACACGTAGTACCTAGCCTGATCCATCTGCTCCTCCTGAGACTGTGCTGACGATTGCGGTGCCGAGGCGGCGCCGGCCTTTAGACCGGAGACTCCCCCAAATTCGCCCGATTGGGAACGAGCTTTGTCGCGCCTCTCTAGCTGCGGCGCGATCGGGCCATCCGGTAAGCCCTGCACGAGCGGTCGATTGGCCGAAATAAGCGCAAGATCGTGGCTGCAGACGCCACAGCGCGCTTCGCCGATCGGCGAGAAGGCTTCGCACCGACCGCAAACAATCCCGACCTCGAGCGCGGCGTGACCCATCGAGCACGGGCAAGCTAGCACTCGCTTCGCCGCTTCGCGAGCGCTTCGCGACCGAACGCAACGTTCAGTGGATCAGCATCAAGCGATTCGGGACGTCGAAAAAACCGTCCTTGCTCACGAGGCGAAACACGATGGTCTCAGTACAGGTTGCACGATCGACCAGGCCGAAGTCGCGCGAGTCCCAAGGGAACCGGCGATTGTCGCTAGCCAGGAATGCTAGACCCGCCGGTACCTCGACGTCTGCCGTTGCAGGCGCGGTCGCGTCGGCGCCCAGCATGCCGAGCAGGTGTGTTTTGTCCGCGACCACTTCTTGAGAGCACGGCTGCTTCACTTCGAGCCCCGTGGCCGGATCGCGGGCGCTGAATGAGTCACACGAGCCGCTGTTGTCCGCGGACTTGTCGTTCACGGACAGAGCGTCGCGTTCCATTTTGATGTGCTCGCCCTGCAAGCCGACGATGCGCCCGATCACGGCCCGGGTCGTCTTGGGCTCGAGGCACATCGTCAAATCACCACTCTTGGGCGCGCTGCCGCGCCAGGAGACCACCCAATCCCCGCCGTGCAGCGTGGGGGCGATCGACGCGTCCAAGTACGGGTCCCCCGACGGGACCTGCCACCAGCGGAGCACGGTGAAGCGGAGCACGCCGACGATCACGCCGATGATCACCGCGGCCCAGGCGAGGTAGCGCAGGAACTTCGCCATCAGGCGAATCTAGCGCGGCTCGAGCGCCGCTGACAACGCACGCCCGTGCTTCTTGGTCTTGTCGCCGTTCGCGCAGCTCACTTGCATTCGATGGGCGGCAGCTCGGAGGGGCTCGTGCCGCTCGAGACGAGGGCTGCGTTCGCGAATAGCGCCCGCCAGGGGTCCACGCGCACGAACTCGGAGCGATCTCGGGTGAGCTCGTCGCCGTCCATGGCGCTGGCCGAGATCACGCCTAGGATTTCTCCGCTGCTGCCACTGAGCGCGGGACCTCCGGAATCCCCCGGGCAAATCGCCGCGGAGAGCCGGAAGCGACCTGCGGATACGAGTTCGATGCTCCCGCCCGCGCGGTGTTTGCGGTGCACGCCATCCGCCGATAACGCGCAGCGTCCGAAGCCGATGGGCTCCACGTGATCGTGTTGGTTGGGCGGCGGTTCGAGCTGCACCGGGCGTGTGGCGACGCCGACCAGCCGGTGCTCCAGGACCAAGACCGCCAAATCCCCATCACCGGAGACGTACCCGCAATTGGGCGCGATCACCGCGCGGACGCCGACTTCACCCCAGGGCAGGTAATCCCCGCCCAATTCGACTCGGATTTGGTCCGGCGGTACTTCACGCGGGAGCACGCTGCCGTTGCTGTCCCGCGCTGCCACGCAATGATGCGCCGTCAGCACGCGATCGTCTTGAATCAACGTGCCCGAGCACGCGACGGAGCCGACCACGATGCGCACGACGTAGTCGTCGTCGTTTGAGAGCGCGGGCGGCTGTGCGCCGTCCAAAATGGGCGCGGATTGGTTGGGCAGCTCGGCCGGTACTGCGGGAGCGGCGGTCTGAGCGCCAAATAGCCGCGCGCAACCCGACAGTGTGAGTGCCCCCCAAGCGATGACCGGCCGGCTTAACGACAGCACTTGGTATACAGACAGCTCGCGCGCCAAGAAGTTCCGACAAAAGAAGTAGGCCGCAACTTTGGTAGTTGGGCGCTTTTCTTGTGGGGCGCAGGCAAAGGTGCCCGCTTGCGCACACACTGGGTCGCAGGTTGTCGCACCCAGTGCACCGCATGTGATGTCCCATCACCAATCGCAAGCGATTGTCCGCTTCGCGGCATGCGCTGCCTAGGCTGTCTCATCGGGGCTTTCGCCCCGGAACCCCACGCCTGCTTCGTAGGCTGCTAGTCCAGCGCGACGGCCGAATATTTCACTCAGCTCACATGCGCTGCACGAGCTCGGGCACGCGTGACAGGGGGCCGCGCGGCGTCAGCCCGAGACGACGAGGTCGTCCTTGTGGACAACCACTAGCTCAGCCGCAGCCTCGCCGAAGCCGGCTGCGAGCTCCGCGCCCTTCTTGCCGGCAGCGCGCGCGACGTCCACCGTGCCGAGGCGCGTGAGGCCGCGCGCGACTTCGACGCCGTCCAGGCTGACCAAACGGACCGCGTCGCCCGCGTTGAATTCGCCGGACACGCCGCTGATGCCGACAGGCAACAGGCTGCTCTTGCCCTCGCGCATCGCGCGCGCCGCACCCTCATCCAAGAGCAGCGTGCCTTTGGGGCGCAGCGTGAAGGCGATCCAATGCTTGCGGGCCTTGAGCGGCGGGCCGAGCAGCGGGAACAACGTGCCCACGTCCGCGCCGGCCACGATGTCGTTCAAGACGTTGGGGCGGCCCGCAGGGGCGATCACCACGGCGGCGCCGGAGCGGCTCGCTTTGCGCGCGGCGTCCACCTTGCTGGCCATGCCGCCTGCGCCCATGCGGTCAGCCTTGGCTTCCAGCTGCACCATTTGCGCGTCCACGCTCATTACGGGGATGCGTTGGCCTTCGGCGTTCAGTACGCCGTCTACGTCCGTGAGCAGCACGAGCAGATCCGCGCCCACGAGCGGCACGACCATGGCGGCGAGTTGGTCGTTGTCACCGAAGCGAATCTCCTCCGTGGCGACTGTGTCGTTCTCGTTGACGATCGGCACGGCGCCGGCTTCGAGCAGCGCGCCCAATGCTTCGCGCGCGTTGTTCAAGCGTTCGCGATCCGCCAAATCCGCATACGAGAGCAGGACTTGTGCGGGGGTGAGCCCGAGGCTACCGAAGGCTTCGTCGTAGCGGCGCATCAGCACGCTTTGCCCGGCCGCGGCGGAGGCCTGCAGCAGCGCGACCTCCTTCGGCTTGGCCTTGTACCCGAGCCGACTCCAACCGAGCGCGATGGCGCCGCTGGTCACGACGACGGAGCCGCACTTTTGATCTGCCAGTTCGGCAATTTGCTTGGCCAGGCGCGCCGGGAAGCCCGGATCATTGGCGATCGTGCGCGAGCCGATTTTGACGACTAGGCGGCGAGTTTTGACGAGCTCGGGACGAACGGTCACGCGCGCTCATTTAGCACGAGAACAGCGCGGGGACTTCGTTGCGTTCGCGAGGCGGGACTGTAAGGTTTGGCCCTTCTCGGGAGTATTGGTGGTGAAGCTCACTCGTCTTTATCTTTGGGCGCGGCCTGCGGGTCCTGCGGCATGAGCCGCAGGACCGGCTCGCGCTTGGGCTTCGGTTGCTCTTCGGGCGCGTCCATGGCTTTGCCACGTGCCGCCGCCCTTTCCATGCCCTTACGCACCGCCAAGATGGAAAGGCGACGATTCTCCGGAGCGAATGGCTCGTCCACATTCATCAACGCGGTGGCGCCGTGCGCGAACACTCCGGATACCTGGTTTTCGCGTAGCCCGCTCTTCTCAAGCACGGCGCGCGCGCGATCGGCGCGTTCGAACGACAGTTGCCAATTGGAGCGACCCGAGCCAGCCGGGAAGGGCCGCGCATCAGTGTGACCGTGCACCTGGATCTGATTGTCGAGCCGCGCGAGCACCGGCGCGATCAGCTGCAAGATCTCGACAAGCTTCGGCTTCAACTCCGACGATGACAAGTCGAACAGCAGGTTTTGCCCGCCATCCAAGATTTGGATCAGGAGCCCTTCCTCAGTGACGCTGACTTTGATCGAGTCTTTGAGTTGTTTGATTTGCGCGTCCTCGCCGGCGAGCTCCGTGAGTTGGGCGCGCACGGCGAGCGACACGCGCTCGAAATTGACCTGCTCCGGCTGAGTGTGCGCGGAGCCGACGACGTCGAAGAAGCCCTTGGATTGGATGCCGCTGCCGCCGTTCAGGACGGACGGCGCACCGGTGAACACGCCGGTCCGGAAGTAGTCCGACAGCTCCGTGCGCGTTTCTTGATCGGTCTGGGAGAGCAACCAGAGCACCATGAAGAGGGCCATCATCGCGGTCACGAAGTCCGCGTAGGCTACCTTCCAAGCGCCACCGTGGTGGGCCGCGTGACCTTTGCCCTTCTTCCGGATGATGATGACGCGCGGGCCACCACTATTGGCGCTGGCTCCTGCCATCGCTTACTTGCCCTTCAACTCGGCGAAGGCCTTGTCGAGCTCTGCGCTCGTCGGCCGCTCGTCGGAGAAAATGGCGCGGCGCGCAAACTCGATGGCAATCGCCGGGTTCACGCCGCGAGCGGCCGCAACGACGGCTTCCTTGATGCACGCCATGTAGCGGCCCTCGGCGGCGCCCTGGATTTCGACGCTCGTCGCCATCGGGCCGACCATGCCGTAACACAGCAAAATGCCCAGGAACGTACCGACGAGTGCGGCGGCGACGTGATGGCCGATTTCCTCCGGGCCGCCGTCCAAGTGGGCCATGGTGATCACGATACCGAGCACGGCGGCGACGATCCCTAGACCCGGCAAGGCGTCACCTGCCGTGCGGATCAGGCCGATCGGCTGCGCGTCTTCGGCGTGATGCGTGTCGAGCTCGGCGTCGAACAGCATGCTGAGCTCTTCCGCGGAGCAGCCGTCGACCAGTTGCTTCAGGCCGTCGACCAAGAAGTCCATCGCGTGGTGACGCTTGGTGACGCTCGGGTAGGAGCCGAACAACGAGCTCGTGGCACGCTCGCTAACGTGGGGTTCAAGCGCGAGCACGCCTTCACGGCGAATCAGCGCCAAAATTTGATACAGGAGCTTGAGCAGGTCGAGGTAGTCGGCCTTGGAAGGCGAGTGATTCGCGAACGCCTTCTTGAGCGCGGCGAGCACGCGCGACATCACTTTGCCGGGCGCCGAGATGATCAGCGTGCCCACCGTTGCGCCGCCGATGACGACTAGCTCAGCGGGTTGCAGCAATACCGGGAACGGGCCACCGCCCATGGCAAAGCCGGCCAGCACACAGCCGAACATCACCACGAGCCCTATGAGAGTCGACACGTCATACTCAGTCGGCCAGGGGTGAGAAACCTTAAGGCTCAGCCTGGGACGAGTGAGGCATGTTCACGGGCCACCGTGCCGCGCCCTGACCCAGTGCCTGTGTAGGCATAAGTGCGAGGGCGCGATTAGTGCGCTTCAAACAGCGGCTCGAGTTCGAGCACGACCAGATCCGCGCGCAGCGCGGCATCCAACAGCAGATCCGTACTGCTGTGCTCGGGGAGCTCCACCCAGTAGCTGCCGGGGCCAGTGCGCTCGCGCAAACGGCAGCCCGCTTCAGTCAGTGCAGCGGAGAAGGCGGCAACCTGAGCACCCTTCACGGTGAGGGAGTAGCGCAGCCCGGGTGCGAAGACTTCTGCGGGTGAGCCTTGGCTGAGCAGCGCGCCGCGCTCGAGCCAAAACAGCTCAGCACAGCCTTCGAGCAGGGAACGCTCTGCGCTGGGCGAGCTGGGCACCCCGCACGAAACGATGACGCGGCTCTGTTGCGCGGCGACGCTGCACAGACGGACGATGTAGTCCGCCGCTTCCGCATCCAAACCGCGCACGGGCGTCTCCAAGCACACCACGGGCGGCGCGCCCAACGCTGCGCAAGCGATGCCGAGAGCGCGGCGTTGGTAGGTCACGAGCTGCGACAGCTTGTGCTGGGCGAACGGGCCGAGCCCGTATGTTTCGAGGACCTGCTGCGTGTCATGTGCAGCGCGTGCCGCCGACCCGTGGCTCAGGCGCGCTGCGTGCCGCAGGTATTCGGTGATCGTGAACGAGAGTGGCAGAGCTGGGTCGCAAGGCGCAAAGCCGACGCTGCCCCGGGCTAGCGCGTGCTCCCAAGGGCAACCGAACGCGCGCGCGGTACCCGCTGCGAGTTCCGCCTGCCCGGTCAGGGCCTGGAACAACCCCGACCAATCCCCGATCAGGCCGAGGCGCCCCGCGCGGGAGCTCAGACTGAGCCCCGCCAGCAACGCTGTACCCGCCCGCCGCACGCCCAGCGCATGCAGTTCGAGCGTGGGCGGATCGTCGTCCGCGGTGAGCTCCGCCGCGGTCATCTGCTCACGGCTCGACCGGAGTCATCTCCATCAGCGCGAGCGGCACGTCACTGGTGTGCGCCACGAACGGTGCCAGCGCGCGCACCAGATCCAAGAACTGCGAGGGCAGCAGCGAGCTCGCGACCGTGGCAGGCGTGTTGTCCTTGATGCCGTCGATGCCGAGCAGCCGCCCAATCAGGCTCTGATCCGGCGGGGGCAGTTCTTCGATGGGCCCGTGATCCGACACGTGCCCGAGTTTGCGTGCCAGCGCGATGGCTTGGCGGAGCCCGCCGATTTCATCCACGAGTTTGCGGTCCAAGGCTTGTTCGCCAGTCCACACTCGGCCTTGGCCGACTGCGTCCACGTCTGCCTTGCTGAGTTTGCGACCGCTCGCCACGCGCGTCAGGAACACGTCGTAGAATTGCGCGACCTTGTGTTCGAGCTCCGTGCGCTCTGACGGCGAGAACGGGCGGAAGATGGACTCCGCGTCGGCGCGCGGTGCAGTTTTGTACACTTCGGTGCTGACGCCGATGCGACGCATCAGCTCGGCGACGTCCGCCTTGCCGTAGAAGATGCCGATGCTGCCGGTGATGCTGAGTGGGCTCGCGAACACGTGGGTGCCGGGCGCCGAGATGTAATAGCCGCCACTGGCGGCAGCGCTGCCCATGCTCACGATGACCGGCTTCAGCGCGGCCGTCAGCTGAACCTCACGGTAGATGACGTCGGCCGCCATGGCCGAGCCGCCGCCCGTTTCCACGCGCAACACGACCGCGCCGATTTTGGGGTTTTCCCGGGCCTTTTTCAGGCTATCGGCGATGGTGTACGAGCCG
This sequence comes from Polyangiaceae bacterium, assembly GCA_039936055.1. Taxonomy (GTDB): domain Bacteria; phylum Myxococcota_A; class Polyangia; order Polyangiales; family Polyangiaceae; genus PMG-095. Next base: position 4,060 of record JBDTJC010000059.1, on the reverse strand, counting down.
ACGAGGCGCGTGCCGAGCAGCGGAATGGTCTGACTGCGGCCGTCCACCATGTCACCGTCGACGTACACGATCGCGATGCCGGAGTTGTCCCCGAAGTAGTCGGGCGCGCGCGGGGCGCGGCGGTCATCCAGCAAGCGCAGCGGGTAGCCGACGAGCTTGCCCGCTTCCTCTTCCAGCTGATCGTCGAATGCGAACCCGTCCACCAGGCCGGCGAACTTGGCCTCTGAAGCGACGAACGGACCGCGTGCGATGCGCGCTCGCAGCTCCGTGGCGTCGAGGTGGCGGCCGGTCGCGACGCCGATCGTGAAGTTCTTCTCGATCTGCTGCAGCAGATCGATTTTGTCGGCGCGCGAGACGTCCGTGGAACCATCACGCATGAACTGCTCGGGCGCGCTCTTGTGCGCGCCAATGCGCACGAAATCCGCATGAATCCCGAGCTTTTCCAGCAGTGAGCCGAAGTACATGTAGCGCGACTTCAGGCCCGCGAAGCGAATGCCACCGGCGGGATTGAGCAAGATGCGATCCGCTGCCGAGCACAGGTACAAGGAGGAGCCATCCGCGTCCTCCAAGTGGCACATCACGCGCTTGCCGGCTTGGCGCAGGTGGTAGATCGCGTCGCGCAGCTCCTGCACGTGCGCCATGGAATCCGCCGGAGCGGTGCGCAATTCGAGCACCACGGCGGCCACCGTGGGTTCGCTTTCCGCGATCTGCCAGAGCTTACGCAGGAGCGCGGTGTGCCCGCGCGTGTTGGGCGTGTCCTCGAGGCGCAAGAGCAACGCATACGCCGGCGATTCCGCGGCCGCGGCACCCTCGCGGAACCCGCGCGCGGCAATTTCGACGCCTAGGTTGTCTTGCGCGCGATATTTGGCGTCATTTCCGAGCGCGTTGCCGAACATCGAACCGCCCGCGACTTCGGCGGAGCCGGAGCTGCCGTTGAAGTTGAACGCGAAGGACGCCGAAGCGAGCCACTTCTTCTCGCCCGCCTCGTTGCCCGGGTCGGAGTAGGCGACGTCGCCGCGCAGGCGGCCGAGCTCTGGTACATCCACTCCGAGTGTGGCGCGCGGCACCCAATAGCCGCTGCCGTGGTCAACGTACTGACTCTCCAAGCCGACCTCGATCGCGCGGCTGCGCGCTGGCCGGAGCGCGACTGCGAAGTTGTACGAGCGATCGATGAAGCCGCCTTGGTCTGTCGTGGGGGCGTTCAGATTTTGACCGACCACTGCCAACCCGAAGTAGTCGCTCGGACGCGACGTTAAGCCGAGCGACCAGGACGCCAGATCATGCGCAGCGGCTTGATTGGAGTACGAGCGCTGCAGCGAGAAACCCGCGGCAAATGCCGGAGAAGGTTTGAACGCGAGCCCCCAGGTGAGCCACTCGTAACGGGCGTTGTCGACCCCGAAGTAGGCGTTCGAGAAGCCGCGCGGTGGGGACACGACGTCCAAGCGCAGACCGGTCGACAGCGACAGGAACGGGATAGGAAACGCGAACGCGAAGGCATGGCCTTGGTAACTGGCGGTCGCGTCTTCGTTCAAGAACATGCCGGTCCAGCGCAGCTCTTCGCGCGGCAAGAAGGCGAGATTCGCGGGGTTGACGACCAACGCGGTGGAGTCTTCGTCGCTGACGGCGCTGCGGCCGAGCGCGGGCAAGCGCGTCGGTTGGTCGCTCGGGAGCTGCGCCTGCGCGCGGCTGACGCTGAGCACACCTGCGGCGAGCACGAGCGCTGCGAGCGCGCTTTGAGGTGAGCGGAGCGAGCGGAGCGAGCGCTGCGAGCTCAAAGCCTTCACGCCCCTCACGAGACGATGCCCCGCGCGCGCGCGACGGCTAGGATTTCCGGTACGCGGCGTGCCAGCTCCTCGTTGTCTTTTACCGGCAAAAAGCGCGAGGCGGCCCCATCCCGCGGCATGTGCACGAAGGCTGTCGGTTGGGCGCTGGTGATTTCGTTGACCAAGCGCTCGAACTGCACGACGGGCTGATCGTCCACCTTCTTGTGCACGGTGAAGTACGTCCATCTCATATCGAGCCTGAGCAGCATCGGGGCGTCCAAGTAGAATACGTTGGTCGCGAACACGGGTACGGTCGCAGGGTCGAAGCTGGGCGGGATGCGGAACTCCTCCAGGACGCACAGTTGGCCGTCGACGTAGGCGGGGATGCCACCGCGATCGCTGGGCAGCTTGTCTACGAGCTCCGCGGTCACGGGCTTGCCGTGGGCGAGGTGAAACCCGATCGCTGCGGGGTCCAGCGTGCCGCCCATGTTGTCGATGTTGGTCATCATGATCACTTTTCCGCCACGCTTCACGAACGTGCCCAGGAGCCCGCTCTCGCGCAGCGCGTCCGGCAGGTCCCCATGGCCGGGGGCATGCTCACTGGGTTGCCCTTTTTTATCGAAAAACACGTCCCCCGCCGGGGTGACGCGCAAGGACAGGTGCTGCGTGAACGTGGCAATGGACTGCCCGTCCAGGTCATCCCCGAGCGCGGCGCGAATGCCGGCGTCCGTCGAGTTGCTGGTCATCAGCCAGAGGGGCGGCGCAACGCCGTAGCGACGCTCGAGCGCGCGCATCTCGGCGCGGCGCAGATCCAAGAAGCTTTTCCCGGGGATGGCCTCGACCAGTGCTTTGATCACGCCGCCCATGCGCGTGGCCATGCCGCCGGCCAACACCAACAAGGCGACGCGGCCCTCGCGCAGTGCTGTTTCCCCGAGCTCGCGCAGCTTCTCGTACTCGGGAGTACCGGCATCGGGCAGCGCGCTCCAATCATTGGCGTGCGGCGCGCTGATCTTACCTTTGACGAAGTTGTCTTCCGCGCTCTCTGTTTTCAGGCGCCCGGCGAGGCGCTTGAAGCGATCCGCGTCGAAGCGATGATGGGCAAGCATCGCTTGCACGTCGGGGGGAAGGGCCGCGAGTTGCTCATCGAGCGAGAGTGCCATTGCCGGTCAGGCTAGTGCCCTAGGTCAGCAATTCCCAGGGGAATTGCTGACTGCCGCTACGCGGCGGTTGTCGCTACGCGGCGAGGGCACAATGCGCTCGATCGGACAGCCGCCTTCGCCTCAGTCGCGGGCGGCGCGGAGCGCGCTTGCTTCCGGCTGCGCGCCACCGCGCCGTAACATCCAGAAACCCAAGCCGCCGGCGAGCGCGCTGAGCACGAGTTGTACCGCGTAGCTGATGAACACGATTGCCGCACCCGAAGACACCACCACCGACTGCTCGTAGTACAGCGCGAGGCCCGCATAGATGGCAATTTGGTAGGCTCCGAAGAAGCCCGGACCAGCCGGCACGACGGCGCCGAGGCCCAAGACGCCGAGCGTCACGCACGCTTCACTCAGCGTGGCTGGGATGCCGCAGCCGCGGATCAGCAGCCACTGCCCGCCAAACACGCACGCCCAGTACAAAAGAGTGTCCCGAAAAAACGCGCCGAGGTTGCCGGGCGAGGAGAAGAACGTGAGCCCGTCCGACAGGCGCTCGAGCGTGCTCGTGACGAAGTCAGCCAGCTTTTGCGAGACTATGCCCAGCACGCGCTGCGTGAGGCGATGCGCGAAGTCGCGCGCGAAATAGAACACCGTGATCGCCACGAAGGCACAGCTGAACACGGCCAGCGCGATGAACACTGCGTGCGGGATCGCCGATACTGGCACCGGCATGTTGCCGACGTGGTTCGGTAGCGGCGACACCGGCGTGGACGTGAGCAAGCCTGCGGCCGTGACGAGGGTCAGCACCAAGCCATCCACCACGCGCTCCGCGCCCGACGCGCCGAGGGCTTGGAAGAAGCTCACCTTGCCGTCGCGCCCGAACAGGTACGGCCTGGCGGCTTCACCCATGCGTAGCGGCGCGAACAAGATTGCTGCCATGCCCACCAGCCCGATGCCGATCACTTTGCGCTCCGAAATATCCGGCGCAATCGGCCGCAGCAGGTACAGCCAACGGTGGGTGCGCAGGTACGTGGCCAGCACGATCAAGAGCGCGTAGGCCGGCGTCGCCCAGGGCTCGAGCTTGGCGAACGCCCCGCGCTCAGGCACGAGCGGCACGCCGCCGCGGTGAAACAACCAGATGAAGCCGCCCGCGATGAC
>JBDTJC010000058.1:0-19375 GCA_039936055.1 Polyangiaceae bacterium | reverse complement strand
GAAGCGAAGCGCCTCGGCGCCACGTGGGTCAGCCTCACGCCCTTCGCGCGCGTGTACGATCTGAAGAGCACCGGCATCTCGCTCAGCTTCGAAGCTCCGTTCGGCGAGAACCGGCGCGCTATCCTGCTGGCGATTCGCCAAGCGCACGCGCTCGGACTACGCGTCTTGATCGTACCGCACTTGTGGGTCGAAAGCGGCGAGTGGCGAGGCGAGCTCGACCCGGGTTCGGAGGAAGCGTGGGCGCAGTGGAGCCGTAACTACGCCGCTTTCTTGCTCACCTGGGCCGAAGTCGCGCGTGACGCCCACGCCGACATGCTGTCCGTCGGTGTCGAGTTGCGCAGTTGGCTCACGACCGCACACGCCAGCTCCTTTCAGCCGATCCTGCGCGACGTGCGCAAGCTGTATCCGGGCCTGCTGACCTACGCTGGCAATTGGGATGACATCGAGCAAACGGTGATCTTGGGTGATTTGGACGTGATCGGCCTGAACGCTTTTTTTCCGCTCGCGGACAAAGACGGCGCGAGCGCCGAGCAGCTCGCCGAAGGCGGCCGCAAAGTGCGCGATCACCTGGCGGAATTCGCGCAAGCTTGGCACAAGCCGATCCTGTTCAACGAATTCGGTTACACCACCCGCGCGAACCCGGCGATTCGACCCTGGGAATGGCCGGACAAGATGTCGAACGTGGTGCCGGACCAAGCCGCACAAGCCGCGGCGTATCGCGCGCTGCTCTCCGCGTTCGTGGATGAACCGTGGTTCGCGGGCTTCTTCGTGTGGCGTCTGTACGCGGACCCCGACGACATGTCGCAAGAAGCGGAGTGGGGCTTTTCTCCGCGCGGCAAGCAAGCCGAGCTCGTGCTGCGCGACGCGTTCGCGGCGCACTGGGCCGGCGACGGCCCACGCGAAATCGGCAGCGCGCTGTGGCGCGATGCGGCGCGCGACATCGGCCGTTTTTGAGTCGAGCTTGACGCGCTGGGCACCGACCCACACATTCCGCAACGGATGACGGTGTGGGAGCAATTCGGAGCGAGCGTGAGGCGGCGAATTTCGTGACGGAAACACGGGCTGGACAAGAAGGTGTTCAGACTGCGCGAAGCTGGCGGAGCAGATCGTCGAACGGCCCGTACAGGTGCTGGCTCGCTACCAGGCGTTGCGACGGACTTTCCCCAACCACGACCGTCGGGACTCCGCGTCCGCCGACGGCACGGAGGACCCGTTGAGCCGTCGACGTCCGCGACTCGACGTCCGCGACCAGCGCGGAGTCGGCGCTGGATAGTAGCGTGGCTGCGGCATCGAGTCCGAGGTTGCGAAAAATGTCGACTAGAACGCCGAGCGCGGTCACATCGCGACCGTCGATGTAGCGTGCTGCCTGGATGGCCTCGAGTGCATCGAGTTCGCGGCTCGGACCAGAGAGCGCCGCGGCGGTCAGCGCCCTCGTCGCAAGGCCAGAGTCCAGCCTCGTGCCTGTGGCGCCGAGCACGTGCTCCCGATAGCGCTTCGAGAACCGCTGCTCGGTAAGTTGCTCGATGCGCTGGTCATTCGCCCAAGCGTACTCTGCGAAGCCGGCGTCTATTGTTCGGGCGCCGTCTCCAGAGAGTGCCCGGTCGGGGCGAGCTGGAGACGGACGCTGGAGTCCGCGTGGAGGCGTCGCAAGGCCGGGGTAGCGCCATAGCACCAGCCGCACAGAGGGTCGTAGAGGACCGTGACGCTTGTCGTGTGGGGGCCGCCGTTCGTCATGGGAATAGGATGACGTTTCGACGTGTCAGGAGGAAGAGCACAAATTCGGACATACTGTATGCTATCGGCAAACAATGCCCGCAACAGCCATGCGCAGCTCGATGAATGCGGCGGTTGTTGATGCTGGCTCGTTCACCCGTGCAGCTGCGAGCCTCGGCATCACGAAAGCCGTCGTGAGCCAGCAGGTGGCGAAGCTTGAGGAGGAGGTTGGCACGACGCTACTGACACGGACGACGCGGAGCGTGCAGGCAACGGAGGCAGGGCGCTCACTCTATGCACGGTGCACGGTCATCTTGCGAGAATCCGTGGACGCTTTCGACGAGCTTGCGCAGGGCGTCGCTTCGCCTCGCGGCACGCTCCGAATCGCCGCTCCGTTCGACTACGGCTCGACCGTGATCGTGAAGGTCGTGACGGAGCTCACGCGCCGTTACCCCGCATCGACGTCGTCTTGAATCTCGCCGATCGGGCTACGAAGAAGGACAACGAAGCTGGTTTCTTGCGTCGACGTCGGGTCGACACCGAGCCAGCCATTGTGCGCCTCCACGATGCCCGCAGCGGCGGCCAGGCCCATCCCCCGCCCCGCTCCTTTGGTCGAAAAGAACGGCTCGAACAGCCGCTCGCGTGCCTCAGAGCGAATGCCCGCGCCGGTGTCGTTGACTGTCACTTTGACGTAGCCGCCCGCGTCGACTCCGTATGGCTCGTTGCTCGGTGCCACCAGCTCCACCGATTCGCTACGCAGCGTCAAGGTGCCCCGGCTTCCTTCCATCGCGTCGAGCGCGTTGAGGATCAGATTGGTCACCACCTGGCGCAGCTGAAAGCGATCCGCGCCGACCAGCGGCAGCTCGCCCCCGAGATCGAGGACCAGGTGGGACTTGGATTCGATGGTGGCGTGCAACAGCCGCAGCGCCGCCGAGAGCTCCTCATTGATCTCCAGCGCTTGAATCGCGAGACTTCGTTGCCCGGCATAGGCCAGCATCTGCTTGCTCAGCTGAGCTGCTTCTCCAGCGAATACCAAGATTTCGGACAGGCAATGCGGCACCATGGGCGACGCATTGCTCGGAACCTCGCGCAGAGCGATCTCTGCGTTGCCGACCACGCCGCAGAGTAGGTTGTTGAAGTCGTGAGCAACCCCACCCGCCATGACGGCTAGGCTCTGCAGGGCCTGGCTGCGCTGCAGCTCCCGCTCCAGATCGCGCTGTCGGCGCTCGGTGACGACGCGATCGGTGAAGTCGCGAACGACCCGTAGCGTCAACTTGTCGTGCGATCCGCTGGGTTCGAAGCGTGTCTCGGTAACGAGCAGCAACCGGCTCTCGTTCTGTTCGAGGACGACTTCATAGGAGCGGCGCTCTCCGCTGTTTGGTGTGGTGACGACGAGCGCGCGCCGGCTCTCCTGTGTCAAGAGCTCCGAGAAGGGTTTGGTCGAAAGCGCGTCCCGCGCGACGCCCAACGTTTCGGCGAGCGCGCGGTTCGCGAAAACCGCGCGCTCCTGCGAGTCAAAGAGCCCGACTCCCTCACCCAGGCTTTCCACGAGCGCGCGTTGCAGGGATTCACTGTACCGCAGCGACTCCTCGCTTTGCTTCCGGGCTTCTATCTCGCGGCGCAGCTCGCCATTCAGCACGAGCGCGTGCCGGCGCGAGTCCAACACCATTCCGAGCCCGCCCGCGAGCACGAATTTGACGAGCAGCGCGATAATACCGGCGGTCGGACCAGTCTCGGGGCCGAGAGGGAGCTGAAGCGCTTGGCCACGATCGATGAACGCGACGCTGGCGATCACGACGAGCGCACCGCGCACGCCCAGCCACAGCGCGGCCAATAAGCAAATGCATAGACCGAGTAGAAACGCGGGGTTTCCAAGCAGACCGTAGAACGTGCCGAACAAACCACGGTACGCGAGCACCAGCACAGCGAGGATGCCGCACCGCACCTCGACACCACGGTGCGCGCGCCGCGGCGCAGCAGCGCGAGTCGCGAGCTCCGATCGAAGCGGCACGTCCGAGCCGCTTCGCCACGTTTGGTTCGGTTGAACGGAGGTATCATCGCCGCTTGAAACCGACATTGGGACTGGTCATAGGCCTTCACGGCCGTCCTATCAAGGGTCAGTCGCCGAGTGACGCCGCAGCACTCGCGCACGACGCACGGCTCTGGAGAAGTCCACGCGCCTGTGGTATGGCAATCGGTATGGCGACGAAAAAGGTGACGGTGACCCTCGAGCTGGATCAGCTGGTAGCCATCCGCGCCCTGGTCGAAGCGCGTTCGACAAGCAGCGTTTCGGCGTTCGTTCAGCATGCCGTCGCGGTATCGCTCAACGACGTGGCCGGTTGGGGGGCACTCCTCGCGTCCGCGCTCGACCAGACAGGCGGTCCGCTCACGCGAGCGGAGCGGACCTGGGCAGACGATGTGCTCTTGAAGCCTCCGGGCAAGGGCAGGGGCAAGCGGACCAGGGGTCGAGCCGCATGAGCGGCGTGACTCTCGACGCGGGAGCGCTGATCGCCCTCGACCGCAATGACCGCAAGGTACTCGTGTTACTCGCTCGCGCGAAGGAATTGGGTAAGCGTGTGACAGTGCCAGCAACGGCATTGGCTCAATCGATCCGGCGGCCAGCAATGCAAGCGCGGCTGGCGCGGCTGATTCGTCAACCGACCACTGACGTTCGTTCGCTTGATGCTGTCGATGCCACCAGCGTCGGCATCTTGCTGGGGGCGAGCCGCACGAAAGACATCGCAGACGCGCACGTCGTTATTTGCGCGAAGCGCGCGAAACAGCCAATTGTGACGAGCGATCCGGAGGACATCCTCCGCCTGGACCCATCGGCGAGCCTCGTTCGAATCTGAGCGCGCGGGACCTACCGCATTCCAAACCGATCGCTACTGTGTAGCCGGTACCACCCGCGTGCCTCGCCTACGGGCAGGATCGTCCATGATTCGACTCCTGTAGCCGCCTGGACGGGCACTACGGGCAACAGGGGGTTCGACCGGCTGCCTTTCGCACCGAATCAGGGTGGGCCGACAACGGTGGCAAGCGGCAGGTGCATATTCCGCTTCATGAACACTCAGCCTTGATTGGTGAAGGGGCCGGAAGCGGGATGGGGAGCGGTTGATCGGGAGGGGATCGGGAGAGATCTTGGGATCGGGTTCGGAGGGACACAAATTCGCAGGAGCAAGTGGGATGGGGTTGGGGGGGCCACTAGGAAAAGGGCGCGCTAGCCGAGCTGGTCGATCGTGGGCCGCCGAGCGACACTCGTGTCGCGGCTGCGGCCACGCCTGCCCGGCGCAGTGGACGGGTTCACCCCGGCGGGTGTCACGAAGCGCGTCGGTTGAGGGAGCGGGTTGAGGGAGCGAGACCGCGAGCGGCCTCGGGTGAGCTACGGCTCGTGGCCGGAGTTGGGGTCTGACTCATGCGAGACGCGCACGCTCCGTGCCGTCGCCGACAGTAAGAGTCGAAATACGGTGGAGCGCCAGCACGGATCCTGCGCGAGCCGCTTCGGAACACCAGAAGGGGTGAGAGGGGGCATGAGCCAGACCCCAACTCCAGCCACTACACTCCCCCATCACAAGCTATTCGCGGACGAGCTTTGCCTTTCGCTCGTCAAGCTCGTCGCCAAAACTCGCATCGCAGATGCGCAGCTCCGCGCTCAGGCGCGGAAATCCGCCGCCTCTTGCGCGCTCAATTGCGCGGAAGGCGCCGCTCGCCAAACACGCGCGGACAAGGCCCGCGCGTACGCCATCGCACTCTGCGAGTGCTGTGAGGCTTGCGCCGCCGTCGAGATCGCCGGTGCTCTGGGCGCGTGTTCGGCGAGTGACGTGCAGTCTGTTGTCGCGCTCGGCATCCGCACCAAAAACATCCTCAGCCGCCTCGCACGTTAGGCGGCGCGGGGGCAAAGAAAGACCTCGCGTTCCCGTAACCGTTCAAGCTGGACCTCGACGTAACGTGCACCGCGTGCCAAAGCCTCAGCTCTGAAGTCAGCCGGCGCGAATCAAAACACGCTATCCGGCCGGGCACTTCCGTGCGGCAAATCCAAATTCAGCCCGGAAACGGCGTTCTCTCCGCCGTCCAAATACTGATAGCGCGCCAGATTACCGAGCACGCGCTCGACGTAGTTGCGGGTTTCGTCGAACGGGATGCGGGCGACGAAGGCGTCAATGCCGATTTTCTCGGGGGCGCTCAGCCAGCGGAAGACGGCGTCGGGGCCGGCGTTGTACGCCGCGGCGATCAGCGCGTAGTTGCCGCCGAAGTAGCCGCTGAGTTGGGCGAGGTAGCGCACGCCGTAGCGCACATTGGCATCCGGCGTGACCAGGCTGCCTTCGACGTACGGCTCGTGCATCTTGTCGGCGAGGCGACGCGCCGTCGGCGCGATCAGTTGCAGAAGGCCGTACGCCGCGGCGGGCGAGCCGGCGGTGGGGTCGAACGCGCTCTCTTGGCGCATGACCGCGAACACGAACGCGGGGTTCAGACCCTCACGCTGTGCGGCGGCCTGCACGAGATCGAGATAGGGCGTCGGGTAAATGCAGTGCCATGCCCAAGCGTTCGCGTCAGTGGGGGCCGCATCCAGCGCTTCACCGCGCACGGCGTCTTGCGCGATGCGGTAACGCCGCTGCGCAACGCCCAGCGAGCCGTATGCCTCGCACAGCGCTTCGTAACCGCGCGGCGAGTACTCGCGCAATAGCGTGGGTTCGGCGTGCACCAGCTCATGCTCGGCATCCCGCGCGAGGCCCACGCGGCTCAGCGCGGCGACGTCCGGCGGGAGCGTTAACGTGAGCTCGCTGTGCGGCGCAGCCGGGGTTTCCGCGATCAACGGCGGAACCGGCGCGCCTACGATGCCCAGCCGCGCGCGCGCCGCCAAGCCGAAGAACGAGAGCGGCTCACTCTTGGCGACTTCAGTGAACTCCGCGACGGCCTTTTCTTTCTCGTTGCCGAGCCCGCGGGACAGCGCTTCCAAGTAATGCAAGCGCGCCTTGAGCCGGCGATCATTGGCGCGGGCTGCCAGGCGCTCGAACGTCGCGGCCGCCGAGAGCGCTTGATCCGTTTCGAGTGCGCACAGCGCGCGTTCGTAGCTGGCGTCATTGCCGAAGCGCGCGAGCTTGCCGTATTGCTTGAGGTAAGTATCGTACAGCGCGCGCGCCTTGACGTACTCACCGGCAATGAAGCGCAGGCGCGCGGAAAGGTATTGCGCCTGCTCCGCCCAGCCCGTTTTCGGAAACTGCCTGGCCACGCGTTCATAGCCAGCGATGGCGCGTTCGTCCAATTGGGCGCGGGAAAGCGCGCGCGCCGCGTAAAATAGCGCTTGGGGAGCGCTGTCCGGGTCCTCGCGCGCGGCGCGTTCGAAGAGCTCCGCGGCCTTGGCGTAGTCAGCGCGCGCGGAGTACAGCGCGAACGCCCGTAAATACGTGAGTCGACCAATGGGCGCCGGGGAGCCGGGCGCTTTGGCAAGCAACGCGAGCTCGGCTTCCGTCGCTTCGACGCGGCCCGCTGCGGCCAGCGCCGTAGCTCTGTCCAAGTGCTCGGATTTCGTCAAGCGACTCGCACCGCCGATGCGTTCCAAGGCTTGCAACGCCGCATCACCCTCGGCCCGCAACGGCGCGGCCAGCGCGAGCCAGCGGTAGTCGGCAATGGCCGTGCCTCTGTCGCCCATTTGTGCTGCCAAAGCTGCGCGCAGTGCACGCGCGCGAACTTCCGCGTCGCGCGTGCGTTTGGATTTGCCGAGCCGCGCCAGCACGCGGTCAACCGCGAGCCGCGCTTTGGGCAGCGCCATGTCCGCTAGATAGGCTCTTCCTGCCGCAATTAGCGCTTCTGTATCACCGCGACTCTCGTAGTACTGCGCGGCCTCGGCGAACGGCCCCACCTGCAGCTGAGCGCGGGCACGCGCCGCCGCGATTTCCGCCGTCAATGCCGGCAACGCGCTCTCCAAGCCTTCGAGGTCGGTGAGCGCGGCGTGGCCGTCCTTCAGTTCGCAAGCCACACGCGCGTGCACAAAGCGCACTTCGGGTTGCGCGCGTTCGGCGGCAGGCAACCCTTCGAGCGCAGTGCGCGCGTCAGCCCAACGCTCCGCGCGCACCAGCACCGCAAAAGCGGGCAAAGGCGCACTCGGAACCGGCACGAATGCCGAAGCAGAGGCGGCGACAGAGGCCGAAGGCGCAGCCGCGCTGGGCGCGAGTGGCGCGGCGCTCGCCGTGCCCGGTGCGCCGTGTGCCCCGCGGTCACACGCCGCGAGCAGCAGCGCCGCGCACAGCAGTCGCCTCAAAATCCCCAATGATATTCCGCGCGCAACATGGGGGTGAAGGCCTCACCTTTGCTCGGGCTGGAGAGCAGCATGTCGGTGCGGAGCGAAGCGCCGAGCCCAAACTCCCGAGTCACCTCGTAGTCCAGCCCGAGCACGAACGAGCCCAGGATGTCGTCACGATGGAACGGTTCACCCAGCGGCAGCGCGCCGCCAATGTGCTGATAGCCGACGAGCAGCGCGCCGTACGGGATCCACTGCAGCACGTCCAGCTTGTAGGACAGGCCGGCGATTGCGGAATACGGCTGTGCGTGCTCCGTGGCGAGCTTCGGGTTTGGGCTGTAACCGTGATACGAGCCCAAGAGTTCGAGTTTCAAATCGAACACGTCCGAGATGCCGTACGCGGCGTTGAGCCCTAGCGCGGGACCCGCGGAGTAGTAGTGCGGGTACGCCGTGACACCGGCGCCACCACCCACGTGCCACTCGCGCTCGAACGCTTGCGCGCGCCGGGGCAAGAGCAGCGCAACCGCGACGCTGGCGGCGAACGAAAAAAAATGCCCGCACTTCATGAACGGCGCGAGTGTAGCCCGAGATTCTCCGGCCTTCAGAGCATATTTACCGGGTCGACGTCGATCGCCATGCGCACCAGGCGGTGCACGCTGGCCCGCGCCACGGCGAGTAACGCCTCGCGCAGCGGTTTGCGGTCGACCGAGCGCAGCTGGAAGCGAAATCGGTAGCGGTTGCGCAGGCGCGCAATCGGCGCCGGGGCGGGCCCGGTGATCTCGACGCTCGGCGCGGCGGTCCGCGCGATGGCTGCAATGCGATCGCACTCCGAGCGCGCGTGGCCTTCCTCCAGGGCGTCGAAACGCACCAACGCTAGCCGCGAAAACGGCGGATACTTGAGCTCTTGGCGCTGCCGCATCTCGGCTTGGATGAAGCCGGGCACGTCATGCCGGAGCGCGTAGACGATGGCCGGCTGCTCGGGCAAATGCGTCTGAATCAGCACTTGCCCCGGTACATCACCGCGGCCCGCTCGCCCCGCGACCTGCACCAACTGTTGAAAGGTGCGCTCGGAGGCGCGAAAGTCCGGAATCGACAGCGCGGCGTCGGCGTTGAGCACGCCGACCAGCGTCACGTTCGGCAAATCGTGGCCCTTGGTCACCATTTGCGTGCCCACCAAAATATCGATTTCACCCGCGCGCATGCGGTCCAAGATGGCTTCGCTCTTGGCGCCCGCCGCGACGTCGCGATCCAAACGCGCCACGCGCGCCGTGGGCAGCTCCTTCTTCAACGTGTGCTCGATGCGCTCCGTGCCCGAACCCAGCTCAATCAGCTTCGGCGCCGAGCACTTGGGGCAGCGTTGGTGCACTTCCACCGCGTAGTCGCAGTAGTGGCATTGCATCAGCTCCCCGCGCGAACGATGCAACGTGAGGGACACGGAGCAATTCGGACAACGCACCACGTTCTTGCAAGAAGTGCAGAACAAGCTCGGCGAAAAGCCGCGCCGATTGAGAAACAATATCGCCTGGTGCCCGCTCTTGAGCGTTGCTTCGAGTGCGCGAAACAGCGTCAAGCTGAGCAGGGGGTCGCCACCCGGCCCCGGCCCCACAGAGCTGAGGTCCACGATCTCTACCTTGGGTAGCACCGCGCGAGCGTGCGCGCGGGCGGGCAATTTCAAGACTTCGAGCTTGCCCGCTTGCGCGAGTGCCACGCTCGCCAGCGAAGGCGTGGCCGAACCGAGCACACAGACGGCGCCCGCACGGTGTGCGCGCAGCAGCGCCATGTCGCGCGCATGATAGCGCACGCCTTCTTCCTGCTTGAAGGAGCCGTCGTGCTCTTCGTCCACGCACACCAGCCCCAAGTCGTGTACGGGCGCGAACAGGGCCGAGCGCGCGCCCACGGCTACCTTCAGCTCACCGCGGCGCAAGGCGCGCCACATGGCGTGCCGATTCGAATCCGTCAGCCCACTGTGCATCACTGCGATGCGATCGCCCAAGCGCGCGCGAAAGCGCGTCACCAGCTGCGGCGTGAGCGCAATCTCGGGCACCAGCACAATCGCCCCTCGGCCCAAGTCGAGCGCGCGCTCGACGGCGCGCATGTACACTTCAGTCTTGCCGGAGGCGGTCACGCCGTCGAGCAGGAAGCTCTGTTTTTCCCGCGCTTCCAGGCCTTCCACCAGACGTCGCACGGCTTCCGCCTGAGGCGGCGTCAACTCGGGCGGCACGTCTCGCGCGACTTTCGTGAAGAACGGGTCGGGATGCGCCTCGACGCGCTCCACCGTCACGAGCTTCAGCTCTTCGAGACGTTTAACCGCCCCGCGCGCCGATGACCATGTCTTTCCGAGCTCCGCTACGCTCGTCGTCCCCGCCTCGCGCAAATGATCGATCACTGCTCGCGCGGTCGCACTCAGCTTCTCGGGCAGCTCGACGCCGGGCACCGCCGTCACCTGCTGCACCAGGCGCCCGAGCACCTTCTCCTCGACCGCAAACGACTCTTGCTGAGAGAGCGCTTCGGCGGCGGTGCGCTCGATCATCGGCAGCGCGAGCTCAATGACCGCGCCGATGGGCGCGATGTAGTAGCGCGCCAGCTCTTGCAGGAAGCCGAGCAATTCCTCTTGGATTACCGGGTCGGAATCGACCACTCGCACAATCGGCTTCAGCTTGTCGTCCGGGATGTCCGGCGCTTCCGTGCCGATATCCAACACGACGCCCAGCACGCGCCGCTTCTTGCCGAACTCAATCAACACGCGCGCGCCACGCCGCACGCTGCCCGCCATTTCCGGCGGCACGATGTAACTAAAGGCCTGCCCGAGTGGGACCGGAATCGCGACACGCGCGAACAGGCGTTGAGGCTCCGTGACGCTCACGACGCTCTAGCGGTGCACGCCGATCAAGTACGCCAGCACAGCGACCGCGCCTACTAGCACTGCAATCCAAACCCAGCTCCGGCCACCCTCGCCCGGCATGGCGCTTCCCGGCCGGCTGCGCACCATGGCCTCGAGCGAAGCCGGCGGCGGCTCCATGCGCGGCATGTGTAACGACTCCGGCGACGAGTCGTCGTCCGACTCCGGGGGTGGAGGCAGGTAGGGACGGCTGCCCCGGGGCTTATCTTCAGAGTCAGGCACGCAAACTGAAGATCCCAGGCGCACCGAGCGCGGTCAAGGACTCAGCCGCGCTTACTCAAACGACCGGCGCTTTGTCTAGCCCGAAGCCCTCGTGTAGCGCGCGCACGGCAAGCTCCGTGTACTTGGCCGCAATAATGCAGCTGATCTTGATTTCCGACGTGCTGATGGCTTGGATGTTGATGCCCTCGCCCGCGAGGATGCCGAACATCTTCGCGGCGACGCCCGCGTGCGAGCGCATGCCCAGGCCTACGATCGAGACTTTAACGATGTCCGGATCGTATTCGACCGGCTCGCTACCGTATTCTGCGGCGGTCTTTTCGATCAGCTCCTTGGCGCGTGGCAAATCCGTCTTTGCCACCGTGAAGGTCACGTCCGTCGTGTCCTTGCCTCCACGCGAGGGGCTCTGGATGATCATGTCGACTGAAACGTTGTGCTCGGCGAGCATGCCAAAGATCTTCGCCACGACGCCGGGCTTGTCCTTCATGCGCACGAGCTGCACTTTGGCTTCGCCCTTGTCGTAAGCGACGCCCGCCACAGCCACCGATTCGAAACCATCTTCGCCGACTACCATCGTACCTGTCCGATCGCTGAAGGAGGACCGCACGTGTACCGGCACTCCGTATTTCATGGCCACTTCGACGGAACGAATCTGAAGCACCTTGGCACCCAACGAAGCCAGCTCGAGCATCTCTTCGTAGCTGATGCGGTCGATCTTGCGCGCCGAGGGGCAGATGTTCGGGTCGGTCGTGTAGACGCCGTCCACGTCCGTATAAATCTCGCACACGTCGGCTTTGATTGCCGCGGCGATGGCCACCGCGGTCGTGTCCGACCCGCCGCGACCGAGCGTGGTGATGCTGCCGTCCGGGTCAATGCCCTGAAAGCCCGCGACCACCGCAATGCTGCCGCCCTGCACGGCCTGCAGCAGCTTGGAGCCTTCGATGCTTTGGATGCGCGCCTTGGTGTACGCGGCGTCCGTGCTGATGCGCACTTGATGACCGAGGAAGCTCTTCGCCTTGCCACCCAGCTGGTGAATGGTCATCGCGACCAACGCGGCGCTGACTTGCTCACCGGTCGACGCCAGCGCATCCAACTCACGCATGTCGGGCGTCGGCGAAATCTGATGCGCCAAGCCGAGCAGGCGATTGGTCTCGCCCGACATCGCGCTCACGATCAACACGACCTGGTTTCCCTCACGCTGCGAACGCAGCGCAAGCTCGGAAACGTTCCTCATTCGGTCCAGGTTAGCGACCGAAGTTCCACCAAACTTTTGAACGACAAGAGCCACGGGGTTGGGCCTGGTACCGCCCGGCCTCGGGGGCGTCAAGGGAGACATTGCCCGTCAATCCGGCGCCCTTCGGACCCCGGCAATTTGCGCTGATTCGTGGTAACCTAGCCCGAGTGTCGCAGCCTGCGCCGTATCACAGCTACACGTACCATGAGTACCTCGCGCTCGAAGAGAGCTCGAACGTGAAGCATGAGTTTTTCAACGGCGAGATCTACGCCATGGCCGGTGGCACCCCCGAGCACGCGGCTATCGCAATGGCAATCGGCGCGGCACTGCTCACGCATCTTAGGGGCAGCGCGTGTCGGGTGTACGGCTCCGACCTGCGCATTCGCGTACTTGCCACCGGTCTCACGACCTACCCTGACGTCTCCGTCGTCTGCGGCGAGCTCCAGCGCGACGCCGAGAGGCCTCCAACCGTGACGAACCCGAAAGTCTTGATCGAAGTGTTGAGTGACAGCACCGCGGCCTATGATCGCGGCGAAAAGCTCGAGCAGTACAAGCGAATCGAGTCCGTACAAGCCGTTCTGCTGTTCTCGCAAAGCTCGCGGCGCGTTGAGCTGCACGAACGCTCCGGACTCAGGTGGCACACCGAAGTCTTCACGGCGGATCAGAGCGTGCCGATTCCGAGCATCGGGGCGGAGCTTTCGCTCGCCTCGATCTACGCAGATGCCGGCCTCTGAGCTGAGTCTTTGATGGGGCCGCGACACAACAGGTAGCGTCGTAACCTTCGGCGTCGCGCTTCGGCTTCCAAGCGTGTACCGTCCCGGCCGGGATGTCGCCGCTTGCGCACTATGTGGTGGAGACGCTCGTCACCTTGTTGGCGATTGTGGCGCTAGCCGTGGTGGTGCTGATTGGCGCGCGGCGCGCCGGAATGGGACGCGCGGCAGGGCCGCTGGAAATGGTGGGGCGATTGCCGTTGGATGGGCGGCGCGCGGTGTACTTGGTGCGCGTGGGCAGCGTCGTGTACGTGCTCGGCGCGAGCGAGGCCGGGATCGCCAAGTTGGGCGAAGTCGCGGACGGCAGCATCGACCTTTCGTCCGCGGCTGGCCCGAGTGAGTCGTTTCGGGAGGTCTTGAGCCGTGCGCTCGGCAAGAAGGCTTAGCGTCAATGCCGGCATCGCGTTCGCCGCGAGCGTGCTGAGCGTGAGCGCGGTGGGCTGGGCTGCCCCAGCTCCGCCTGCGGGGATCGACGAAGCCTTCATGCGGCCCATCACCTTGGTGGTGGTTTTGGCGTTGGCGGCGCTCTTGCCGTTCGCATTCATGACGCTGACCGCGTTCGTGAAGATCTCGACTGTGCTGCAAATCGTACGCGGCGCAATCGGCGCGCAGAACATTCCATCCAGCACCGTGATGATGGCGCTCGCGGGCGCGCTGACGCTGCTTGCGATGGCGCCCGTGGGCACGCGCATCGAAGAGCGCTCGCGTCCGCTGTTCGAGCCAGGCGCGGAGCGCGACACCAGCGCGTGGGTGATCCTGCTCGCCCAAGCGACGCGCGAACCGATTCGAGATTTTCTCAAGGCCAACGCTTCGACCCGAGAAAAGGGCCGCTTTTTCGAGATCGCGCGGGCAGCGCGCCCCCAGGCTGAGCGCGCTCAGGTGGGCAAAGATGACTTCGTGATCTTGGTGCCGGCGTTCGTGGTCAGTGAGTTAATCGCGGCGTTTGCGCTCGGCTTTGCCTTGTACCTGCCGTTCTTGGTGATTGACCTCGTCGTGTCGAACGTGCTCTTGGCGCTCGGCATGCAGATGATGAATCCGACGCAAGTGAGCCTGCCGTTCAAGCTCCTTTTGTTCGTCGCGGTCGACGGCTGGGGACAGCTCGCGCAGGCGTTGGTCACCGGGTACCGCACGGGCTAGTGCCAGATTTGCTTTGTGGCATTTCGGCGACACCGCGAAATGACGGCGTAAAGCGCGACCAAAGCCCACGCTGTGCGACAGCCGCCAAGCTTTGAGCTCGGGCCGGGGTGTTTTCGGTTCGGGTTGACCGCCGAATGCGGCAGGGTGACGCTCATGAGCCGTCTAATCCTGGTCGCCAATCGCTTGCCGGTGTCGGTCGACCTGAGTGACGGACAGGTGACGATTCAGCCGAGCAGCGGTGGGCTCGCGACGGGGATGCGCGGGCTCGCCAAGGCGGGAAAAACCTCCTGGGTCGGTTGGCCCGGCGGCACCCCGGACAGCGAGCAGCAGAAGCTGGCGCTGGAGGCCCAACTGCGCGAGCACTCAGCCACACCCGTGTACTTGTCCGCACAAGAGGCGGAGCGCTTCTACGAGGGCATGTCGAACAGCGTCATTTGGCCGCTATTTCACTACCTGATCGACCGCATGCCGCTGTTCGTGCGCGACTTCGCCGAGTACCGCGCGGTCAACGAGCGCTTCGCGGACGCGGTCTGCGCACAGGCCCACGAGGACGACACGATCTGGGTGCACGACTATCACCTGCTGCTGCTACCGGCCATCTTGCGCGAGCGGCTGCCACGTGCCCGCATCGGCTTCTTCCTGCACATCCCGTTTCCGTCGTCCGAGATTTTCCGGTTGCTGCCTCACCGCGAGGATCTGCTGCGCGGGCTCTTGGGCGCGAATCTGATCGGCTTTCACACCTACGGCTATGCCCGACACTTCTCGGACGCGCTACTCGGTACCCTAGGCATCGAGCCCGAGCTCGACCGCGTCGACGTCGACGGTCGCACGGTGTCGCTCGGCGTGTTCCCCATGGGCATCGACGTGGCTCGCTTCGAAGAGCTAGCGCAGAGCCCCGACGCCGCCGCGCGCGTGGCGAACCTACGCCGCGCGCATGGCGTCGGGCACTTGCTGCTGGGCGTCGATCGCCTGGACTATACCAAAGGCATCCCGCGCAAGTTACTAGCCATCGAGCGGCTCCTGGAGCGCAGTCCCGAGTACCGGGGCAAGGTCACGCTGCTGCAAATCGCCGTGCCTTCGCGCGAGAACGTGGCCGAATACAAAAGCCTGCGCAGCGAGGTCGAAGAGCTCGTCGGGCGCATCAACGGTGCCAGCGGCTCGCTACACGACGCGCCGATTCACTATTTGTACCAGAGCGTGAACCACGAGGAGCTGGTCACCGCCTACCGCGCTGCCGACATCATGGTCGTCACCCCGCTGCGCGACGGCATGAACTTGGTCGCCAAGGAGTACGTGGCGGCCCGCACGGACGGCGACGGTGTCCTGGTCCTGAGCGAGTTGGCTGGCGCGGCGAGCGAGATGGGCGAGGCACTGACAGTGAATCCGTACGACGTGGAAAGCCTGGCGCGCATGTTGGACCGCGCGCTGAGCATGCCCGAACTCGAACGGCGCGAGCGCATGACCGCGCTGCGCGAAAAGGTGCACGCACGGCCGGTCGAGCTGTGGGCAAAATCCTTTGTCGACACGCTGGAAGCTTCGGAGATCACCCCCGAACCGCGAGATCTGCGGCACGCCCCGGGCCTGCTCGACGCGCTCGCCGACGAGCTCGCTGGCCACCCCGAGGTGCAGTTCACTCTCGACTACGACGGCACGCTCGTGCCGATCGTGAGGAACCCGGACCTTGCAGTGCCTGATCCGGCGCTGCAGCTATTGCTGAAGACTTTGACCGCGCTACCTGGCGTCAAGGTGTGCGTGGTGAGCGGTCGCGCACAGGCGTCGTTGCAAAATTGGTTGGGGTATTTGCCGATGGATCTCGTGGCCGAACACGGCGTTTGGTCGAGGCGCATCGGCAGCACGACGTGGCAGTGCCACATCGATACGAACACGCTGGGCTGGGTCGCGGACGCCCGCACCATCCTCCAAACTTACGTGGAGCGCGCTCCCGGAGCGCTCTTGGAGGAGAAAACCGCAGGCCTCGCCTGGCACTACCGCAACGTGGACCCCTACTTGGGCCTGCATCTCGCGCGGGAGCTGCGGCTGCATCTAGTGCGCTATTTTGCGCAGCTGCCGGTATCGATTTTGGCGGGCCGCAAGGTGGTCGAGCTGCGCCCTCAAGGATTGGACAAAGGCTCCGCAGTGCGTGCGCTGGGCCTGTTATCGGGCAGCGCCTCCATCGCCGCGGCCGGCGACGATCGCACGGACGAAGACTTGTTTGCCGCGCTCCCGGAAGGGTCGCTCAGTCTTTGCGCGGGCGCCTTCGCGACGCGCGCGGGCTATCGAGTTTCGGGGCCCGAGCAAGTGCGGCAGTTCCTGCAGCGCTTCGCTGAGACACGGGCGCGAAGCTGAGCGCTGGCCAGCGCCGGCGCGCCGCTGCGAAGCTTAGCGTCGGCCTTCGAGCGGGTCGATGCCGGCGGGCTGCGCGACGGCGGCGGGTTTCGGCTTTGCGCTCGCGGGCTTTGCCGCGGCGGGCTTCACGCCGAGCTTGGCGGCCACCGGGTGCAACTTCCCGGTAACGGGCTGCGCGGACAGCGCAGGCTCCGATGCGGGTGCCGGTTGCGCGAGCTCCGGCTCCACGGTCGGTGCGGGCTTCACTGCGGAGGGTATCGCGGGAACACCGGAAGCCGCGTTCACGGCGGAGCCCGAGAGCAGTTCCGCGGCGGGCGCGACCGCGGCGGGCTTACGGAGCAGCGCGAGCGCTACGCCGCCACCGCCGACTAAAAGCAACGCCACGAGGGCACCAATCAACCAAGGCGCGCGCGACTTCTTGACCGATTCCGTAGCACCCCAGTTCGTATTCGTGCTCTTCCCGGGCACGGTGGACGCCACCGCCACGACGTCACCTGCGCTGGGAATGCCGGCCGCGTTGAGCACGCGCGAGATGCGCTCGGCCGAGCGCCGCGCAGCGGCAGAGCCGAGCGGAGCCAACGCCGCAGCGAGCTCGCCCACATTGGCGAAGCGACGGTCACGCGGCTTCTCCAGGCAACGCAAGATCACGTCGGAGAGGGCTTCCGGCACGTCCGGTCGTAGATCACGGATTGGCCGCGGTGGGTCCTGCAAAATCATGCCGCACAATTGGGGCATAGTTTCGGCATCGAACGGCACGTGGCCCGTCAATAACTCGTACAGGATCACGCCTAGCGCCCAGATGTCCGTGCGCATATCGACATTGCGCGTGGAGCTCATTTGCTCTGGGGACATGTACAGCGGCGAGCCCATCACGGTGCTCGTTTTGGTCATCCCCAAATCCGCACCGCCGCCGGGGAGGGTGAGCTTGGAGATGCCGAAGTCCAACACCTTGATGCACGGGCTACCATCCGCACGGCGCGTGACGAACAGGTTCGCCGGCTTCAGATCGCGATGCACGATGCCGAGCGCGTGCGCTTCCCCAATCGCCTCGCACGCTTGCAGCAAGAACTCGATCGCATCCGTAACGGCCATCGCTCCGCTTTCGCGCACCCAGCCGGCCAAGTCCTGGCCCTCCAGGTATTCCATGACCATGTAAGGCGAGCCGCTCTCCAGCGTGCCCACGTCCGACACGCGCGCGACGTGTTCGCTCTTGATGCGCACCGCGGCGCGCGCTTCACGCGCAAAGCGCTCCACCGCTTCCGGATTACTGAGCGCTTCGGGCAACAGAAACTTCAACGCGACGCGCTGATCGAGCTGCAGGTGCGTCGCCGCGACGACTACGCCCATCCCGCCCTGACCAAGCACGCGCTCGATCCGGAACTTTCCGGCCAGAATTTGGCCTTCGTGAACCTCGGTCGACATTTTCGTTTCGCTTCGAAGACTAACTCATAACCGCACCTAAGCTCTCAGGAAGTCAGAAAAAAGCGAGCAATTGCGCGGCGGCAGCCGGGCCAGGTAGGGTGCGCGCGAGGAATTGCTTTGACCGTCGACCCTGAACACTTGGCTGAGGTTCCCTTCTTCGCGCTGCTTGAGGACGACCACCGCGCGCTCTTGGCGCAGCGCATCGACACGACCACCGCGCCTGCCGGCACGCTGATGTTCGGCTACGGGGACCCCGGTGACTCGCTGTACATCGTGCGCAGCGGCGTCGTCGAAATTTTCTCCAAGAACGACACGGGACAGAAAATCATCCTGGAGACCGCGCGCGCCGGCGATTTTTTCGGCGAGATTTCGCTGCTCGATGGCGGGCCGCGTACCGCTTCCGCGCAAGTCCTCGAAGACTTGGACGCCGTCGTCGTGGACCGCAGCGACCTCGAAGAGTTTTTACGCCTGTGCCCCGCGGCCGCGTTCAGCTTGCTCACCGCAAGCGGCCGGCGTTTGCGTGAAACGTCTAAGCTATTGCGACACAGCGTGTCGCGCGACATCAACGAAGAGACCGAAGACAACCGCACCAAGGTGATGAAAGTCGCCGACTGGATCTCGGAGTTCAGCGGCAGCTTGGACTTCTTGTTCATTCATTTGGTGCTGTTCTTCGTTTGGATCATCCTCAACGTCGGCCCGCTCACGCGCCTCCGCTTCGGCAACTTCGATCCCTTCCCGTTCGGTCTATTGACGATGGTCGTTTCGCTCGAAGCCATCATTCTCTCGGTGTTCGTGCTGCTGAGCCAAAACCGCCAAGTCGCCCGCGACCGCGTCCGGAACGACATCGAGTATCAAGTGAACCTCAAAGCCGAACTCGAGATCGGCCACCTGCACGAAAAAGTCGACAGCTTCCACGAAGAAGTCATGCGCCGCATGGCAAACTTGGAGAAGGCTGCCAGCTTGCTCGACAAGGCTACTGGCAAGTAGCTTCGCGCTCCGGTCTTTTGGGTGGGTCGCCTCGAGGGACCTCGCGTGCGCCAGTGCGCGAGCAGACCGGCCAGTCGCCCGCCTCGTGAGCGGCCTCAATGTCGGATTATTTCGCGTGCGGGAATAACAGCGCTGTCACTCTGTTCCCCGCACGCCGGAGTACCGGTGCTCACGGAACAAGACAAGTTGACAGCGATCATGTCACCGCTAGGATGCCGCGGCCTTCGGCCGGAAACAGTCCTGGGCGAGGCATTTACCGCATTTTTCCCCAGCAAATCGGGGTTTTGAAACGGAGGTCGGATGGCTACCGACGTCATGATCCAAGCGAACGGGCTGACTAAGCGATTCGGGGGCGTGCGCGCCCTGGACAAGGTCAGCTTCGAAGTGAAACGCGGCGAAGTCGTCGGCTT
>JBDTJC010000057.1:0-32093 GCA_039936055.1 Polyangiaceae bacterium | reverse complement strand
CATCCCTGGCCTGAGAAACGTTTCACGTCCCGTTGACCCAAGGTGGGAGCCCGGTACGGGAAATCCGTACGCCGGGTTCTGTCCGGGGGGCGGCCCGAAAGGGCCGTCCCTACCGGGACCGGCTGTGCTGCTTGGCGCACGCTGGGGCGTGGCGTGCGGCGCTCCGCGCGCACCGGAGAGGAGAGCGAGACGCGGCTGTGCTGCTTGGCGCACGCTGGGGCGTGGCGTGCGGCGCTCCGCGCGGCGCTCCGCGCGCACCGGGGAGGAGAGCGAGACGCGGCTGTGGTGGTTGGCGCGTGCTGGGGCGTGGCGTGCGGCGCTCTGCGCGCACCGGAGAGTGAGAGGAGCACGCGGCCGTGGTGGTTGGCGCGCGCTGGCGGCCTTGGCGAGTTGGCGGCCAATCTTTTCTGCGACATTGGTCGGCAGTCGTGGATTTCTCCATTTGACGCGCTAAGCCGGCCGCGTGCCCCCGAATCCGGTCGGGATGGGACGCCGAAGGCTTTGACGGGCTCGGGCTTGGCGCGTGAGCATCAACCCAATCTCAAGCACCGAGTGCGGCGAGCGCGCTCCGGGCTGGAGCGGTTTGAGAACGTGGAAACGGAGTTGGAATTCAAACGTTGATTTTAGGTTTTTAGGTGCTCTCGGGCGCGTTCGAGCAGGATCTCTTTGGTGTTCTTACTCGGGTCTTCGACGACTTCTTCCAAGAGGGCGCGTAGTACGCGGCCGATGTCGGGGCCGGGTTTGAGGGCGAGCTCTTTCATCATTTCTCCGCCGTTCAGCGCTAGGTCTTTCACGTTGAATGCCGCGCCGGCTGCGATGACTTTGGCCACGTGGGATTTGAGTTCGGTGATGTGCTTGAGGTCCTCGGAGGCGTCTTTGCCTTTGGAGCGGACGTCGGCCTCACTGAGGGCGTACAGGTCGTCGACTAGCTCGGGGGAAACGCGGCGCACCCAGCGGCGGACGGCGGTGTCGGTCCAGGTGCCGTCGTAGCAAATCAGGTGATGGCGCACGAGGGCCACGATGCGCGTGCGTTCTTCATTCGAAAAGCGCAGGCGCTCCAGTAGGGGTCCGGTCATTTCGGCGCCGATGCGTTCGTGCTCGTAGAACGTGTAGTCGCTCGTTTTGTCGCTGAACGCGCGCGAACGCGGTTTGCCCACGTCATGCAGCAGCCCGGCCATGCGCAAAACCGGGTTTTGGGGGCAATTGTCCAGGCAATGCATGGCGTGACCCCAGACATCGTACGCGTGATGGCGGTTTTGCTCGCAGCCCACGGATTCGATCAGCTCGGGCGCGGTGATCGCCAGTAAGCCGTGGTCCTTCATGACTTCGAAGGCGCGGCTTGGCTTGGTGGCTTTGGTGGCCTTGAGCCATTCATCGCGCACGCGCTCGGCGCTGACTTTTCGGTAGCTGTTCAGCGATGGCGCAATTGCACGCGCGGTTTCCGGCTCAAGCTCGACCTGCAGCGTGGCGACGAAGCGCGCCGCGCGCAGTACGCGCAAGCCGTCTTCCGCGAAGCGCACTGCGGGATCGCCGACGGCGCGCAGCAGGCGCGCGCGCAAGTCGACCTCGCCGTTGAAGGGATCGATCAGCTGGTCGTCGAGCGGGTCGTAGGCGATGGCATTGATCGTGAAATCACGGCGCGCTAAATCGTCCTTGATGTCATCGACGAAGTACACGCCGTCCGGGCGGCGGCCATCCGTGTATGAGGTTTCGCCACGCAGCGTGGTCACTTCATAGCTGCCGTGCTGGGCCAGCACGGTCACGGTGCCGTGCTGAATTCCGGTGGGAATGACGCGTCGAAATAGCTTCTGAACTTGCTCCGGGCGCGCGGAGGTGGCGATGTCCCAGTCGCCGCGGATGTCGCTGCCGTTTTTACCTGCTAGCTCCGCCAGCAGCTGATCACGCACGCAGCCGCCGACGACCCAGGCGCGAAAGCCGCCTTCGCGCAGGCGCGCGCACAACTCCCTGACTTCACTGGGAACGCTGTCATTGAGCCGAGTCGTGTCAGACACGGCCCAGGTTTAGCTCAATTCCCCCAGGGGTTCACGATTTCGGAGCCGCCGATGGCGGGCTTCGCTTTTTTCGGCGTCGAAGCGGTCGGGTCCGCTTTCTTGGGCGCGGGCGCGTGATATGCCGCGGCCCCACCGGCATGTGGGATCTTGCCGAGCTTCACCACTTCGCGCAGCTTGGTGCCATCCAGCGTGATGTCTTCGGGCTTGTAGCCGTCACGGCGGATCTCCAGCGCGATGGTTTTGCCTGCTTCGACCGAGATGGCGACCGGGCTCTGGCCGAGATCCGTAGCGCCGTTGAAGACGTGGGCGTCGCTCGGCTCCGCGGCGAGCACGACTTGCTTGCTCGCTGGCGCGGCAACGGGCGCGACGTTGACTGCAGGCCCCGCCGGCACCACCTCTGTGGGCGCAGGGGCGCGCGTGATGGTTTGCGTGGCCGAGCTGGCTTGGCTCTTCGCGAAAATGCCGATGACGATGGCGACGGCCGCGAGCACGCCCGCGATGCCGGCGTACACGGGCCAACGGCCACCGCGCGGGCCCCGACGCGACGAGGGACTCGACGGCATGGGCTGGGGCATTTGCCCCTTCTTGAAGTAATCCACCGGCACGTTGAAGCCACCGGAGCGCGACATCATTTCCGGCACGGCATCCGGAACGCCGCCCGCGGCGAGCCTATCGAACTCGACGATCAGCTCGTCCATCGATTGATAACGATGCTCAGGCCGCTTCGACAGGCATTTCAGCACGATGGCTTCGAGGCCCGGCGGCACGTCTTGCGGCGCAGGCACGAGCGCGCGGATCGGCACCGGCGCTTTGTACATGTGCTGCGTCAGAATCCCCATGAAGTTGTCGGCGTCGAACGGCAAACGCCCGCTCGCCAGCTCGTACAAGATCACCCCGAACGAGTAGATGTCCACGCGATGATCGACCGGCTGCCCCGCGGCTTGCTCCGGTGACATGTAGTGCGGGGTTCCGAACACCGCGCCCGCGCGCGTGAGCTTCGAGCCTTCGGCAGACGTCGACACTTTGGCGATGCCGAAATCCAAAATCTTGATGAAATCCCGCTCGCCGCCGCGGTCGACCAGGAAAATATTATCCGGCTTCAGATCGCGGTGCACGATGTTCGCAGCGTGTGCAGCGGACAGACCTTCCGCCATTTGCCGCGCTAGATGCAGGATGTGGCTGACCGGGAGCGGTTGCCCGCCTTCCAGCAGCTTGGACAGCGGCAGCCCATTCAAGAACTCCATCACGAAGTACGCAGCGCCGTCGGGGAATTGCCCGAAGTCACTGATGTCGATGATGTGCGCGTTGCCGATGGACGACGCGGCTTTGGCTTCGTTCAAGAAGCGCTCGGTCACCTCGGCATCGCGCGCTAGATCCGCGCGCAACACCTTCATCGCGACCTTCTTGCCGATGATGGTGTGTACGCAGCGGTACACGATGCCCATGCCGCCTTCGCCCAGCACGGCTTCCACCTTGTAGCGACCGTCGATTGTCGCGCCGAGGTACGGGTCCTGGCGCATGCGCGCGACTTGACTGTTCGTTACGTCCGCATCCGAATACGAGATGCTGCCGGGCGAGATGGTGACGACCTTCAACCCAACGAGCTCCCTCGACGCGGGCGAGTGCATCGCCTCGGTCTCAATGACGTAAGAGCCCGTCGATGCGGGCGGCTTGTTCCGACTCGGGGGAGGCGGGGGCGCCTTGTTGTTCGGCTCGTTCATCGCGAAAAGTTCATCAGGTCTGCGCCCTCAAGGTCCCAATACTCTAGTGACCTCGGGACGTTTGCTTAAGGCAAAGGTTTTGGGCCGGACCAGGCTTTTACCCGCGTTGGCCCGCCGGCACTGTTCAGAAGTTCAAGGAAGCCTGATGCAGCCAGGCGCCGGGTTCGATACGTGCAATTCGCAGGCCGACAATAGCCCGCCCAGGGCGCCCCTGTTTTCCTCGCATCCGCGCTGGTTACCGGCCCGAGCCCGGAACGTGCGTGCTCGAGAGGCCGCAAGTGTTGCGTAGCCGTGCCAGATACTGCCGGGGCAGCGCGCAAAAATACGCTTCCGGTGTCATGCCCGGTGGCCCTCTGCTAAATGGCGGGCCCGATGGGTTTTCCGCTCGAACTCGCTCTGCGCTACATGCGCTCGAAAAAGCGGGCCTTCGTCTCCGTTGGAACGATGTTCGCGGTGCTTGGGGTTGCACTCGGTGTCGGCGCTTTGGCGACCGTCATCAGCGTGACTGGAGGCTTCCGCGCGCAGTTCCGCGAAAAGGTGCTGGGCGTGAACGCCCACGTGCTCATCCTCAAATACTCCAGTGATTTCCGGGAATACCGGAAGGTGATGGAGCAAATGAAGGGCGTGCCGGGCGTGATCGGCATCGCGCCCTTCGTGATCAGCCCGATGATGATCACGCACGGGGACCGCACGGCGACCGGCGTTTTGCTGAAGGGTGTGGACCCGAGCCGCGTGAAAGACGTGCTCGACCTGCCGCGGCACATCGTGCAGGGCAACATGGAGGGGCTGCGGCTCCCTGGGGCGAAGCCCCCACAGCGCCGCACGCAAGGTTTGCTGGACGACTACGACCCCACCCGCGGCGAGGGTGACGTGCTCGAGCCGTTGGTTCCGCCGCCGCACGGCATCTCGGCGAACCCGTCGTCATTGCCCACGAGTTCGGCCGAGGCACCGATGGCTTCGGCAATGCCAGCTGCGCTGGGCGGTGCCGAGCCGCTAGAACACAAGAGCGTCCTGCGCGACATTGAGAAAATCGTACACGACGAAGCGCAGCGCGAGCCGGAGGACGTGAAGACTCACTCGAGCCCGGACGCCAAGTCGCAATCGAACGCTGCAAAAGCTGCGGCAAACGAGCCGCCGCTGCCGGACGACGACAACCTGGACGCGCCCGATCCGAAGGCCAGAGTGGGCAGCATCGTGCCCGTCGGCGGCTACAAGAGCACCCTGCCGGCGGACGACAATCTGCCCGCTGACGTGGACCCGGACCCGTGTCGCGATGCGGAATCGATCAAGCGCCTGCCCGGCATCATCATCGGCGTGACGCTCGAGAAGAACCTGGACGTGAAGCTGAACGATTGCATTCAGGTGACGAGCCCGACAATTGGCTTCACGTACACGCGCGGCGCAATGCGCGCGCCCGTGGCCAAGCAATTCCGAGTCACGGGCGTGTTCGACGCCGGCTTCGACCAATATGACTCGAAGCTCGTGTACACGGACCTGTACCAAGCGCAGCCCTTCTACGACACCGGTGACAGCGTGACCGGCATCGAGATGAAGGTGAATGACATCGAGAAGGCGAAGGACATCGCCCGCGACATCGATTCCCGCCTGCAAAACGGCATCTACCATACGATGGACTGGGAAGAGCTGAACCACGGCCTATTCACGGCCCTGCGCATTCAGCAGCTCCTGATGAGCTTGGTACTCGCGCTGATTATCGTGGTTGCCGCGTTCACGGTCATCGCGACCTTGATCATGGTCGTGCTGGACAAGAAGAAAGAAATCGCCGTGCTCAAGGCGATGGGCGCCAGTAACAGCGCGCTGCTCCGTGCCTTCATGTACCAAGGCGCCATCATCGGCGTGATTGGCACCGTGATCGGGCTGGGCTTGGGGTTAGCGATGTGCAAGGGGCTGCTCGCGCACGCGCTGCCTTTGGACCCCAAGGTCTATTTTATCTCCCACTTGCCCGTACAGGTTCGCTACGGCGAATTCGGCATGGTTGGGCTCTTTGCCATCCTCGTCTGCCTCGCAGCAACGGTATGGCCGGCGCTCCACGCGGCGCGGCTGAGGCCGGCGGAAGCGTTTCGGGAGCAGCAGTAGCGGATCTCGACGCTACCGCGCGCGCGTCACAGCGTGCGCGCCCTCCAATCCCCCTGCCGCCCGCCGTTTGCTGCGACTTGGCGATGTAGTAGAACCCCAGACTAGTACGACGACCCGGAACTCCGTTCCGGGTTGTCGTACGTCGAGACAGATAGAGTACTGAGGACAGATTTGCCGTGCTGGAGGGTTTCTGCGGCCCTCACCTTCGAGGGCCGCGGAAACCCGGAACGCACATCCGAACCGAAGTACTAGGGTTGCAATAGGACGATTGGGGTCATGAAATATCTCGCCTTGCTTGGTACTCTGCTGCTTACGGTCGCCTGCGGCGGTCAGTCCGACCACGGCGACGTAATCGACGACTCATCTGCCGGCAGAACGGGGACCGCTGGGCATTCCGGTAGCGCTGCGGGAAATTCCGGGAACGGCGGGGAGTCGGGCAGTGGTGATGCGGGTGAGGGTGGAGAGGCCGGTGGCAATGAGCAGAGCCCGCTGGCCCCCGTCGTCGTCATTAGCGCACCGATTGCGTTGACTGATCCGACCAAGGGCAAGGTGCTTACGGACGATCAAGCGACGGTTACCTGCGCGGTTACTCGGTCCACAAGCGCCAGCGCCGTTGCAGTGCTTACTGCGTCGGTGAAGATCCAAATGTTCGGTGCCGATGGCAAGCAAATCGGCATGGACGGGAGCGTCATGGCGACGAGCAACGCGGACGAGTATTCGGCTCACTTCGTACTCGTTGGAAACGTGCCCAGCGGCGCCGTCTCATTCACTTGCAGCGCAAGCGATCAATCGCCAACTCCGCACACGGGTACGGCAACAGTTACGACGTACTACGACGGCGGCCCCAAGCTTGCGCTCACCAATCCGGCGAACAAATCTGCGCATGCGCTCGGGCCCATTCTGTTCAAGTTCTCCGCACTCCCAGCGCCATTGCTTGCTAGCGATGATAACGCGGCCGTTCAAGCCGTAACCCTTTCTGTGAACGGCGTGAAAATCAGCAAGATCACGGCCCTCACGGACACCCCCGGCTATTACCAGGCCGACATCGACCTCAGTGATGCGATGACTTTCGCGCCGAAGCCTGTCGGCACCGTCCCCGTGGTGATCACTGCGACGAACAAGCGCGGCACGACAGCCACCCAAAACTTCTCGTTCGTCGTCGACAGTATTGGCCCGGTGATTACCGTTGTCACCCCGCCGATCAGCAGCGTGCAGTTCGTTGGCGGGCAAACGACGGTCACGTTTACCGTTGCTGACGAGACGGGCGGCTCGGGCGTCGATGCGAGCAGTGTGCAAGTGAAGGTCAATTCGACAGACGCGGTGAGCTACATGGAGGGCAACTACTGGCATCTGGCGAGCGACGGCCAGACGTTCAGCTATACCTTCAACACACTCGATTTCTCGTCGCAGCTCGGCGTTACCGTCAAAATCTCGGCTTATGACTTGGCCGGCAACCCGGCGGCCGGCGTTGCGCCATTCTACTATCTGGACAACATCCCCCCGGTAGTCGACATGCAGCCGCCCCTGATGCAGGAACGGACGAAGAGCGGACAGGATCAGATATGCTCTGAGTTTTTCGATCCGCTCGGTGATTCCCCGGACGACATCGCCACCATCACCGCGCCTATCAAGACGGTTCCGTCGGTAAACAACTTTCGCGCGTTGATCTGGGATTACGGCAACGTGGTCGACGGTCAAGGCATCGAGTTTTACTCCGACGTCGACACCAAAGTCGGTGTCCGGTTGTACTTCCAACAGGACACCACCAAGCCCCTTCTGAAGAACTTCAAGGGCACCTCAGGCGGGGTGTGCGATGAGATTGCGGACACGACCGTGCCGTTCGTCACGCTTACTCCGGTCACACCAACGGGGTCGGCGTACTACGATAAGAACGCGCCGCTCAATGGCTGCATCGCAGGAACGGCAACGACGCCCCCGGATTTTTTGTGCGGCGGCAATTCTGCGCTGACGCGCGTGATTCAACACGAGGCCGCCGTGTCCACCTCTCCCGTACCAGTGATCTATGCGTTCCAACCGTCCGACGGCGCACTTTGCACAGGCGGTCAGTTCGACCTTACGACGATCATCCAGCAGGACGGCTGGATCTGCGCTGCGGTGGTCGCCCAAGACAAGATAGGCAACCGTGCCGTGTCCGCTCCCATTCGCATGTGCCTCGACGCAGGCGATCAGGCCGGGACAAACTATCACGGTACCCCCACCTGCGCGACGGGTGCCAACCCTCCAACTTGCGTAGCTCCGGCGCCCGACGGCTGTGTTCCTCCGCCGCACTTCAATCAGACGGTGATCGAGAAGCTCTAGATCACGCGCCGCATTGGACAGGTCGAGGCATTTTCAGTGCCTCGACTTGCGTCCAACACCAGATGCACAACAGAATTGTGCGGCACGCCGATCAGCTCATGGCGACCAGCGCGCCTTCCAGCAGCTCGATGCGTTCGTCTTGGAAGGCGCCGAGCGCGACCAATTGTTCGTACTCCGCGCGGCGGAGGGGAGGAATGACTCCAGCGGCTGAGGTGGCCATGGCGAAAGCTCCCTGAGTTTAGCCCGCACCTGTGCCGGTCGGCGCAGGCGCGCCGCGCGTTTCGAGATTGCACGGAGTTAGCCGGCCGTACGCGAAGGCGAGATGGCCGTTACTTCAGCACATCAGAAACCGCGAACGCCACGTCATTGAAGGCAACGAGTCGAATTGATTGCCCGCGCTCATAACGTTCGACCTTGGCGTACGCGCCGGGTGACGGCTCCGTGTACACCTCGATGCAGCGCTCTGGAATATTGACGACCCAGTACTCAGGGACTGCGCAGCTGGCGTAGAGGCGCAGTTTCTTGCCGCGGTCCAGGGCGAGTGATGGCTCTGCCACTTCGATGATCAGGTACGCCGTGCTTGGATGATCGGTGTCGTAGTCACCCGGCGGTATGATGGTGAAGTCCGGTTCTGGTTCCGAGAATTCGAGGGCGGCGAAGGGGCCCTGACAGCGCACGGTGGCGCGCTCGCTTAGCGCCAAGACGAGTAGCCGAGTGAGTCTGTCCACCGTAGAGCTGTGCGGCGCTCCGATCGGGCTCATGGCGACCAGCGCGCCCTCGAGCAGCTCAATGCGCTCACCTTGGAAGGCGCCGAGCGCCACCAATTGGTCGTACTCCGCGCGGCGGAGGGGACGAATGACTTCAGCGGCTGAGGTGGCCATGGCGAACGCTCCGTGAGTTTAGCATGCACCCTCGGGAGTCGGCGCGGGGCGGGTCTCGAGTTTCGGGATTTCAGGGGGTTAGCCTGCGCTGGCCATCTCCAAATACGCACAAAGCGCATTCACCAGCTGCATCTGCCGCGGCGTTTTGCAGCGCACTTTGGTCAGCTCGGGATTGCCAACCAATATCACCAGCGCTTGCGCGCGCGATGTCGCGACGTTTAGACGATTCAAGCTGTACAGAAATTCCAAGCCGCGGGGCGCGTCTTCCGCGCTGGACGAGGTCATGGAGTAGATGACGATCGGGGCTTCCATGCCTTGGAACCTATCGACGGTGCCGACTTCGAGATCTGTGTATTCAGACAGAGCTGTGCGAAGCGCACTCATTTGGGCGTTGTACGGAGCAACAACCAGAATGTCCCTGGCCTTGAGGGCGCGCGGGATCCCCTCGCTGTCGAAGAACTGCGTGGAGTTCTCCAACAGTGACGCGACGATCTCCCGTACGCACGTCACTTCCTCCCCAGATTGATTGGTGTTGCCGTAGTGGGTCACCGGCACGAAACGCAGGCCGCTTCCGTTGAAGGGATTCGGACCGCTGATTCGTTGGTTTTCGAGCCCTGCGAAGGGTTCAAGTCGACCCTCGTAGAAGACCTGGGATGTGAAATCACAGATCGCTGGGCAAAGCCGCCTAGTTATCGGGAGAAACACACCTCGTTCGGGAGGCATGGTGAGGGAATCGCCGAGCAGATGGTCGAGCGCGGAGGCGTCCGCGCCTGGCGGGTGCGAGCCCTTTTGGGGTTGGTCTAGCTGGGCGGGATCGCCGAATAGGATCAGGCTTCTCGCCGCTGTGGAGACCGCTAGTACGTTCGCGAGCGACATTTGGCCAGCCTCGTCAACAACCAAGACGTCGACGGCACCGTGAAGGTGCTCGGTAGCCCAAGCCCAGCTCGTGCCACCAACGACGTCGAGAGTTCGTGCCTCGAGGCGCGCGCGGACTTCCGGATAGCTCTTGCTGAACTCGAACGGCGCGTTCGCGTCTTCTGCTTCGCGGTTATCGATATGCAAGATACCTAGTGCTTGTCCGGTCTTGCTTGCGCGTTCACTTATCTTGCGAAGAACGCTCTTGATCACCTTGTGGCTGTTGGAAGTGACACCGACTCTTTTCCCCGCGCGAACCAAGGTCAGGATCATTTCCGCAGCGCGATGGGTTTTGCCCGAGCCAGGCGGGCCCTGTACCGCAAGCACCGAGTGATCGAGTTGTAGCGCCAGCCGTTGGATCGCGGCGACAGTGTCTTCGTCTGGCGTTACTAGATGATCCCCTTCATTTTGCCCACAACGTGGCGGATTGCGAAGCAGCAACTCGCGAGCGGACTGAAACGATTCACCGCCGTTCACGCCGTGTTCGGCAATGTGCCGGCCGAGCGCAAGGAGACGCGCGGCATGACCTCTTGTGTCAATCGGGCCGCCCACCATCAACGCTCGCGGGTGAGTCGTCATGGACGACCCTCGCTTGAGGTGAACGAAGGTTGCGCCCAATTCGAAAATCTCCCCAGCGGCCGCCGCTCTCTCCCCGGACCCTGACTCCTTCTTCAGGTCAGGATCGAAGACTTTGGAGCCCACTTTGAACGCGTGCTCCTGCTTCGGGAAATCGTAGCGACAGATGCTCGACTTCTTCTCGGTGCGAACGACGCCGGCAAACGTGAGGTCCGACAGTACCGAGCGGTCGTCGAGGCGCTCCGCCGGCGCGAGATCACCCTCTCGAAAATGCTCCCACCAAGCCTGCTTGCCCTCGCGCCAATGCCAGTCGAGGAGGTTCGCCATCAGCCGTTCGGCGGCTTGCTCTTTCGTGTCCAACGCAGGGTCTTCGGGCAGGCGAGACAAGATGCGTTTGGCGAGGTCCGCGCTTTCGTGTTGCGGTTCGTCGACGGGCGGCGCTTTGGGTTTCTCCGGACGGCCCAGGATTTGGCCCGTTCTTTCCTCGAATTCGGGCCTTCTCGCTTCGAGCCAGGCGCGTAAGCGGAGCGTGGAGAGGCAGTCTTCCTCGTTGTAGTGCTGGATGGTGTCGCGCATTTCGGCTTCGGCTGCGTCACCTTCGCCGGTTTCGAGCAGCCAGCCGAAGAGCTGCATGGCGCGCGCGGCTGCGCGCAGCTCCGTATTGCGCTTGAAGTCATAAAGACCTTCGAGTTGCTTCAAGGTGTAGCTCTCCACGGACGCGCGTAGGCTGCGCTTCACGATGCCGTGCAGATCCACGAGCACGTGTTCGCGCAGCAACTGGTCGACTTGTGCTTCGCGCGTCTTGTGACGACAAGACAAGTTCTTGAGCGCGTCCGCCTCGCGATGGCCGAAATGGAACACGTGCAAGTCGGCGAACTCAGCGCGGCCTTGGAAGATGCGGTCGATGACGGCTTCGAACGCGCGCTTCTCCTCGGTGTGCGTTTTGGACCAAAACGCGTGGTAGCGGGGCGGGCCGGGTGCGTCGCGCGGGATGAAATCATCGACCACGTCGCCCAGTTCTACCAACCCAAACAAATATTCTAGGCCGGTGCCCTGCACGAATGGGTCGCCTTCGAGATCTAAAAATAGATCACCGGGCTTCGGTGCCGGCAGGCGATCCAGTCCAAATGTGGGCTCTACATCGAGCAGTAGCTCGTACAGCGGCTTGGCTTGCGTGCGCCCGGCGACTTGTAAACGCGCTTGTTCGCGCACGCGCTCGAGTGATTCCTTGGCCAGACCCGGCACGCGCTGCTCGGCCGGAAGCGCGCCCACGGCGGTGACACTCGTTATGTCGAGCGCCCTCAGCCGATCGCGTTGCCGCGTGCTGATGCCGGCCACGAGCGACAAATGGTCGTCCGCGCGGCGGCGCTCTTCACAGCGCTTCCACCACCCGCACACGCCGCAATGCTCGACCGGCTCCGGATAGACAACGCGCGCTCTGCCGCCCTCGACGAAAGCCTCGAAGCGCCGCTTGGCGAGGCGGTAGTAAGAAAGATAGTCCGCCGTACGCAGCGGAATCAGCCGGGGATCCGCGCCGCCCGGAGCAATGTGGAAAAACTCCGGCTCTGCACCTCCCTGCAGCGTGCTCAGCAATTCACTATATGCGCACAGCTGCAGCACCGCGCGCGCCTTGGCCTCGCAAGCAAGCTTCGCGTCCGCCACTTCATAGCGATAGGCACCGAACCGGCTTTCGCCTTTGGCTTTGAGCAAAAAATCTGGGCGCCCGAACCACGCGCCGTGTTGCAGCACGCCTTGCGCGATCACCTCAGCGCCGCGCGCCATGGCGGCCTCCGTATCCAGAGCGGCTTGTGCACGCGACTCTTCGCCCGGTCCGGCATTGACCTTGGCTACATCCGGGTGCGTGGCTTGTAACTGCGCGAGCACGCGCGCTTCGTGCTCGAAGCCGCGCTTCTCCAGCATCTTGCGCTCGATCTCGTTTTCGCCGGGGCGCTTCAGGGTGCCGAAGGCGACCGCGAGGTCGAGCGTGGTCTTGTGCTCACATTCGTTGAAGCCGCTCAGATCCGTGGCGGAGAGTGCGAGCTCTTGAGTATCCCGGGACGCCTTCACCCGGCGACGTTAACCCGCCGCGACGCGCTCGCCCATCACTCGCCGCAGCAGGCCCAGCACGCGCGCGCGGAGCTCCGGGGCACGAAACGGCTTGCTCACGAAATCATTCGCGCCGGCCTCGAAGGCCTGCACCAGATCCGTGCTCGACGAATGACCGGTCAAAAACAGGATCGGCAGGCTCTGGTCGTCGCGCTCGTTGCGCAGGCGCTGACATAGCTCGATGCCGTTCATGCCGGGCAAGCCCCAATCCAGCACCAGCAAATCGGCGTCGTGCTTGGCGAGCCAATCCAGCGCTTCTTCCGCGCTCTCGAGTTGCACCGTATTGATGCCGGACGAGCGGAGCATGGTGCACACGATTGAGCGCAACACCGGGTCATCATCCACGACCAGCACCGTGCTGCCCGGCGGCGCTTGTACGACCTCCGCACCTTCGGAACAGGGCGGCGGGATGGAGGGCATGCATTGGCCGTTCGCGAAGCGGCACAATTGGTTCCAATCCCGCTCCTCGAAGGTCAAATGCAGCTCGCTGCCGCGATCCGCAACGCGGCCTGCAACCGACGTCGCGTCGTTGCCGATGGTGAACGTGGCGACGAGCCATTGGCCATCCACCAGGCCCTCTTCGACCGGAAGCTTCACGTCCGGCTCCTCCGTGTCGAGAGCCTCAGATAACGCCGCGAAGCTTTCGAATTTGTAAACGATGCCCTGCACGCTCAGGTGCGAGCCTAGTCCCACATTTTGCCCGGCGCCAGTTCCTGACTCTCATGAGTGAGGGAACCAGTTCCTTAATGTGCTCAACCATGCCCTCGGCAAAAAGGCGGCCAAAAACTTGAGCGCTGACCCCCGCAAAGTTCGTGCCGGAACAGGAGGCTATTTTTACACGGTGATCAGCGGCAATTTTGCGTCCAGGCGCCGGAGATCCGCTTGGTCAGAGGTGATGCGTGGTCAATTTGACGGAAATCGGAGCCTTGAGGCGCTACTCAGGCGTGCGCGTGGCACTGAGCATCACGCACACCACGCCGATTGCGAGCAGAGCGAGCCAGGCGTGGGCTTGTGAGATTTCGAGTACGGGCTCACCGCCCAACAAATTCCTCACGTGCGAGCGCGGACAGGGGGCGGCCAGGGCGGAGTTGCCCGCGCCCAGGATGAAATCCGCGATCAGGGCCCATTTGCGGCCGCCGCCGCGCTTGCCGAGTAGCGAAGCGGCGCCAAACCAAAGCGCATACACGGCGCCGCCGAGCAAGGCGATGCCAATGCTGGAACGAAGGTCGAACAAGAGTGAGCCCGCGCCGTGCGCGGTGAATACGGCGGTCAGCGTGAGCAGTACGGCGATGAGCGCGGTGCTTACGGCGGATGCCAACAGTAAGCCGAGCACCGCGGCGCGCCGGTCGGCGCCGTGGCGCGCCACACTATCGACGCCGCGGTCCAGGCGTTGACCGCCGCATACGCGCTCGCTCACGAGGTACGCGAGCACTGGCAGCGCTAACCCAAATACGGGCACTGCCAGCAAATCGTCCAACGCTCCCGCCGGCTCCGCGCGGCGGCCGAGCACGCTGAGGGCGAAGACCGCGCCGCACGCGAGCACCACGCTGAGCGGCGCGCTCACGCCGCGCAGCCGCGCAAAGCCGAGCTTCATGCCGACGCTGATGCCGCCTCGTGCGTCGTTCACTCGGGCCTCGTGGGCGCCGTTGGCCGTGCCATGCTGGCGCGCGCGGCGCTCAGCGCGTCCAGTGCGGGCAGCTCTTGGCGCAGGGCGCTGATCTGGATCGCCTCGGCGCGCGCGTTGCTGACGACGCTGTGTGCCAGACGCTCCAAGTTCGAACCGTGCACGAGCAACTCGGACGCGCCGGCCCAGCTGACGCCTTGGATGTCCGGCACTTCGGAGAGGCGCGCCGCCAAACGGCGCGGATCCGGCGTTTGCACGCGCAATGTGGCGCGTAGCGCGGGCAGGCGCGCGTGCGCTGAATCGAGCCAGATCCCGCGGTCCAGGGCGTGCGCTTCGCCGCCCAAGCGCGAAGCGTCTTCGAGCCCGCTCGCGCTGGCCAGGACGATCACGCCGCTGTCTGCGGCGGCGCTCAGCGCTTCCAAGATGAACTCTTCGCGCACGAGATCGACGAGACTGAGCGGCTCGTGCAGTGCCAGCAGGTGGGGCTTGGGATGACTGAGCGCGAGCGCCAGGGCGATGGCGCGAGTTTCGCGCGCGGTGAGCTCGCTCGTGCGCCGCGCGGCGAGGCGCGTGAGGCCTGCGGCGCCCAGCACACTCGTCACTGAACGTGCGTCAGCGCGTGCGCGCAAAGCGAGCGCCAGTGCGGCGCTCACCGTGCGTGCGTGCGGCAATGCTTCGTTCGCGCAGAGCGAGCCGACGGCTCGGCGCGTGGCGGCGCTGGTGAACGGCGCGACGCCGTTCAGCTGCACGTGCCCTGCGCTGGGCGGCGCCACGCCGGCTGCGAGCTGCACGAGCGTGTGCGTGCCGTCGCGTTCGCTGCCCAGGACGACGTGGGTGCCCGGCGTGAACGCAGTGGATACCGAAACGAGTTCGGCGTGGCTCACGCCTTCGAAGCTGAGCGCATTCATGTGAGGGCTGCTCCGGCGTTCAAGAGGCGCGTGAGCAGCCACGAGAAGAGCTGGGGAAAGCTGGGGACGCTCGGAAAAACCTGGGAAATGAGCAGCGGGCCGAGCACGAGCGCGAGGAGCAGAGCACGCGGATGAGTTGGGGCGAGCTCGGCGGCGAACTGCGCGAGCACGGCCAGCGTGAGCCCCAGGGCGCTCGCATAGACCAGCACCGCGGGGGCAACCGCATACGCCCAAGGTAGAGCCGCCCCGCGCATGAGGCCAACCACGACGAGGAGCAGAGCCGGTACGGCCAGCAAGCGCGCGATGCGCTGGGCGGCCGCCAACGTGCGAGCGCGCAGCAGTGCCGCTCCCGAGTGACCGCGTTGCACTGCCAGCGCTGCTAGGCTGTCGCGCTCGGTCTGCTGCGCCAAAGCCTGTGTTGCCCCGAGTGTGGCAAGAGCACCCACCACCCAAGAAAGCGCCACGAGTGCAGCTCGGACGAAGCGATGAATCACTGCGGCTTGCCCCGCGCCCTTGGCCAGCGCGATGGCGATGGCGTACGTGAGGAACACGCCGAACGCGTACAGGCGCGCGGCACGCAAGCCGTAGGTCTTTTGGCGGCCCAGATCGAACAGCGCGATCAATGCGCGTTCACGCTGCACGGAGCGCCGCCATTCGGAAAGCGGAGTGCGTTTCACGCCGAGGCGTGCGCTGGGAGTCACCGCAGG
The DNA here is from genome assembly GCA_039936055.1 of Polyangiaceae bacterium. GTDB lineage: Bacteria > Myxococcota_A > Polyangia > Polyangiales > Polyangiaceae > PMG-095. The sequence goes on along the minus strand of JBDTJC010000057.1, from coordinate 16,227 downwards.
GAGTCTAGGGCTACTTTCACGCCGGGCGAAAGCGCTTGGGCACGCGAAAGCCAACGGTTGGCGCTCGGATTCCCGAGCTTTTTCAGGCTCAGGCCTAGGGTGTAACAGGCCAGGGCGTCGTCCGGGGCGAGCGCCAGCGCGCTTTCGGCCGCGCCCACCGCTTCACGTGGCTGGCCACGAGCGAGCTCGGCTGCGGACAACCAGGCTAGAGCGTTGGCGGCGATGTCAGTGCGGCCGGTGGCCAGCGGGAGTAGACGCGCGATGGCGGCTTCGAACTCACCGCGGCGGATTTCCAGGCGCGCGGCGAGCACGATCAGATCCGCATTGTCGGGTGCGGTGGCGAGGGCCGATTCGATCACGACGCTGGCCTCGGTGACGCGCTCAAGGTGAAGCAAGGTGGCGGCCAAGCCCGCGAAGGCTTGCGGGTCATCCGGCGTGATTTCGACCAAGCGCTTGAACTGCGTGAGCGCGTCTTCGTACATGCCGCCGTCGTACAGCAAATGCGCGAGGTTCGAGCGCGAGGGAGCAAAGCCCGGGTCGACGCGCAGCGCCTCGTAATAGTTCTGCGACGCCAAATCCGGACGGCGCACGCGCTCGGCTAAGACGCCGAGCGCGTGGTGGGGCTGCGCGACGTCCGGATTCAGGCGGCGCGCGCGGGTGAACAGTTGGCGCGCGCGTTCGAAGTTACCGCGCTGCAATTCGACCAAGCCTTGGTTGGTCAGCGCGTCCACGAAGTTCGGGTTGTATTCGAGGGCCAGGCTGAAGCGCGCGTCTGCGGTCTCGAGATCGCCTGCGGCCAAAGCGGCGACCCCAGCCTGGTTCAGGTCCAGCGCCTTGGCCGGTAAGGGGGCCGAACCGGCACACCCCCAACACGAAAAGGGCAGAGCGAGCAGAATAGCCGTGATCCGCTTCATCTCGCCTGGTCGGTCAGGCCGGCGGATCGGTTGCGCGCGAACGACATTCGGGTTACCCGAGTCCGCCCATGGCAACGGATTCCGAGCCCAAAAGCAGCACCGAGGAGCGCAAGGTCTCGCGCGCCTCTCGCCCCCCGGCGTCAGGCAGCGAGCGCCCGAAGAAGAAGAAGCTCAAGCGCCGGATCCCGCAGACCGAGGAGGAGCTGAACTCCCCGAGCAAGCAAACGTTGGGTATGCTCGGCATCTTGGGCATCATGACGATCGTGATGTGGGCGTTCGCGCGCGGCGGTTGCAATTACCACCCGCCCAAGGAAACCCGCACCCCGCGCAAGGTGACCACCGAGGAACTCGCGCACGATCCGAAGGACGCCGCGGTCGAGCTCCAGCAGCGCTGGCTGACCAAGAACTTCGAGGGTGCGCTCGAACTGGCCAGCGGCACCGCGGCACTCGCTGTGAAAGCGGATCAAGCTGCTTGTGACGCTGCGTGCCTGGCGAGTGGCAAGAAGCTCGCGGACACCGTGCTGACTTCCGGCGTGGTGCTCGAAGCGGGACCGCTCGGTGCCACCGTGCGCGTGACCAGCGTCGGCGTGCCCGGCGGAACGAAGACGAACCTGATGCACCTGACGCGCGCCGCACCGATCTGGAAAGCGAGCGAGGTCAAGCCGGACACCGGTGAAGCGTTCGTGCCGTCCGCCGCTTCGGCTGAGCCTGCCACTTCTGCGGCGCCGCGTGTGTCCTCCGCGGTTTCTGCAGCTCCGAGCACCTCCGCCGCGCCGAAGCCGCATTCGCCTGCGCCCGCTGCTTCGCACTGAGCTCCTGAGCGATCGCTGAGGGGTTGGGGTCGCCTCGCGGCGGCTCCAATGCGCCAGTTTTGTGCTGGCCTTGGGCCACGCGGCCGCGACGTCGCCGCTCCGCGCTGCGCGGCAGGGGTTCGAGAAACGGCCGTTAATGGGGAACACCAACGATTGGGGCGACCAATGATTCGCGCTTTCGGAAGGGCACCTGGACGGCGTGCGAGGCGCGATGCTGGGGCGCGGGCGCCCACCTGCCACTCGATGCTTGCGCTTTGCAGTCGCGCGGTGTGGTCCGCGCTCAGCTCAGCTCAGCTCAGCTCAGCTCAGCTCAGCTCAGCTCAGCTCAGCTCAGCTCAGCTCAGCTCAGCTCAGCTCAGCTCAGCTCAGCTCAGCGCTCGGCGATCCAGTCGTTGATTTCTGAGGTTGAGGGGGCGCCGACCGACGAGTGGCGCACGGTGCCCTTTGCGTCGATGTAGATCAGCGTGGGCAGCATGCTGATGCCGTAGCCTTTGGAGACGCTGCCGTCGTCGATGGCGACGTCGAATGGGATTTGCCAATCCGCCTTGGCGCGGCCGGCGGCGCTCGGGTCTTCGTCCACGCTGACGGCGAGGAATGTGACGTTGTCTTTATGGTGCGCGCGCCAGGCTTCCACCAAGTGCGGCGAGCTGCGCTTGCACACGCTGCACCAACTGGCGAACACCTCCATGAGCACGGGCTTGCCGTGCTGCGCAGCGAGGCTCACGCGACCCGCGTCACCTGTGAGTGGCAAATCAAAGGCCGCGGCCCGGCTGCCCTCTTTGGGCCCCGAGGAGTGACGCATGAACTGCGTTCCGAGCACGTACACGCAGCCGGCAAGCGCACCGTAGCGCAGCAGCTCGAATGCTTTCTCGCGCAGGACGGCTGCGCTGGGTAGCTTCACGGGGCGCTTTCTTGATGCGCCTGCTGGCCGAGGAACGTCATACGAGGGCGCTTCACGGGGCCAGAGCCCGCCTACCCACCGCGAAGCCCATTCCAGCCAGTGCCACGATGATGAGGCCGTGGGACACCCAGAGATGCCACGCTTCATGGCTGGGGCAGCCGATGCCGACTGCCAGCGCGCCACCGACGCCGCCGATCAAACCAGCCAGCGCGCCCGACAAGCGCGGCGTCAGTGGGTCTGTTCCGCGCCAGGCGAGCAGCACGGCGCCGCTGACCAGCGCGCCGAAGAACAGCGCGACCGACCCGCAACGCAGCGCGTGGCTGAGACGCGCGCCGTGCGAGAACTGATCGAACGGCACGTACGTCCACGCGGAGCAGGTGAGGTAGCAGAGGAACAACACCGGCACGCCGACCGCCAAGGCGAGGCGCAACGTGCGCGTAGGCAAGCGACCGCGCCGCGGCCCACCGAAGCCCACGAACAACACCGCCGCTTGCAGCACGGCCCAGGCCGCCGCGCCATACAAGCCCAAGCGTATGCCGAGCTCCGAGCGCCCGTGACTAACGCCGAACCAGTAACCTGCCGCCGCGACGAAGCTGGAGGCAGCGACGCACAGCGTGAGCCTTAAGGCTGCCGACATGCGCTGCGCGGGGCACAAGTTCTTCGTGCACGCACTGCGAATTGCCGCGGACACTTCCTCACGGGGGCACTCCGGCTTGGGCCAGGGCAAGTCTGCGAGGGGGTCTGGGGTAGGCGTGCTCATGGGGTGCGTGAGTACTGCTCGAGCTCTTTGCGCAGTTGGTTGTAACCGCGGTGAACTCTGAGCTTAACGGCAGTTTCGGTGGCGCCCAGAACAGTGGCTGCCTCAGCCACGGTGAGCCCGGTGATCTTGGTCAACACGATGGCTTCGCGGTACGTTTCTGGCAAGCGGTCGAGCGCCACTTCGAGCGCATCCGAAAGCTCCGCTGGCAGCGGCGGCGCCTCGTTCTGCCGCTCAGGGAGCGAACCGTCGGGCGAGAGGTCCTCCGTTCGGACGTGTGCGGAGCGCCGCTCGTCCAAGAACGAACGGCGAGCGATGGCAAGGATCCAAGGTAGGACAGGCGCGCCTCGGAGGTAACTGCCGCGTGCCCGGTGGATCTTCGAGAACGTGATCTGCAGTAAGTCTTCGGCGCGCTCGCGGTTGCGCGTCAGCCGCAACAAATAACCCATCAAGTTCGGGGACACGCGGCGATACAGGAACTCGAATGCGTCCGCCTCGCCATCCACGTAGCGCTCCATGAGCTGCTCGGATGTACTCTCCGCGAGGGTAGGAAGGCGCTCCGACGTCAAGCGCGCCACTTCTATCGCGGGCCACATGCTGGCGCTATAGCTCGTCACGTCGCTCCACAGAGCGGTTTACGGACGTGACCCGTGCCAGGTTTCTCCGGGCCTATTTAGTCGCTACGAACGCACGTTTCCGTCGTTTACGGGACGAGGAGGATTGCGTTCCGGGCCCGCGGGCTGCACGAATCGCTAAATGAGGGACTTGAGGTCCAGCATTTCCTCGATATCCGGCATGAGCACGAGTTCGACGCGCCGGTTCTGTTGACGCCCCGCGTCCGTGTCATTTTTGTCCACTGGGTCCGTGTCGCCATAGCCGGCCACGTGGAGCCGGTCCTGGTTCAGGCCGCCGCCGGCGTCCTTGGTGTCCTTCGCGCCGGGCACGGGCAGGGGGGCAATCAGGTAGAGCAAGACTTCCCGCGCGCGCATGGCGGACAGGCCCCAATTGTCGCCGAAGCGGCCGCCCTTGAGGGGCTTGTTGTCGGTGTGGCCCGCGATCTGAAAATAGCGTCCGGAGAGCTGCTTGTCGTTGCGGATCACGTCTGCCACCGCGTCCAGCACCTTGGTGCCGGCGGGACGCAGCTTGTCGTCTCCGGAGCCGAATAGCACGTCACCCGGCAAGCGAATGACCATGCGGTTGCGTCGAATCTCGACCTTGAGCCCGAGGTCCGTCAGCTTCTTGAGTTTGTCGCGCAGGACTTCGAAGCGCTGCTTGATGGCTTCGAGTTGCGCGGCGCGCGCTTGATACTCTTTGAGTGCCTGGTTCACCTCTTCGAGGTTCTTAGCCAAGGTCTTGTTCTGCGAGCCCGTCTGCTCGAGCTGTTGGTTCAGCGACGACAGATCCACGCCCATCTTCTGCAGCTGATCTTTGAGCTGCTCGACGAGCTGCATCTGCTCGTCGAGCGCCTGCTTACCGGCCGCGCGCGCGCTGCGCTCTTGGTCGTCTTGGTGGGACAGCTGGTTGTACTTAGCAAGCTGCGCCTGCCAGGCGTCTTCGGAATGACCGCACCCGACCAGAGACAGAGACAGAGACAACGATAAGACCGCAAACCGAGAACGCATCGCCTGAAATCCTCCGGCTGCCAGAGCCGCTGTTCGAACGCGGCCGGACAGTCGGCGAAGGGCGCCGCGCTGTCAATCTTGGGCCGATTTGCGGCAATGCCGCGGCAAGGGCCAGGGCGGGCCGGCGGGGGGCGGGCCGGCGCGGGAGTCGGGTTCTTGTCGGGAAACGTGGCGGCGCTCGCGAGCGCCGCGCGTCGCTGCCATCGAAGCGATGGATTTGAGTCGCACGGGCGGCGTGAAGTCGAGCGCGATGCTCTGCCCCTGCGTCACGTCCATTTTCCACGCGAGTTATCGGAACGTCACGTCCCCTGACGACAGTGCGCCCGGTCACCGATTCGTCTTCTCTGTTCGACGACACGACACGGTGCGCGCGCCGCTACGTCATGAAGCGCGTCGAAACGCGGCGTCGCCGCCCAAACCACACTCAATCACACACCGAGCATCACGATGAGCATCACAAAACGTTTCGGGTCGGTCATCGCGTCGCCACATATCGCGCCTAGGTTCCGCCCCGTTCCTCTCAATTATCCAATGAGGAGTGGAGTTAAAATGGGCAGACTAAACAAACTAACGAGCCGCGCGCTCGCTTCCGGCGTGATGCTCGCCGGGGCCACTGTGCTGACACAGGGGCTCTTCATTCAAGCGGCGCACGCCGCCAATATCGCGTGCTCGGATGCGTCGCTGCCGCCGGCCGTGTTCGTCTCCGGCTCAAGCGCCGTTAAGCCGGTGCTCGCGTCGCTCGGAGCGAAGCTCTCTGGCAGTGTCACGATCGCCTATTTGTCGGCCGGTTCGTGCACTGGCGTCGCCGCCATGTTGGGCACCGCGCAAACCGCGACCACCTGGACCTACTGGACCCCGCCCGTAGCCCCCGCCACGGCGCCCGTGGCGAACTCTTGCGATACCGCTACCGCGCAGGTGGTGGACATCGGTGTTTCCGATGTGTTCGCGACGACCTGCCCAGCCGTTACCCCCGCGCTCGTTACTGCGGCCGGCATCGCCGATCACGACACCTTCTTCAACCAAGTGATGGAATTCGTGGTGCCGACTTCCTCCGACGCTCACTCGATCAGTGCCGAAGCGGCATACCTGACGTTTGGCCTCGGTAACGAGGGCGCAACCCGCTGGGACAACCAGGATTTGCTGCTGATCCGCGACCAGAACTCGGGCACGGAAGCCATGTGGAGCAAAGTGCTCAAGTTGCCAGCAACGAAGTGGCTCGGCCACAACGAAGGCGGCAGCGGCGCGGTGTTCAACGATATCGTGAACAAGAAGAACCCGGTCAGCGCGCAAGCCGGTGACCCGCAGAAGCTGCTCGGCATCTTGTCGTCCGGCGAAGCCGACGCAGACACCGTCAACGTCAAGAAGCTCTCGTTTCAGGACTACGGTCAGACGTGCGCTTTCTGGCCTGACTCCGGGATCAGCGCGAAGGACAAGAAGTACGTCCGTGACGGTCACTACCCAACGTGGGGACCGATTCATCTGCTCACCAAGGCGACGCTGACTACGGGCGTCAAGGCCGTCCTCGACGCGTTTTCCGCTCAGGATCAGTCGATCCTGGATCTGGAAATCGGCGCGCACGTGGTGCCCATTTGCGCCATGAACGTGACTCGCGACTCCGAGATCGGGCCGATGAGCTCGTTCCAACCCACGGGTAGCTGCGGTTGCTACTTCGACAAAGCGACCACGGCCGCCACGACGTGCACCCCCTGCACCGGCACCGGCACGGGCACCTGCACCGGCGGCAAGGTCTGCAACTACGGCTTTTGCGAGGCGAAGTGATGTCTTTCTTTAAATTCAACAAACTCGGTTTCATGGTTGCCGGCGCGGCGCTCCTTGCGTTCGCTGTGACTCAGGGCTGCAGCAGTGACGACGACAGCCAGGCGATGCCGGGCGGTGGCGCTGGCTCTGCGGGTACGGCAGGCAAGAGCGGATCGGGCAATGGCGAGAGCGGCTCAGTCAACGGCGAAGGCGGCTCAGGCGACAGTACTGGTGAAGGCGGGTCTGGTAACGTCGGTAACTCGACGAGCAATGGCGGTGACGCTGGCTCTGGCAACGTCGGCAACGTCGGCAACGTCGGCAACGAAGCGGGCACTGGCGGCGAAGCGGGTGGCGCGGTCGGTCCGTCCTGCACGGCCGCGAGCGGTTGCTACTCCTGCGCTCCCACCAACAGCATTCAGTTCGAGAATGGTTGCGTGACTGGCGGCTGCCCCGACACCTTCACAGATAAGCTGTCCAAAATCGCGGTCGTAGGCACGCTCTGATCGTTCGACTCGCCTCGTTACTAACCTAGCTCGAGGATGCCGGGGTGTTCGTTCGCTAGAACGCCCCGGCATCGTCTCGCCCAGCATCAGTGATTCGGAGCATTCGTGAATAGGCATACTTCTGCGGTGTTTACGGTCGCTATTTTGGCGGCCTTCAGCAAGGCGGCGTTCGCACAGACCGCGCCCGCATTGCCTCCTGCGCCACCGCCGGCAGCTCCCGCCGAGGCTGCCTCGCTTGCGCCCGCTGAGCTCGAGCAGCAAGTCACGATGCAACGCGCTGACTTGGATGAACAAGACGCGCGCATCGCCGAGCTCGAGAAGGTGCTGAAGGAGATGAAGAAGGCGGAGGCTGCTAAGCCCGAGGCCAAGAAAGACGACGTGACGGCCAAGACGGCAGCGCCCGCTGCCGCGGCTGAGTCCGGGTTCAAGTTCACGGGCTACGTTCAAGCCCAGTACGAGGGTCATCAGGACTCCGAAGATCAACTGCAGCAGGGTGGAGCGCTGCTCAATCAGAACCGCTTTCTGCTGCGCCGCACTCGCCTCAAAGTGGCGCGCGACTGGCAATACGGCGGCATGATGGTCGAGCTCGACGCGAACACCGTGAAAGGCCCCGCGATCGGCCTGCAACACGCTGAGGTGTCGCTTGCTTACCGCAACCCCGACCAAACGCCGCTCGTGCAGTTCACGATGGGGTTGTTCGACAACCCCTTCGGGCGTGAAGTGGTGGAGTCACCGCGTGAGCGCCCGTTCATGGAGCGTTCATTCGCGTCGCGCGAGTACTTCCCGGCCGAACCGGATCTCGGTTTCCGGATTTCTGGCCAGGTTGCCTGGTTTCGCTACGCCGTGGCGGTCGTCAACGGTCAGCCGCTGGGCGATCGCACGGGCTACATTTTGCAAGATCCGAACTCGCACAAAGATGTGCTGGGTCGCGTCGGTGTCGACGTGACCATGCCTTCCTCGCTGCGCGTGGTAGGCGGCGTATCGGTGCTCAACGGCAAGGGTTTCCATCCGGGCACCGATGCCACCAAGAACACCCTGACCTGGAGAGACAACGTTTCTGAAGACGGCATCGTGCAGCTCCCGGAAATCGTCGGCACGCAGGGCCTAGCTGCGACCGCGTCGCAGAGTTTCGACCGTTGGCTCGTGGGCGCGGACCTCGGGTTCGAGCTGCACTCCAAACTAGGCTCCACACACCTATTCAGTGAGTTCACCGTTGCATCCAACATGGACCGCAATCAGTTCATCGCAGACCCGACCACCGGCGGCTTCGCCGAACGCGAGTTCGGCTGGTACGTGGCCCTGTATCAGGAGTTCGCGCATGGGGCCGTCGCCGGCGTTCGCTACGACCAATACCAGCCGAATTCCGACTTCTTCGATTCGCGCGGCGGCAAATCGATCCCCACGACTCAAACCGTTTCCACGCTTTCTCCGTTGATCGGTTTCCAGGTTCCACACAAAGCGCGCCTGGTGGCCGAATACGACTTCATTCACGATTCCATGGCCCGCAACGCGCTCGGCGTTCCCGTTGACCGCAAGAACAACATCATCACGCTTCGCCTGCAGGGAGAGCTGTGATGCGCCGCTTGGCGGCAATCCTATCGCTCGCGGCGCTGTCGGCGTTGTCTCCGTCGCTTTCGGGCTGCGGTGATTCCCAGGCTGCGCCGTCTGGTCTGGACGAGCCGCTGACCATCGCCAAGGCTCAGTTCATCGAAGGGCCCTTCCCGGCGCCCCACGACGGCGGCCCGGCAATCTCCCAGATCAGCATTCGGAACACGGAATTTATCGCGGGCACCACGGGCAAGGCGATCTCGGGCTTGGCCGGCGCTGGCGCGCAATCCGTTGCGGTTGGGCTCCAGGGTCTCGGTCACGGATTTTGGATCCTTCCGATCGGGGCCCCCGCACTTCAAGAGCCCGGCACCTTCGAGTGGGCCGCTACGGTGGACTTCTCACACCAGCTGACGCCCGGTCCGCTGCCCCTACTGATCGCGGCGTCCAACGCGAGTGGTCAATTCGGTCCCACGTTCACCGAGACGCTGAACGTGGATTCGCTCGTGCCTACGGGGCACGTGGTCGCCTCCCTCACCTGGGGCTCCAACGCGGACTTGGACATTCACTTGCTTGGCCCGAGCGGTAAGGAGCTGGACCCGAAGCACCCGAACACCGGCGCGCTCGACAGCGACGGCATGGCGAAGGCGCACAATGGGTTGCTCGACCGAGACTCGATGGCTTCGTGCACGCCGGACGGCCTACGCACCGAAAACGTGGTCTGGAGCGATAGCCCCGAAAAAGGGGGCTACCTGGTGCGCGTCGACATGTTCAGCGCCTGCAGCAAGCCGGCCGCGACATTTGCGTTCTCTCTGTACGTGGACGGCCAGGTAGTCCTGAAGAAGACAGGGCGCCTGCTGGACATCGACGCAGACGGCGGAGGCCCGGGCTCCGGCCTTTTCGTCACTGAATTTTCGTGTCTGGGCGACGGCACCTGCGCGGGCGTCCCCTGACTACAGCTTCGTGAAGGAACACGCACATGCTCATAACAAGTCTCGAAAAATTCTCATTGATGGGCGCTTCGTGGGTTTTGTACCTGCTGGTGGCGCTGTCCATGCTCTCCATCGGCATCATGTTCGAGCGCTGGATCTACTTCCGCTCGAATTCGTCACCCAACGTCAACGAGCTCGCTGACGCCCTGCTTGATTACCTCAAGGTGGGCGACCGCCGCAGTGCCGAGAACCTGCTGAAGCACGACAAGTCGTTCGAAGCTTCGGTGGTGTTGCCAGTGCTCGGTTGGCTCGACGGCGGCCCGGATTCCGTGTCCGAGGCCCTGGATGCGTCCCTCATGCGCAAGCGCCCGGAGCTGGAGCGCGGCCTCACTTGGCTCGGTACGCTCGGCAACAACGCGCCGTTCCTTGGTCTGTTCGGCACGGTCATCGGCGTGATTCAGGCGTTCCACATGCTCGGTCAGAGTGGTGCCGGTGGCAACCAGGCGGCCATGGGCAACGTCATCGTCGCTATCTCGGAAGCCTTGATCGCGACGGGCGTCGGCCTGATCGTCGCGCTCCCTGCGGTCGTTGGCTACAACTTGACGCAGAAGAAGGTGAGCACGGTGGAGAACAACATCGCGCTCATCGGCAAGAACTTGCTCGCGCTGCTCAAGGCGGACGCCAAATTGATCGCCGAGTTCCGCGCGCTCGCCGAAGAACCGCCAATCAGTGAAGCGGCTGCGCGCGACTACATCGGAAACGGCGTAGCGGCCGCCGAACACGCTTCCTGAAAGGAATCGAGCCATGGCTGGAACGATGAGCGGAGGCGGTAGCAGGCGAGCGCCGATCTCCGGGATCAACGTCACCCCGATGGTGGACGTGATGCTCGTGCTCTTGGTGATCATGATGGTCTCTGCGCAGTACATCGTGTCGCAGAGCCTCAAGGTGGAGTTGCCCAAGGCGGCGAGTCAGACCGATTCCGTGTCGTCGGTGGCGGCCGTGACGCTGACCAAGGACGGGAAGACTTACTACAACCAAAAATCGGTTACCGAAGCCGATCTAGTGAACGAATTGCGTAGCGCGTTGGCCGGGAACAAGGACCTGAATCTCATCCTCACGGCTGACAAGGAAGTGCCGCACGGTTCAGTCGTGCACGTGATTGACTTGGCCAAGGTCGAGGGCATCACGAAGTTCGCAATCAACGTCGAGACTGCGAACTGACTCATGGCTTGGGCTAAATTCGCCTATATCGGCGGGGGCGTGCTCAGCGCGGCGGTCCACGTTGCTGCGTTCGGCGGCCTCTCCGTCATGAGGAGGCCCGCGCCGGAAGCGCAGCACGTCGCCGTGATGATGTCTTCTGCGAAGAAGAAAGCGAAAGCGAAGCCGCCCGAGCCGCCGAAGCCGATCGAAGCCCCGAAAGAGATGCTGCAGCACCCGCTGGCCGCGCCGCGCGCCGCGCCGCCCCCGCCGGCTGCCGCGCCGCCGCCTGATCCGGTGGCCGCCGCGCATCCCGCGCTTGCCGCCATGCCGGACTTTGGTATCAACCTTTCAGGCGGCCCAGGTGGCCCAGGTGGCATCGCGGTGCCCATGGGTCGTGCTGCGCAACCGGTAGCGGCTGCCGCACCGATCAAAGAAAAGACCTTCGGCAGCGCGGCGGAGCGGCCCGCCGTTGCGGCTGATGAGTGTGCGGAGGGTCTCGTCAAAGCCAAGCCGGGCGCCTTCGTACAAGCGACTTACACGGACGACGCGCGCGCTGCGGGTATCGAAGGTCGCGTTCGCGTGTCGGTGACGATCGACGCCTCTGGCGCGGTCAGCTCGGCGACCGTGGTTTCCGGGCTTGGTCATGGCTTGGATGAAGCGACGATCGCAGCGGCGAAACGCATGAATTTCAGCGCCGCAACCCGTTGCGGCAAGGCCGTGCAGTCCACCTTCGTGGTTTCGATGCGCTTCGCACTTGGAGAGTAAGGTGGTCAAGAAGTTACTCGGGGCGGCCGTGTTGCTCGCCTCACTGTGCACGCCGCAATTAGCGTTCGCGCAGGCAAATTCGGCGGAAACGCCCGGTCATCAGCCGAAGCTGACCAAGCTACCGAAGCTCGTTCACTTCGAGGAGGCCCCCTATCCGGAGTCAGAGAAGGCGGCGGGTAGGACCGCTTCCGTCGTGCTGCAGCTCGCGATCGACGACAAGGGCAGCGTTGCGGATGCCGTGGTTCAACAGTCCGCGGGCGCGGCGTTCGATCAGCCCGCGCTCGAAGCAGTGAAGAAGTTCCTGTTCGACCCGGCCGAGATCGACAACAAGCCGGCGCCGGTGAAAATCACCTACCGTTACGACTTCGTGTTCACGGTCGAGGCGCCCACACCGGTCATCAACTACGACGGCTACATCAAGAATCGCTTCAGCAAACAGCCGATCCCGGGCGTGAAGGTAGCGATCGACGGCCTCGGTGACACAACGACGGATGAACTCGGTCATTTCGAGTTCAAGGAAGTGCCGCTCGGCAAGCACGTCATCTCGATCAGCGGTCCGAACCTGACCACGGTGACGACCGAAGAAGAGCTCGTCAAAGGCCAGAAGCTGTCCGTCAAATACTCACTCGAGCCGACGGAAGACGTTCCGGCGGGCGAGGAGTCGGATCTCGAGATCGTGGTCATGGCGCCCAAGATCAAGAAAGAGCTCGTTTCGACCGAGATCAAGGCCGAAGAAGGCCGGCGCGTTCCGGGCACCCAAGGTGACACGCTGAAGGTCGTCCAGAATTTGCCGGGCGTGGCCCGCGCTTCGTTCGGCTCCGGCCAGCTCGTGGTGTGGGGCGCGGCGCCCCAAGACACGCGCGTCTACGTGGACGGCATCCACATCCCGCTGCTGTATCACGGTGGCGGTTTGCGCTCGGTGTTCGCTGGTGACTTGGTGCGCGCGATCAACCTCGCGCCGGGCGGCTACGGTTCGGAATACGGTCGCGGCCTCGGAGGCCTGATCACCATCGACACGCGCGCGCTGCGCACCACTGGCGTGCACGGCTTCGTCGCAGCGGACGTCATCGACTCTGCCGCGATGGTCGAAGCCCCGCTGTCCGGCTCCACGCAGGTCGCCATCGCTGCTCGCAAGAGCTACCTGGACCGCTCGCTTTCCCTCTTCACGTCCAAGGACGTGGGGGACTTCGTGCCGATCCCGGACTACTACGACGGCCAGATCAAACTCACCCACCAGTTGGGCGAGAACGAAACCGTCGAAGCCCTGGCGCTGACTTCGCGCGACGCGCTCACGCGCACGCTGAAAAACCAGGATCCGGCGCAAGACAAGAGCGATTACACGTTGACGTCTTTCAGTCGTGTGGGCGTCTCCTACAAGCGCCAACTCGCAGACGGCTCGAGCGTACTCGTGTCACCGTGGGTCGGTGTCGACCACACGCAATCCAAAGAGTCGTTTGGTGGTACACCCACGCAGCTCGACACCAAGAGCGACGTGTTCGGTCTTCGCTCGGCCTGGCGCGGGCGTATGTCAGAGCACATTGTCACGACCGTTGGTTTGGATGTCGAAGGCAGCCGCTCCAAGCTGACGCGCCGCGGCTCGGTCACGCTGCCCGCGCGCGAAGGTGACGACACGGTGTTCGGACAACCTCCGGGCGGGCGAGTCAACGGTGACGAGTGGGATACGACCATCGTCTCCGTGGCGCCCTACGCGCAGGTAGACCTCGGATTCCTGGGTGACCGCCTGCACATCGTGCCCGGTCTGCGCGTCGAGCCGTACATCACCGGCGCCAGTGCGCGCTACCCGGCCGCGCGTGGCATTCCTCCGACCGGTGTGACCAATCAGAGCACCGCGGTCGACCCGCGCTTGGCCGCGAACTATCAGGTCGTGCCGCGCTTGGGCTTCAAAGCGGCTTTCGGCCTCTATCATCAATCGGCCCAACCGGCGGATTTGTCAGCCGTTTTCGGCAATCCGCTGCTGGGCATCGAGCACGGGTACAACGTGCTCGGCGGCAGCAACTTCAAGTTCACCGATCAGATCTCGCTGGAGCAGGTCGTGTTCTATTCCAAGTCGTCTGACTTGGTGACGCGCAGTGATTCGCCGACTCCGCTGCTCGCGACTTCTTTGGTTCAAGAGGGCCAGGGGCGCGCCTACGGCACGCAGATCTTGCTCCGCCACGAATTGAACGGCCGCTTCTTCGGCTGGGTCAGCTACACGCTCATGCGCAGCGAGCGCAAAGACCACCCGGGCTCCCCGTGGCGTCTATTCGATTACGATCAGACGCAGGTGGCAACCGTCGTCGGCTCGTATGATTTGGGGCGTGGCTTCGAGTTCGGCGCGCGCTTCCGGTACGCGACCGGTTTCCCGCGCACTCCGGTGGTCAGCTCTGACTATAGTCTGCGTCGCGACTTATTTGAGCCGCGGTTTGGGGATCAAAATTCGCTGCGTATTCCGGCGTTCATGCAAGCGGATGCTCGCATCGCGAAGCGCTTCACGGGTGCCTGGTGGAAAGCAGAAGTTTACCTGGACGTGCAGAACGTGACCGACCGCAGCAACCCGGAAGAGGTCGTGTACGACTACAATTTCCACAAACGCAATTACATCACCGGCCTGCCCACCTTGCCGGTGTTCGGCGCGAGGTTCGAATGGTGAGCTCGTCGCATGCTGCTGAGCTTCGCGTGGCGCTCGCGGCGCTGCTCCTGCCCTGCGCTGCCGCATGTACGCCGGAATTCTCCGATCGTTCCTCGCAAATTGTGGGGCCGCGTGTGCTCGCCGTACAATCCACGCCGGCCGAAGCTCCGCCCAACGGCGCGCTCTCCTACCGGATCCTCGTCGTCGACGAGAAGGGCACCGTTGCCAGACCGCGCGTGGATTGGTCGTACTGCACGCAGCCCAAGGCCACGGACGAATTGAACGACGTCGCTTTGGCCTGCTTCACGGACGCCCCCGGCATCAAGCTCCCGCTCGGTAAAGGCAGCGCGCCCAGTGGCACGATGCCCTTCAACGCCTGCGCCCAGTTCGGCCCGGACGTGCCCCGGCCGCAGTCTCACTCGAGTGGCTCGGGCGGCACGGGCAGCGGTAGTAGCTCGACCAGCACCGGCGCTCAAGGCAGGCCGACCGATCCTGACTCGACGGGCGGCTACTACCAGCCGGTGATCCTGAGCGTGAGTGCGGCTCAAACCTTGGTCTCGGCCTTCGCGGAAACTCGCATCACCTGCAACCTCGCAGGCAGCACCAACGAGCAGTTTTCGGCCTACACGTTGGCCACGCGCTCCAACGAGAACCCGCACTTGCTCGGCGTTACCGTGCCCAGCCAAAACGACGTTGACCTCACGCCTGAGCACTCCAAGACGCCGCTCACGGTGTCCGCGTCCTCCTGGCTAACGCTGCGCGCGAGCTGGCCTGCGTGTCCCACGGATCCCACGTGTGGGGACGGCATGTGCAGTCCCGGGGAAGACATCGTGGCTTGTCCGGATGACTGCACGCCCCCGGTGAAAGGCTGCGGCGGCCCGGAGTCTTACGCCTACTTGGATCCCGCCGATCACGTGCTGCGCAATCGCCATGAATCGATGCGTGTTTCGTGGTTCGCTAGCGCGGGCTCCTTCGGCAGCGATCACACCGGTAGCGAGGAAGCCCACTTCGCCGACACCACGAGCGACAACGACTGGCGCGCGCCCAAAGAGGCTGGCCCCGTCTTCATGTGGGTCGTGTTACGCGATGAACGCGGCGGTGTGGACTGGCAGAGCTTCGAGGTGAGCGTTCAATGAGGTGGCTCCGGCGACAGCAATCGAGAGGGGCCAGTGCTCCCTCAAGCGCGTTCGCAAAAATCGCCTCGCCGCGCTCATCCCACCCCCGAGGCCCCCGCTGATCATCTTCCACGGCGTGTTCGCGCCACACTCGGCATGGCGGAAATGGGTCGTGCCCAGCACCACGGCGGAGAACGCGCGCTCAGAACCCGCGCCGTGCGAAAGGGCTCAAGCTCCTCACGAGCGCGCGTCGCCACACGTGCAAAGTGATGCTGATGATCACGTGCGGAGCGCGAGCAGTCTTGCGCTAGCTGCGCTCGCCGAGCCTCCAGCTGCCGCTCCGGCGCCTGAAAGCGCCGCAAGTATCGGGAAACGCCGCCACTCGGTCGACTTGCCCGTTTCGCCAGCTGAGTCATCGCGCATCGATTGGGCCCAGCTTTTGAAACGAACCTATGACATCGACGCCCTGTCGTGCTCCTGCGGCGGCCGGCTCACTTTCATCGCGACCATCCTCGAGCCAACTGTCGCTTGCTCGATCTTAAAAAGCCTCGGCATAGAGCCGAGGCCGCCGCCGACCGCCCGCGCCCGCTCCCCGGATTGGATCGACGACATCCCGGTCGACGCACAAGACTGGTAGGCCCTCGTGACGCTCAACCCAGCGAGCGCTCGGCGGAGCTCTGCGCGCGACTTCACATTGGCCCCTGGTTTAGAATATCTCACCCGAGCGACCCCCCGGCCGGCATCGACGAGTTCGCATACTGATACGATTATGTC
>JBDTJC010000056.1:0-14743 GCA_039936055.1 Polyangiaceae bacterium | reverse complement strand
GCTGCAAAGCCAAAACCAAAGGGCCGACGCCCGCACCCAAACCCAAATACCGGATTCTGTCCGAGACCGATCCCAGGCAGCGCGCGAGCGCGGCCCCGGCTCGGCCTTGCCCGACGCGCTTCGTGATACCCGAAGGGCTGAAGCCGCTGCCGAGCCCCCTCCCGCTCCCCAACCCCTTCCCGGGGCCGCGCTCGCGCGCTCCCTCTTCTACGGATCAAGAGTGCGTTTCCCCCCTACGTAGTTGACGGTTTTCTCGTGCTCGTCCCGGGCTGGAGGTGCCGCACAGAATGCGCTCCCCCGACGCAAATACGATGGCAACTCTGCCGAACCGCTCAGACCCGCACATCGTACACCTGCACCCTTTGCCAACTCGCTGCGAAGTCACGCAGGAATTCATGGTGCAGCGGATGCTCTTGGTACCGCTCGTGGTCCTGCATGTCGGCAAAAATCTCGACAAGCGCCCAAGCGTAGCTGTTGTCGACGACGTCTCGCTTGGGTGTCGCCTCAGGCCTGCCAACGTATGCTTGCTGAACTTCGGGAATCGAGGCGAGCCGCCGCAGGCCTGACTCGAACGCTTCAACGACCGTCGGTTCGGCATCGTGCTT
The DNA here is from genome assembly GCA_039936055.1 of Polyangiaceae bacterium. Taxonomy (GTDB): domain Bacteria; phylum Myxococcota_A; class Polyangia; order Polyangiales; family Polyangiaceae; genus PMG-095. Next base: position 14,138 of record JBDTJC010000056.1, on the reverse strand, counting down.
GAACCAAAAGTAGACTGAGTGGATGAGCATGCCTCACCTATACCGGATTGTTCGTCCAGATTGACTGTTAGCCCAGAAGTTATCGCGGGACCTGGAAGCCAAACTCGGCGGGGAAGCAAAAGCGCAGGGTTGAGATCGGCATCGACGCCTGGCGGCGCAGGCGTCCGCTTGAAACAGCAGCCCCCGGGTTCACCGGCTTTCGTGTGTGTGGTCTCGATCGCGGATTGTGATCTGGTCTTCCAAGACGTTACGCTCGTTTTAGTTCCGAGCGGGCCGCGCCTGGCCTCATCGGAAAGGCTGCGCATGGCTGGTAGCAGTGCGGCGTTCGTTTCGCGGTGACCAGCAACGGGCTGAGGCAGATTTGTGGCTCAATCACCGCAATGGCGAGTGCAGCCTGCCTGGGTGAGGCGTGACTGCACGCGACCACATCCGGTGCGCGTCATCACCCAACAACGCGGAAATGGGTGCACAAGCGATTGATTCGAAGGCGCTCCGCACTACACTCCGCGCATGCGCAACCTGATCCAGTTCATCATCCCGCTGTTTGGCCTCACGCTGTTCGCAACGGGCACTGCCGCCGCACAAACCGCGCCGCTGGCGCGCGGTATCGGTCTAGGCGCGGAGGCAACCATGACCGGCATCGTCGGTGCCACTTTCGTTTACGACGCCGAAGCGTTTCATGTCGACGCGCTGCTCGGTGGCGCCTTCCAGCACAATGACTCTTCGCTTTCCGTAGCCGGGCGTCTGTTCTTTCCGGTGCACCGCAGCCAATCAGCTGATTTCTCCGTCGGCCCGGGCATCGGCTTGGTTCACATCACACACGATCCGGACGGGGACGGTCCACTCGCCCGGGTGTCGACGAACCCGGTTCATGTCGAAGGCGCAGCCCAAATCCGCGCCTTCATCGTCCCGAACGTGGCCCTATCTGCCACTGCAGGGCTGGGAGTCGTGCTCACCAATAACAACAACAGCGCGGTCATCGGTGGCCAACTCGGCGGCTCGTTCGGCGTAACGTACTTCTTCTTCTGAGCGGCGCCGGAGCCGGGCCTTCGACGACCATTGTGTTGAGGGTCCGGTTCAAAGGAAACGACACGGTCATCCGCTTAGAAAAGTGGCGCAAAGCTGCTTCGCTGATGACGGCCGAGTGATCGTAAACGGGGGGCGACTGCCAGGGCAGTTGCCCTTCATCAATCAAGAGTGGGTCCAGACCCAAACGTTGCGTGGAGTGGCTCGGCTCCGGCTCAGCGCGACCTGGCGACATCGACCCCGCCGGTCGCTTGACCGTTGCTGGTCTCCGCTTCATTGCCAGCCGCTCTGCGCCGGCCTCCTTACTCCTTAGACACGCGCTGAACGCGCGGGGCAATTGCTGCGCGCACTGTGCTTGCGGCGTTTCGGGCCTATAGATGCTGCGTGGCGAAGCTCGAAGTGAACTTGTGGCGGCGGTCGAAGAGTGTGTTGGGGGTTGCCGCGGGCGTGGTTGGACATGAGCTGAAGCATCAGCTGACGTCCCGTTGGGCGGCGAGCGAGAAGCTCGGAATGGCGGAGCTCAAGACTCGCATCGAGCAAGCGCAGGTGATTGCGGAGGGCTTTGGGCGACTGAAGGGCGCATTCATGAAGGCCGGACAGCTGCTGTCGATCGACGCCTCGGATCTGCTGCCGCCCGAAGCCATCGAGATCCTCTCGAAGTTGCAGGGCCAAGCCGAGCCAATCGATTTCGAAATCATGCACGCGGTGCTGGAACGCGAGCTCGGCTCAGAAAAGCTGTCTCTGTTGACGGACCTGGAGCCGGCCGCGGTGGCATCCGCGAGCATTGGCCAGGTGTACCGAGCCAACGCCTTCGGCGCGCCGGTCGCGGTCAAGGTGCAGTACCCGGGCATTGCCGAAAGCATCGACGCCGACATCGACTTATTGGAGAAGCTCGGTTCGAGTTGGCTTTCGCTCGCCCGCCGCAAGATCGACGCCAGTGGCACATTCGAAGAGCTGCGCACGATGTTGAAGCTGGAAGCTGACTACGAGCGCGAACGCCGCTATCTTGAACGCTTCCGTGAGCTACTGAAGGAAGACGCGCGCTTCTGGGTGCCGCGTTCCGTGCCGGAGCTGTGTACGGCGCGCGTGCTCACGATGGACTGGGCGGCCGGCATGTCCTTGAACGCTTGGATCGCGAGTGCGCCTGCACGGGAGCTGCGTGAGTGGTTCGGTCGCACCGCGCTGGACTTGTATTGTTCCGAGTTCTTCAAATGGGGCGTTGTGCAGACGGATCCGAATTTCGGGAATTTCCTGATTCGCCCCGAAGCGCGCCAAATCGTGCTGCTCGATTTCGGCGCGACGATCGAGTACGACGACGAGTTCCGCGCGCGTTACGCAGAGCTTTTGCGCGCCGTGGCGAGCGGGGACCGCGCGCGCATCGCCGACCAAGGCGTGGAGTTCGAGCTGATCGACGCGCGCGAATCCGAGGAAACGCGTGGGCTGTTTGTCGAGATGCTGCTCAGCGCCGCGCAGCCGTTCGAGCGGCACGCGCAGCCGTTCAGCTTCAAGAATGCGGAATACGCGGCGCGCTCGACTGCCCTCGGTCGCCGCTTCGTGTCGGCGCTCACCTACTCGCCCCCGCCGCGCCGCTTGATCTTCTTGCACCGCAAGCTAGGCGGCCTGTTCCAACTCTTGAAGCGGCTGGACGTCGAGCTGGACCTGCACCCATATTGGGAACAGATGCTCGCGGGCGTCGAGCCACGCGCTTGAGCGACTGACACAACTCCGCCCGCCGCGTACATCGCGCTGGCGCTGCGGGACGGGAACTACGGCGGGCGTGAGGTGCGATGCGGGGGCGCGAGCGCCCCCCATCTGCAGCGGTTCGAGACCGAACGCCCGTTGCGACTTACGCGAAGCTTTCGGACAAGATGCCCAGGAACTTGGACCCCGCGGCCAGTGACGGGGACGTACATGGCGTCACAGTGACCGCGCGCGCCTCGTCACTTGCTACGCGCGGCGGCGCTTGGAACGGTTTCGGTTCCTGGAGCGGCGGAGGCCTATCAGACCAAGAATACCCCAGATTGCGAGTGACTTCGACGGCGCTGGCCCGCCCGCGAATCGACAACCGCAAGCACCGGCATCGGAGCCTGTATCGGCATTCGAAGCATTCGAACCGCCTGACGCTGGCACCCCACCGACCGCAAGTAGACCACCCGCCGCCAACTGCCCCCCTGCAGCGCTACTCACGGCACCGCCCGTGGCGGCGGCGCCACCGACGGTCGAAACTCCACCGGTTGCTGCTTGGCCAGTCGTCGAGCCGCCAGCCGCGTTGCCGCCAGTGGAGCTGAGGCCACCGGTGCTAGCAACGGTGCCGGCTGTTCCGCTGTTCCCGCCCGCGCCGCCGGTGCCTGACGCGCCGCCGGTGCCTGACGCGCCACCGGTGCCTGACGCACCACCGGTGCCCGCGCCGCCGGTGCCTGACGCGCCACCGGTACCCGCGCCGCCGGTGCCCGCACCACCGACACCAAAGTCGTTGTCGAAAGCCACGCCGTCGAAGGGCACCACGACGACCTTAGTGCCGTGATTGGTGCCGGGTAGGACCTGGTTGTCCTTGTCGACATCAGACACCGCCCAGGTGATGTGGGTGGGGTGGCCATCTTCCAGGACCACGCTCGGGCGCTCCATCTTGTACCATTGCGTACAGGTGGTGCTTCCCTCGTAACAGAAGATCTTCTGGTAGTCCCGCGGGGACCAAGCGTAGCCGTTATCCTTCCAATTCGTGATGCCGTCGACCGAATACACATGCCAGCCAACGCGGTCTCCGGAACCGGAATAGATGATGTGGTAGACGCCCCCGCTGCGCCAAATGTGGGGATCCTCTTGGTAAGTAAAGTTCGGATTGGATACACCGGGGATCGACGTTCGCTTCGGGTAGATGCTGTCAGTGCCGGCCTGGGTGTAGGAGCAGGTTGGCTTCTGCTTCACGTAGGTGCCACACAGGGTGTCCGAGATCGCGAGGGTGCCGTTGCGCTCCGTGATTTCAAATCTGCCGTCGGCGCGCGGGAACAGACTGATGTTGGACGCACCAACCTGGCTCGTGGGTTGGCAACTCGTCCACGGACCGTCGAGAGAGCTGGACTTGTAGATCGTGAAGGGAACGATCTCGCTGACGATGACCGCGTAGCTGCCGTCAGGTAACTCAACCGCGGAAACGTTGTGCCCTTTGTGCGACCCGTTGTTGCTGTAAACGTAGTCTTGTCTGACATAGGGGCCGAGCACGTTGGTTTGGCTGACGGCATGGTAGGCGTCGGAGTTCAACCAGCCCGTGCCGAAATTCGTGTCGCCCGAGAACGTACTCATGAACAGGTGGTACTTGCCGTCCTTGGCCTTGATGATCTGTCCGTCCCAGTAGTAGTAGTCTGGGTGAACGCCCGCGCCCTTAGCGCTCTCGATGCCGTTGGACAGGTCGCGCGGCAACACTCCCGGCACGCCCCAGCTAGCTGAGCTGAGTGCCGCGACGGTGGGAGTCGGCTTGAGGTAGTCCATGAAGGGCTTAGCGCTTGCGGTTTCAGCTAGGCTGACGCCAGCGAGCAACGCTGCGACGCTGAGGCCTGCACACAAGGCGAATCGGGACGAAGGGAGTCTTAGGTGGCTTTGGGGGCAACGCACGGTGCCGAAAGGATACGCGCAGGCTCCCGCTCAGGCCAGATATGTTGTGCTTGGTTGCCTTTTTTCAAAACCATCTCCAATGCGGTCAATGCGCAGCTTTGCCACAATGGCCGATGAAAAGGCTTCTACAGAGAGGTCCTCGAGCGCGAGGTCTAACGCGAAGCCCCCAACTGCTTCAGTTCGAGAATTTAGCGTTCGCCAAAGACAACCCGGACTCAACCACACCATCGAGCTGTGTTGGCTGGGGAATGACGTCGAAGCCGCGCTGCAGCACCGTCGACGAGAAGCCCTCCAGCGAGCGTTTTACCACGAAACACCGCTATCGCTCGTCGGCGGCGACGGCGCTACTGTTCCGCATGCCCGATGCTGTTCAGATCGCGCTCGAGAAATACATCCAAGCCTTCAGCGAGCGCGACTCCGTTGCCCGCGCGGCGTTGCTCGAAGCCTGCTTCGCGGTGGACGGTCGCCTCGTCACGCGCAGCCGCGAAGTCCGCGGCCGTACCGCCCTCGACGCCGAAATCGCGCGCACGCTCGCCGATCCACAGTTCCTCCGCATCAGGCTGACGAGCGTGATCGACGCGCAGCGAACCACCTTCCGCGTGCGCGCCGTCGTTGACCGCTGCGACGGCAGCACCAGCCCCGAATTCTTCGACGCTGGCGAAATCGACGAAGCAGGACGGATCTCGGTGATCTTGACGTTTGCTGGCCCGCTCGGTGACGCCGAAGAGTCGTATACGAACTCGGCGGCGAGAGGATAGCACTGCTGAAGCGGCGCGAGCTTGCGCGAGGGGTTTCGCGTGCTATGAAAGTGGAACATGCTCGTTTTCGCGGTTCACAGCGTTCAATCTTTGTGCCCTGGCGCACGCGGATTGATCCGGCTGTTGTCCATGAAAACCGTCACACGCTCGTAGCGAGCGGCGCCCTCCCGTCAGGGTCGCTGCTCACGCCATTCATTTGTGCGTCGCGTAGATCACGATTTTCCAAGGATAAATAGCATGTTCAGCAACCTGCCTATGATAACAGCATTCGATCTACATCGTCTCGATGCTCTGTTCGCGCGTGTCCGTCACTACGTGAAACCGCCGGCCACGCTCACCTGGCTTGAGCGAGAGCTGCAGCGCGCGACCGTGGTGAAATCAGAAGAGGTCCCCGCCACTGTCGTCACGATGAACTCACAGGTGGAGGTTTCTGACCACGACACCGAAGAGCGGCGCTGCTTAACGCTCGTGTTTCCGTCCATGGCGGGCAGCGCCCCAGGGCGCGTCTCCGTGCTGGCTTCCTTGGGAACAGCGCTCCTCGGTAGTCGTGAAGGTCACTCCATAGAATTGAAGACGCCTCAAGGTGTGCAACGCCTGCGCGTCGAGCGCGTCGTCTACCAGCCCGAGGCGGCGGGCAGATTCGATCTTTAACGGAGGGACGAGTGACGCAATCCCCGAGAACTTGGGCTACTTGCTGCAGCAGCGGAAACCGAGCGCGGGCGCGGCTTCGTTGCGGGGCGTCAGGTCGTAGTCATTGCAGCCACCATACGGACTGACGGCGTAGGAGCCACCGATGACCACGCACTTGTCGGTTGCGCCCGTGTTGCCGTCGCATGCGTCGATCCACTCGATGGCATTGCCGACCATGTCGTACAAGCCGTTGTAGTGGCCGACGCAACCGGGGAAGGATGCGACGGGCTCGACGTCGTTCTGTACGTCCTCATTGCACTTGGTGTCGCTCTCGCTATTCCCGTAGTTGTATTCGGTGATCTGCGGGCCGGCGCAAGCCAGGAACCACTGGCTCTTGGCGATGTTAACGACATCTGGGTTTGGGTCGACCGTTGAGTCGGTGCCCTTGATGGTCCCGCCGCCAATTGCGCCGCACAGCTGCTTGCCGGCCCACGAGCAGTAAGCGTCGGCATCGCAAAAGTCGACGGATACTACGCCCGTGGTCGCCCCGCCGTACGGGGTACTTGGCTCATACGACTTGTTCCAGGCGCAGGCCGCGCGCTGGCCCGTGGTCGGCGGGTTCGAGGCGGTGAACGCCTTGTATTGGGCGACCGTGACCTCGGTGCTGTCGATGTAATACGGGGGAGTCGCGTCAGTTACCGTGATCATCGTCGGGCCACGCACGACGCACTTGTTGTTTTCGCACGTCGGAGTCGGCGGCGCGCACGGGCACTCGCTCGCCGCGCCACCGCTCCCGCTGCTACCTGACGCACCAGAGCTGCCACCCGCACCTGCGCCGCCGAGAGCGCCCGATGTCCCAGCACTTCCGGCCGTGTTTGCGGCGCCGCCGGCATCCGTACCGGGGCTGCCCGCATCGGTGTCGGGCGCGCCAGCGCTGGAGCCGCCGCCTGCGTGCGAGCCAGCGCCCGGTTTGCCAGCGTCTGACGTATTCGAGCCGGTGGTCGCGCCAGTACCGGCGGTCGCGCCCGCAGTCGCGCCCGCGCCCGCAGTCGCGCCCGCGCCGGCGTTCGTGACTTCTGTGTCGCTGATGCCGACTAGCTTCTCGCAGCCGCTAGCAATGAAAAGCAAGCCGCCCAGGGCCGCTACGGCGTGCGGCACACGTCGGAATTGCGATCGGAGCACCGTTTGAGTCATCAGTAGTCTCCTCGAAGCCAAAGGCCGCCACCGCCTGCGCCGAGCACGGGCACGAGCTGCACTGAAGCGCGCGCCGTACGCGGCGCTTGCCGGGCCCCCGTGCCTGCCTCGCTCGTGTGCGTGGGGCTCAGAATCAAGTACGTGCCCACACCCGCGGCGATCAAGCCGACACCAAAGCCGATATCACTGATCAACGCGGCGCTGCTCGCGTGCTCACCCGCGGTCTTCGCCGCATCCGTGCAGCGGACGGCGCAGTCGTGCGTTCGCTTGCTCCACTCGGAAAAAGCGTGCAGCCCAAAGTAGCTGCCAACACCCACGCCCGCGACGCCAGCGCCGAGCAGCACGTAGCCTACGGTGCGTGAACCGTTGCTCTGGGTAACCTCGCTCGGAACGGCCTTCTTTTGTACGTCCTGGTCAACGGGGCGTGCGGGCGGCGCACCCGCAACGGCGGGCGCGTCTTCCAGCTTCGGGATCGTCAGCGTGGTCGATGGGCTCGACGCAGCGATCTCGAATTGCTTGTCGAACGTCGTCTTGCTCGGCGCCGAAGCCGCCAGCTCGTGCGGCCCCGGATCGATCGGCACGCCCACGTTCCACGCCGCCGAACCGAGCTCCGCGCCGTCGAGCAGGACGCTGAGCCCGGGCGTGTTCGCGTCGCTCGTGACCACGATCGTGATCTTGGACAGCTTGGGTTCGATGGCCGCGATGTGCTGCTTCGCGTACTCGACCCGCTCGTGTCGCGCGTCGCGTTGCGCTTGGACTTGCGCCCCCTTGAAGCTCGACCACGCGGAGGCGAACTTGCCTTGCTTTTCGTAGCACTCAGCTAAGTTCAGCAAGGTGCCGCCGCCCGGGTCGAGATCGTAGCTCTGCTTGAACTTGGGGCAGGCTTGATCGAGCTTGCCCTGCTTCATCAAGTTGCGCGCTTCTTCGTACAGCGCCTCGGCGACGGCGGGGTTAGCGCTTGCGTCGGCGCGCGCATGCCGTGGAGCCACTGCGCACGCAAGCGAAAGCCCTGTTACTGCCCACGTCGATCGCCTTAGTCTTCTGATTCCCAAGCACCACTCCTGTGTCGCCGAGCCCGTGGCGATTGTACACCACGAGCGCGGCAATTCAGGGGCGAGTCTGACTGATTACGGGTGAGGAGGCGCGCCCCGGGCATTCCGCCAGCATTCCGGGCCCTCCGTGACGGGCATTCGCGTGATCCGCGTCGGAGCTGCCGGGCCTCTTGGCGTCGGCGGGGGTTGCTTTTTGGAACTTCTTCGGTTCCGCAGTGGCCTCCTCGGTGGCCCAGTAGATAGTACTTCGGTTCGGATGTGCGTTCCGGGTTTCCGCGGCCCTCGAGGGTGAGGGCCGCAGAAACCCTCCAGCACGGCAAATCTTTCCTCAGTACTCTATCTGTCTCGACGTACCACGGCTCGACGAGCCATTTGGACGTAGGGGTCTGGGGCTCGGTTCCTGGGTCAGGGCGGGGAGAGGGACTGCGTTGCTCCTAGCGGGCCTCGACGGAGCAGATTTCCGCGTGCATCACCGTCACTGACTAGCGAAGGCCCGCCGCCGGCTCCATTTCAAAGCAATTTCACCGCTTCGAATCACGCTCACAGCCGCGTTTCGCGAGCGTCCATATTGCTACACACGCTCAGGGATCGAAGCGGGTTCGGCGGCTTTTTGCCGCCGAACCTTGCCGCCGAAGGGGAAATGATGTCCATCAATCTCAGCCACGCGACGCGAAAGCTCATTGCTCCAGATTGCTTATCCAGCGCCAGTGACCTGTCGGTCATCTGGCCTGAGCTTGCCTCGGGAAGAGCGCGCATCGTTCTAAGCGGGGTTACCGACACGCATCACTATTTCCAACTCAGTGCGGTCCCCGCGCAGCCGCAGCCGACGAAGCTCACTGCCCTGCGTCTGGCACTACTGCAAAGAGTACTGCTAGGAGAGGCTCCAAAGGTCGTGGCGATGGACGCAGGTTGTTCCACGTCTACAGTCTCGACCGCGGTCGGGGCCTGTCTCCGAGCGATGGGGCTCAGCGGCGGCAGCAGCAGGGTGCCCCCGTTGCTCGTCCTGGTCCTACACGCTCTGCATGGAAGGGCACACTGCGTCGAGGTATTGGTTGAGCGCTCACCCGGATTGGAAGGCGAGCTACGGGTGGTGAGCAGTGGCAGGCTGGATCTGGCTTTGGAGGGTAAGTTGAGCGCCTGCGAAATGGCAGTTGCGCGCCTCCTGATCGAGGGCACCAGCCACGCGGAGATCGCGCGACAACGACGTACTTCTGCCCGAACTGTCGCCAACCAGATCGCGAGCGTGTATCGGAAGCTCCGCATATCGGGACGCATCGAGCTGCTTTGTTACCTGGTTTCCGAGCTTCGCGCGGCGGCGGCGCGGCGGGTTGTGAGTTGCCAGCCGGATCGGCGAATTAGCGCTGTCATCGGTTAGCGAGCGGGGAGTCACTTGAGTCCGCGATCGAGCGGCGGCTACTCGTTCTGGCCATGTCCCCGGCGCACGTACGGGCGTCCGCCACATCGACTGCCGCCAGCACTTTGCTGGACAGGCACACCCCGCGCGTCTTACAGCGAGGTGCGTTGCTGGAACACGGGCGCCCACTCGGGGCGCACTCCGTGGCCCACAAAACGCAAAACGCTCGGCCCTCACCCCCTTTGCAGTGAGCGCGAGCCGAGCGAATCGCGAGTCAGTGACTCAGCGCTTTACTTGCAGGCACCAGCGACGCAAGCCTGGTTGGCCCGGCAGCGCGTGTTGCAATCGCCGCAATGGTAGAAGTCCGTCGTCTCGTCCACGCAGGCGCGGTTGCAGGCGGTGAGCCCGGTGCTGCACGCGGTGGTTTGGCACTTGCCCGCTTCGCAGTTCTGAGCCTGCGTACACGCCGTGCCGCACGCACCGCAGTGTGCGGGGTTGGAGGCCCCGTCGTAGCATTGCGTGATACCGCCGCCGGCGCCACCACCGACAACGCAGGCAAGGCCGCCACCGGGGCAACTGCACTTGCCGGCCGCGCAGCTTTGCCCGTTACCGCAAGCCGTACCGCACGCGCCGCAATGCTGTGCGTCGGTCTGCAGATCGGCGCAAGCACCGCCGCCGACGCCTTGGCACATCGTGCTGCCGGCGTCACAGGTGCACGCGTTGTTCGTGCAGGTGCCTTGCGGCGCCTTGCAGTTAGCATCCGCCAAGCACTGCACGCAGTACGTGGCCGGCCCGCAGTATGGCGTCTGGCCGCCGCAGCTGTTGGCCGTGCATGCGGCAACGCAGGCATGCGTGGTCACATTGCACTTTTGGTCCATGGCGCAGTTAGCGTCCGCCAAGCACTTCACGCAGGTGTTATTGGCCGTGTCGCAGTACGGGTTGGCCGTGTTGCACTGCGTGTTGCCGACGCAGCGCACGCAGGCGTGAGTGGTCGTGTTGCACACCGGGCGGTTGCTGCCCGCGCAGTTCATGTCGCCTTTGCACTCCACGCACTTGCCAGCGGTGGTGTCACAGTAAGGCGTGCCCATCGGACACATGCCGTCACCGGTACAGGTCGTAGCGGGGCCGCCACCGGCGCCAGCCGTGTTCGACCCGCCGCCCGCTGCAGCGCCGCCCGCCGCAGCGCCGCCCGCCGCAGCGCCGCCCGCTGCCGCGCCACCCGCTGCCGCGCCGCCAGCCGCCGCAGCGCCGCCAGCCGCTGCGGCGCCACCGTCGCCACCCGTGGCGGGACTAGTGCCGGCTGCACCCGCGTCCGTCGTCGTGTCGCCAGCGCTGCCGCTCGAGCCGCCAATGCTCGTTGCGCCCGCCTTACCGGTGGAGCCGGAGCTGCCTACGGGACCAGCGCCTGCGTCACCGGTGGCACCCGCGCTTGACGCCGGTCCATCGTTGCTCGAGCCGCCGCAGGCCACAGCCAGCGCGGACCCGATGGCGAGACAGCACACAACACTCACGACACGCCGAATTGGATTGATCACTCATGCCTCTTTTTCGTGGGTCAAACTAAGTGCGACCCTCCAGCAACGGACCGCATACCGACGACGCCGATGAGCGAGAGCGGGGAGGCCGCGTTCGTATAGTGGCGGCATTCCAGCAGCAGCAGGCGCAGCGTCGGAACCCGTCGGAATTACGCGACTATTGGGCGGGAATCAAGCCTGAGCGGCGGGTCAAAATGCCGCAATTCGCTCCACCCCGCGCTGACAGAAGCCACGCGCTTGTCGCCAAACGTGTGCTCAGTTCCCACAGGCGCCCGAACCGAGCCCGGGCTGCGCGCTCGGCGCGTTCACGCCAGAGCCCATGACCCGCTCAATACGCTGCGTGATGTAGGGCGGGTAGCTCCCAGCGGCCGCGTGCGCGACGACGAACTGATAGCGACACGCCGCGAGCTCGGGGCGACCGCGAAGCCAATCAATGTCAGCGAGCGCAACCCAGGCAGGGACGTAGTTCGCATTGCTCTGTAGAGCGCGCTCGAACGAGGCTTGCGCATCGGCCACGCTGCCGCGGAGCAGTTGCACCTCGGCCAAACCGCAGCGAGCCTCGGCATCGTTGGGTCGCGTTTGCAGCACTGCTTCGTACAGGTGCTGAGCGTCGTCCAGCAAGGAGCGACGCTGGCGGTCCCGCGCGAAACTTAAGAGCTCCTGGCGCGTTGGCGACGCCTTCACGAGCGGAGCGACGGGCTGGGATGCGAGCGCGGCTTGCCCGGGAGCCGCCGGATTTGCCGGGTGCGGCGCGCCATTCGCCGCGGCCAATACGCTGGGCTTCGCGACAAACACGGCGGCGAACACACGCTGAATGTCTGCGGCGGCGGGAAACACGCGAGGCGTGTTCGGGATCTCCGAGAGTTGGTGGCGCGCTTCATCCGGTCGATTCGCGAGGATCAGGTCGAGGGCTAGCCGAGCGCGGAGCGTCGCGATGCGTCGATCAGTCGCCGGTGCGCGACTCGTGCTTTGCGCTAGCAGCGTGCGAGCGCGATCCCAATTGCCCTCGTCGAGCGCCGTGGCCGCGCTCGACAGCATTTGAGCGAGCTCGCGCCGATCACGCGGCTGCGCGAACTTCGAACTCAGCCTCTCGGCACCGAGCGTGAGCGGTACTCCCGCGGCAAAGCCGAGCAGGAACGTGCCGAGCGGAGCCGCGCGCCGCCGCCACGACCGTTTCGGCGCTGCCGGTGGGGGCGTGAGCTCGATTGTGGCGCTGAGCGCGCGCGGAGCCGAAGAGGTGGCGCGCGCCACGGGCCCGTCCGTGCCCGATCCCGATTTTGATTCCGAGCGCCGAGTCGCGACGGCGTTGTCCGGTCGAGAGATCGGCTGGGCCGCGCGCAAACCGCGCAACGTATCCGGAAAGCCATCCCCTTCCCCTTTGAGGACGCCCAGCGAACTCGAGGCTACGCGACCGAGCGGCGACGGCACAGCGGGCTCGTCATCGACCGACGTGCCCGCAACTATCGGTTCTGCGCAGTTCACGCAGAAGACGGGCGTGCGTTCCCATTCCTCATCGTGCCAATCTACGAAGCCTGAAGCGCAGACTCCGCATTCGAAGCGGACTCGCCGAAACATACTTGAAAGGCACACTATCGCCTCGGAATCACGGGCGACACACACGATGGGATTGGGCGCCGAGTCGGTTCGTTTTTGCGCATCAAATGACGCACATTAGTATCGGCTGACCGGCCACGGTGCGCACTCGACGCGCTGTCGAGCTCGAGCGGCGGCGCTGCCACAGCCCCGTTTTAGACATGTGCGTGATTGGGGGCACTTTATCGAATAAACGTTGCCCGCCGAACCCGCTCGCCTCCACGTTGACGACCGCGTGGCCGCGACGCCACACGAAGAATGCGTGCCCGAACTCGTGAATCAGAATCAGGCACGGGTAAGCAACGAAAAAGCCCGGGCGAAAGCTGAAGCGAGACAGCACGACCGCGCACACCAGGATGCTCCAATGCAGCCGGATCGTCGCGCCGCGTAGGCGCCCCACGACCCAGTAACCGTTTTGGAACACGCACGAAGCGTAACACTTCAGGGAAACGGTGGCTCGCCCAAGGGCGGCGACTGACGACCCAGTTGACAATCCTCAAGGCGCCCAGCGGGGATACCTTTCCAAGAATCCGCGCCAACTAAGACGGCCGCGGCGCGGCCCCCAAATCCAGCGCTTCTGCCGAAAACGCGCCGAAGCCTTCGTCCGCAGCTTCGAGCAGCAATTCCAGCGTCGGCAGTCGCTGCAAACGGCGCTGCAGGGCGCCACTGTCGGGCACGCTCCGGCAAAGGTAACCCAGTTGCTCCTTCAAAGGCCCGAGCGCCGAAGCAGACGGCGCTTCCGCACGCGAGGCGTACGCCGTGGCCAGGCGCCGCAGATGACGCGCGACATCCATGCCTGCAGGCCGAAACGGCTCGCGCCCGGCGAGCAACTCGCTGATTTGGCGGAAGATCCAAGGATTGCGCAAGGCCGGGCGGCCCAACATGACCGCGTCGCAGCGCGTTTGCTCGAACATTTGCAGGGCGGATTGCGCGTACCAAATGTCACCATTGCCCACGACCGGAATACTCAGCTCGCTTTGCACCAGCGCGACGATTCGCCAATCCGCAGAGCCGCGATAATGGTCGATGCGACGGCGCGGATGAATGGTCAGGAAATCCAGACCGCTGTCCTGCACCAAGCGCGCGTTGGTCAGCGCTTCGCTCGTGGTATCGAAGCCTGCGCGCAGCTTGGCCGACAGTAGCCCTGGTACAGCCCGACGCATGGTCGTGAGCAGCCGAGACAAGAGCTCGGGCTGTTTCAACAAGGCTGCTCCCACGCCTTTGCGCACCGCTGCATTGGTGGGACAGCCGAGATTCAAATGGGTGCAGTTCCCGATCTGCCGAGAAAAAACAAAGCGAAATCGATCGGTTAGCGCGCGTGGGTTGAAAGTAGGGGCTCAGTTCCGGCAGATATCCGGTTACCAAACATGAACACCAAGCGGAAAGA
>JBDTJC010000055.1:0-22510 GCA_039936055.1 Polyangiaceae bacterium | reverse complement strand
TGACTTTGCCGAGCGCCGGGTCATCGGCTTTCTTTGTGCGAGGCGCCGCCACGGCGGGCTTCTGCGGAGCAGGCTGTGCCATGTTTGTCGTCTAATCCCGATGGGATGGACGGCTGAGATTAGCCGCAACCTAAGAGACTAGCACCACTATTGCCACGCGACGCCAGTCACATCGTAACCGCACCGCTTCGCCACGTCCGAGGCGTCCTAGTCGTGCGTCCCGCCCCGCGCGTTCAGAACAAGAAGTTGAAAACCGGCACGCGCACCTCGGTCGCCTGCGAGACGCCGAACATTGCGATCTCGTTGCGCGAATAAACGCCGCGCAATTCGATTGCGGGCACGCCGAGCGTGAGCGCTTGCGAGGAAACGCCGATGAGCGCAGGTGGGCTGAGGTGGTAGTCGAGCGGCAATGTGCGACGCGCTAGCGCTTTATGGCGGCGCACGGAGCTCGTCGGAGCTGGAGTTGCGGCTGGCGAAGGGACGGGCGGCGCCGGTGCCGTCACTTCAGTGCCATTGGGGATCGTCGTAGTTGGTGCAGGTGTCGGTGCGCCGGACGGCTGCGGCGGTTCCGCGACCGGTTCGTCTGCGGGCGCTCGGTCTTGTGTGTAGCTCGCGGGGGGCTCGTACGCGGTCGCGCTCAGGACTGCCACGGTCACCGGAATCGCTAGCGCCATGCCGCCGGCCAACATGAATAGAGTCGTGCGCGCGCTCGCGTCCTTCTCGATGAAGTAGCCGCCGATACCGCCGGCTGCGCCCCCGCCCAAACCGCCGACCACGTAGGCCCACGTGGGCTGCACCTTGAAGGCCGCTTCCACCGAGAGGACCGCTTCTGCACCGAGCAGCGTTCCACCAACGACGCCCTTACCGGTCGTCGACACTTCGGTCGTTTCCGCGTGCGCAGCGAGTGGCACGAGGGAAAGCGTCGCGAGCGTAAGCGTAGCTAAGAATGAACTCTGGATGCGCATGAATCCTCCGCTGATATCCGCAAGTAACTGGGTTGCCCAAGCCAGCGCGAATGTTCGCCGAAACCATAACACAGCCCTCGCGCTCGGCGCGTTCGCCCGCCGTCTTCAATAACCGAGGCGTTTTGGCCAACGGTCCGGAAGTGCTCTGGACTAGTGTGTGCCTCTGATGGTTGCCCGTCGCAGCGCGCTAGCCGGCCTGGCGGCCTTTGCTGGTTCTCTGACGCTATTTTTCGCGGTAGGCGGCCTGCGCTTGTGGCCGCGCATCGCCGGAGGCGCCGAGCAGCAGCACCTGCCGCTATCGTTGCTCTGGCCGTTCGCGCGCCCGCTGTTGGCGGCGGGCTTGGAGCTGGCGTTTCTCGTCAGCTTGCCGATGGCGCTCGGGCTGGCCGCGAGCGGCAAGGCGGTGCGGGCACAACGCACGGCGCCTTGGCGGACGACCGCGATCGCGACAGCGCTACTCGTCCTCGGCTTGGGTGTGCCGACCTTCGGCGTGTCTTCGTGGCTCGACTCGCGCGGGTCATCTCCCGGCCAACTGGCCACCGAGTTGGTCGCCTCTGCACGCGAGAGCTGCACAGAGAGCGTGCCACCGGCGCGAGTGACGGTGCCGCTGCTCAACTTTGCGTGGGTGTGCGAGCCGGGCCAAGCGCCGCGTTTGCACGGGCACGCGCCAATCGGCAAACAAGCGTCGTTTCAGGCGGGTGCGATCGCGCTGGGTGATGATTTGAAACGGATCGCGTTGGAAGGCTTCAGCGTGGCTTTTCCGCTCGCCACCCTACAAATCCGAGTGCGCGCCAAGCACGCAACGCTCATTGGGCTGCCGCCGTGGGGTCGTTCGCGGCGCATGCCGATCGCGTGGCGCGTGTTCTTGTTTGCACTCAGCGCTGGGCTCTCAGCGTACGTCGTCGGTCGCCTGGTGGCGCGGCGTGCTTGGCTACCGGCGTGGGCGGGCATGCTGCTCGGTACCTGCGTTTCGGTCTGCCTGTGGCGCGGCTTCACTTGGTTGGAGCGCCAGGAGCCCCACGGCGCGGCGTACCTGGTGCTTCCCGCCACCGGGCTAGCCGGCGCTACGCTGTGCGGGCTTTCGCTGCTCATGGTCCAATACCTGCGCCAGCGCCGTGCGGGTGCTTCGGGAACACGCGCGGCACCTTGAAAAATGTGAATAAAAACGCGAACTTTGCGATCAGATTGCTGAGAATGTCATGCGGTGGTAGGAGGCGCGGGCCGAGGGCGTTGGCCCGCGGTGCCACCACGTTCACCTCTACAGAGCCATCTCCGATAGGCCAAAGGGTGCTGAAGGATGCAATCGACCGTGCCGGGTATTAGCGGCGAAAGCCACATTTCCGAGCGCGCACCGCTCGAGGAGCCCCGTCTCGCGTCAGGCACTCGTTTCTGGATGGCGCTCGTCGAACTCGGCAAGCCCAGCATCACTCGGCTCGTCATGGTGACCATGCTGTGCGGTGCGCTCGTGGCTCCCGCACCGCGCCCGCTGCTTCGCCTCCTGATCGCGATGTTCGGTACCGCGCTAGTGGTCGCCTCCGCGAACGCGCTCAACATGTACATCGAGCGCGACACGGACGCGCTGATGCGTCGCACCGCATCGCGCCCGCTGCCTACCGGTCGCCTCGCGCCGGAAACAGCGCTCTGGTTTGCGCTCGGTGCCGGCGTCGTGGGCTTGGTGGTGCTGCTGGTGTGGGTGAACTTGGCGAGCGCAGGGCTCGCGCTGCTCGCGTTAGTCAGCTACGTGCTGGCGTACACGCCGCTCAAACGCAGCACGCTGTATGCGCTGCACGTGGGCGCGGTGCCCGGCGCCATTCCGCCGCTCATCGGCTGGGCGAGCATGACGGGCTCACTGGCGCCGCGCGCGTTCCCGTTGTTCTTGATCTTGCTGGTCTGGCAATTGCCGCATTTCTTGGCGATCGCCACGTTTCGCCGTGAAGAGTATGCGCGCGCAGGCCTGGTGGTGGAGCCGAACGTCAAAGGACTAGCGGCGACGCGCCGCTCCATCTTGATCTACTCCGCGCTGCTCTTCGTGGTTAGCTTGTCGCCGCTCGCCGTCGGGATGGCGGGCGCGTGGTACGCCGCCGTCGCGGTGCTGCTGAGCGCGGCCTTCTTCTGTTACGCCGCGTTTGGTCAAGGCACGAAGACGCCCGAGCGCTGGGCAAAGACACTGTTCTTAGCTTCGCTGCCGTACTTGGTGCTGGTTTACGCTGCGCTCGTGATCAGCGCGATGTGACGGAGGGGCTGTGCTGGCCGCTGTCTGGGCTTTGCGCGGAACAGCGACGCCGCGCGCCCGCTGACCCAAATCCGAATCAACGCGCGCGTTGACGACGCAGCGACGACGACGAGGACGAGCGCGTGGTACGCGCTTTGGCGCTCGGCGTGGTTTGGCTCTGCGGCGGCTCCGAATGCTCTGACGCGACAGGCGCGATAGCCGCGGCAGCGGTGAGGAAGGCGAGGATGGGGTTCGTGCCCTCGGCCTTCATTACGACGGTGCCCATGCGGCGTGCGCGCGCGAGCATGGCGTTGTCGCAAGAGCCGGTAAAGAACAGCACGCTCGGCACTTTGCCCGCGGTCATCAAGTCCCGCGCGAGGTCCACCCCGTTGCCGTCGGGGAGGTCCAAATCCAACACGGCGAAATCGAAGGTCTGGCTCAGGGTGCGTGCGGCGGTGCAGGAACGGCAAATGGCTACCGAGAAACCACGGCGCGCCAACGTCCGCGATAGCGCGCGCGCAACCGCAACGTCGTCCTCGACCACTAGTAGGCGTTGCGCTGAGCTCTCCATGACCAACCCCATTCGATCCGCGAAGTGGTGCCACCCTATCAGACCTTGTCGCGCCTGAACATATGCTCGGTGTGCCTGGGTTGAATCATCCGTGATTACATCTACTTAGGCGAGTGCTCTTCATGCGTTACTGCGCGTTTTATCATGTGGCCAGGCAAACCACTCGCTCTCCCGTTGGGCCTGCCGCTAGCGCGCCGCGGGTAACGCTCCTCAACTAACGTATGGCGCTAGCGGCGACCGGTTACGGGTGGCGCGGCGCGCCTGTCGTTGTTGCCTGCAAGCGACACCTGCGCGAACTGCTTCGGCGCCAACAGTGTGGCGACGATCAACCAGAGCGCGGGCAACGGCATGTCCGGCGCGCCCAAGGAAAGCAGTGACAGAGACAGAACCACGCTCGCTTTGTCGCGTGCGGAGGGCCTGAGCACGCACAACCCGGCCGTGGCCAAGACTGCGGCGGTAATGGAGAAACGCATTGCGATGGGTAGAGCCGCTGCCGGCGCGCGCGAGAACTGCGCGAGCGTGCGCTCGGCGAGCACGCGCGCGATACTCACTCCGGGCGCGCTGCCGTGTGCCGCAAACAAGCCGAGCGCCAGCGCCGGCACGAGCACGCAGCCCGCAAGCAACGCGACTTGCTTGCGCTGGCCTTGGCCAAGGTAAAGCAGTGTTAGCGCGAGCGCGACCAGATCCAAGAGCGTGGCCAGCGTTGCGACAGCGACAGCCCAATGCAAGCTCGTGCTGTCCAAGCGCTCTGCGGCGCGGCTCACCAGCTCACGCGCCAGCAAATGCGCCAAGCCCGAAAGCCCGGCGCAGCCCAGCACCAGGCCGCTAGCGCGCGTCTCTTTTAGGCGGAGGCTCGCGATCGCGCCGGCCATCGCAGCGGCGACGGCGGCGAGCGCCATGGTCCGGCACATCTCCGGTTCGAGCGGGCGCGCCCATGCGGCCATCACCAATGCGACCACGATCGCACTGCCGGGCAACGCGACTAAGCGATAGCCGAGGTCGAGTCGCGGTGACTTCAGCGCGTTCGCTCCCAGACGCACCGCGGCCGCGACGCCACCGGCCGCGACTAGCTGACTGAGGAACGCCGATACCTTGCCACTCAGGGCGATGAATTGAGCGATGCCCACCGCCAAGCCCGGGATGGCGGGCGCCATGCCGCGACCGACGAGCGTGGCGAGCAGCGCTGCTCGCGTCAGCATGGGTAGGGAAATCCCTGAGGCTTCTTCAGGCTCGGAGCTAGGCAACCAACCCTCGGTCAATTCTGTGCGAACGCGGCGCGGCGCCGCGTGGCGGGGGCGTTTTCGCCGTGGCGCTCGGGCGCGGGAGCTTCGGTCGGATCGCTGGGAGCTGCGGGTGGCGTGACTTCAGTGGGTGCGCTTCCGGGCTGTGCCTTGAGGATGAACGGGCGTGCGTTGAACGTGGAGCACGCCTCCGCGTTGCGATGAAACTCCCAGTGCAAGTACACGCGGCCGTCGGGCGACACGATTTCACGCGGCGGCGTGCCGAAGGGCGCAGCGCGCTTCACAGCATCCAATGCGGCGATGTCGAACGCGGTGACGCCGCTGAACTTGGTCACGCCCATGCGCACGACGTTGCCGGAGTCTTGATCGAGGATGATTTCGAGCTCCGTGCTGAGGTCCTGGTTGTTCATTGGGTGCGACGCGGGCAGGGAATCCAGCGAGCTCAAGAACTCGTCCGCGAACAGCGGGTGAATGCGGTTGTGGATGCCATTCAGGTAGCCGGCGAACGCGGACCGAGCTGTATTCAGCGCGGTTTGGTTACCGGGCTTCACGCTCGGCACGTAGTTTTCAATCGCGCTCTTCCAGCGGCTCGGGTCCATCGGGTGCCAGGAGCCGAGGTGCGCGCTGCGGCGGCGTTCGCCGTCGACCAAGCGCTCGCGCCGGAGTTGGTCTTCACCGATGGCGGCGACTGCGGTGCGCGGGGCGAGGTTCAGGTTGACGCCGTTCGAGGTGGTGCCAGTGGAGCCGAAGCCCAACAGCGCATCGCCCGCGCTGCGGCGTTTGGGCAAGGGGCGCGCTTGGCGCGCTTTGGCTTCGGCTTGGTCCACGAAGGCTTGGCGCGGGCCGGAGACTGTGAAACCACCGTTGGACGCGGTCATCGATTCGGGGATCTCGTCGGCTTCTTTCGAGGCGGCTTGCGCCTTCTGGCCGTCTTGAGCGGATGCCGTGGTTTGCGACTTATCCGAACCGGTGCGGGCACCCTGTTCCGTTTGCGCGGGCGCGGTGCTGCGCTGATGCGCGGCTTCCGACGCAGAAGGCGGACGCAGCGCGGCCAGCTTGTCCGCCTCCGAGGCAGGCTTTTCGGACGGCGCGTTGTGCTGAGCGCCCGGCTTGTCCTCGGCCTGCAGCACCCGCGTATTGTCGGAATCACCCGGGGCTTTGTCAGCGCTGGAGTGTTCGCCGCCAGGCGTCGGTTTGGCGTCGTTTTGATCCGCGCTGGTGATGCGCGCCTGCGTTTCTTGCAGCACGTGGTTCGCCTGATCGGCGATGAACGCAGCGTTCGGGTTGTCGGGCTGGTTCTCTTCCGTGACCTGCTTGACCGCGATTTTTTTGGGGATCGTCAGCTCTGGCGGCGGCGGAACTGCGGGCGCGGGCTTCGGCTCGGCCTTCTTCTGCTCCGGCTTCGGGGGCTCCGGCTTCTTTTCTTCCGGTTTGGGCACGAGCTGCTCGGGCTTGACGATCTCCTTTTCCGGCGGCTTCTTCTTGGCCGCGGGGTCGTCTTTGTCGGCGGCCTGTTGCTCCGGAGCTTTGACTTCATCCGGCTTGGCCGGATCGTCCTTCTCGATCGGCTTTTCTTCTTCGTCTTTGGTGTCGTCGTCCTGCAGTGCGATTTCGATCGGCTTGCCAATACCGCGCGCGCGGTTCTGCACGGTGCGCGCGAAGTTCTGAATGTCCAACCGCTGTTCGAGGATGCGTGCGCCGCGATCGGCGCCGCCGCTCCACAGCAGATGGACCACCACCGCAGTGGTGATCCACAGAAAAAGCGGGATGTTCGCTTCTCGGCGCATTCGGGATGACTGGCCGGATCACGGACGATCCGGCAGAAAAAGCTAACATCGGGGGGCGCAACCAGCAATCTTGCCCGCAAATAGCCCGGGCTTCTCAGTCCTGGCCGTGCAGAGCTGCGCCGCAGGGCGTCAGCGCGCGCCTCGGCGACCGAGCGCGTGACAGATGCGTCACACTTTGCTGATCGACTCGAAGTGGTCCGCGATTTCGTGCGCGTTCCACACGCCTGCGTCGCTCTCTTTGTACTTGCCGGGACTCTCTACGACCTTGAACACGCTCATGCGGGCGCCGGCAACCGCGAGCACGACGCCCGTCACTTCATTCGAGAGTGAGCTGGCCAAAAACAGATGCGCGGGCGCGACGTGTTCGGGGGACAGTGTGTCTTCGATCTTCTCGAACATGGGCAGGTCTTCGGTCAAGCGCGTCTTGGCGATCGGGGCGACCGCGTTGACGCGCACGCCGTAACGCTGCAGCTCGATCGACGCGGTGCGCGTGAGGCCATAGATACCGGCTTTGGCCGCCGCGTAGTTGGCTTGCCCGAAGTTCCCCAGCATGCCGGACACACTCGTGGTGTTGATGATCGAGCCGCTGCCTTGCTCTTTCATTTTCTGTGCGGCGGCTTGGGTGCACAAGAAGCTGCCGGTGAGGTGCACGTCCAGCACCGCTTGCCACTCAGCGACGCTCATCTTGAGCAGCGTCTTGTCCCGCAAAATGCCGGCATTGTTCAGCAGCACGTCAATGTGCCCGAAGGCTGAAATGGCGGCGGCGACGATGGCTTCTGCGCCCTCTTTCGTGGCCACGCTGTCGTAGTTTGCTGCGGCCTTGCCGCCGGCCTGCTGGACCGCGGCGACTACGGCATCCGCTGCGGACGGCGCATTGCCGCTGCCGTCACGGGCAGAGCCCGTGTCATTGACCAACACTTGCGCGCCTTCGCGCGCGAAAAGCAGCGCGGTCGCGCGCCCGATGCCGTTGCCGGCGCCAGTGATGATCGTGACCTTGCCGTCGAGGAGACCCATGGTGCGCTGCAGTCTAGTGCAGCGCCTGTGAGTTAACGTGAAGTATTTCGACGTCGCGCGCACCGGCCCCTGACTGGCGAACGGCGCTTAAAAATGGATCACGAGCCCTTGTGCATTGGTGCTCGCTCGTAGCGGCGGGGAGTCGTGCTTGGTGCTGGTGAGTGTGTCGATGCCCACTGCCAGCGCGACGCCCACAGCCGTGCCGACCACGTCCCAAGTGAAATCTCGCCACGACGGATCGCCGTGTCCCGATAGATCCCAAAGCTCTTTGGCGGTCCCGAGTGTCAAGGAAAACGCGCTGCCGGCAAGGGCGCGTTCAGTGCGCGTCTCCAGGAACGTGCCCGACGCCGCGTAGCCAGTGGCCGAGAGCACCACGGAAAAGCCGAAATGCAGGGCTTTGTCACGCCCGAACCAAGGGTCCGCGTCGCTCGCGGACGCGGAGCCGCAGGCGAGCAGTAGCGCCACTGCCGGCGCAAGCGCGCTGACGCGCTTCACGCGGCGCTGCGCCGCCGACGGCCGAGCCACGCGCAACCCAAAACCAAAGCGGCGACCAAGGCCCCGCCGCCACTGCGATTCTGCGGCTGGGTGCTGAGCGAGCAGGTTGCCGAAGCTTGAGCCCGGTGCACCACCGGAGGTGTCGGGACACAGACCTTGAGGTTGGTGTTGCAAGCGTAGTCCGTCGGGCAATGCGAGCTGGTGGTGGCGCACGGCGGCACGCACATGCCCGGCGGGTTGCTCGACGGCGAGTAGCACTGATAGGTCCCCTGACAGTCGTCCTTCGACTCACAGGCTTGGCCCAGGGGGTTGACGACGGGCGTGACGCCCACCGGGGGAGGCGGGTCCGCCCCTGCGGTGGCGGTGCCGCTGGTGCCGCCGCTGGTATCGCCGCCGCTGGTGCCGCCGCCGCCAGTATTCGAGGACGACGAGCCCGCACTGCCGGTCGCACTCCCACCGCTGCCCGCGCTGCTCGCGGCACTGGTGCTCGACCCGCCGGCAGTGCCGAGGGGCGTGCTGGTGTCGATGCTGCTTGCCCAGGCCGGCGCTGTGTAACCGCCCATGCTGGCCGCGGTTTTCGCCGTGCTGCGAATGAACTCCGCCCAGCTCGCCACGTTGGAATACAGCGCATACGTGCACTCCGCATCGCCGCGCGAGGTCACGCCGAACACCTGACCCGCCGCGTTCAACGCGGGGCCGCCGGAATCACCGGAACACACGGGGCTTGCACCCACGAACTCATCCGCCGCCGTACCCGCAGCACTGGGGCAGGAGCCGCCCACGCAGTACACCTGCGAGCCGTCGAAACGCATGCGTGTGCCGGCCGTTTTCCCTTTGGTATCGTTCGGATCCTGTAGGCCGAAACCGACGGCGGAGAAATCCTCGGTCGCGGTCGTGGTCGTGCCGAGTGCGGGGTCGATGGGCGTTGCCGACGACGCTGAGACATTCTTGGTCAAGATCAGCAGCGCGAGGTCGAAGCCGCACACGTTGGTGCTGCCCGGGGCCTGCAGGATCTGCGACACGCCGTACAGCGTGCCCTTGGTGGTTTGCGGGGTAGCCTCGGTCGAGACGTACAAGCTACGCGGATCGCGCACGGCCCCGAACTGGCTGGTCTTGCAATCGACCGACTCACTGCTGCCGTCACCGATGTCCGCGATGCAATGACGCGCGGTGAGCACCAAGTTGGGCGCGAGCAGCGAGCCGCTGCAAAACACAGCCACGTTGGTTTGGCTAATCGGCTCGGCGAGCGCTACCACGCCGTGCGTTATGGAATCCAGGTAGCCGCCGATGATCGGCGAGGCGACCGAGCGCGTTTGCCCGTCCATGATTCCGGCGGAGCCTCCGGAACTCGAGCAGGCACCCAGGGAAAGGAGGAGCGGTGCCCAGCAGGCGGGTCGAAAGGCTTTCAACTTAGCCTCAAGACTAGCGGTCCGGTGCGGTCCTCGCAACCGGCCGCCAGTCACCGAAACGACCCGAGCAGCCTCGACCTGCACGCCAAAGGCTACAAGCACGACACGCGCGCGCCGTTCGGACAGGAATGTTACGCTGCGCGTCCTCTTCATGACCGGCACGAATACTCCCCCCGCATCTGTTCCGTTTGTCCCGTCCGGCTCGGACCCGCTGGGCTCTTCTGCACGCCGCATCCTCGTCACGAGCGCGCTGCCGTATGCGAACGGGCACATCCACCTCGGGCACTTGGTCGAGTACATCCAGACCGATATCTGGGTCCGCTTCCAACGCATGCGCGGTTCGCGCGTGCTCTACGTGTGCGCGGACGACACGCACGGCACCGCGATCATGATCCGCGCGCGCCAAGAGCGGCGCTCGGAGGCCGAAGTAATCGGCGACATGAGCATCGCGCACCGTCGTGATTTCGCTGGGTTTCAGATTGAATTCGATCATTACGGCAGCACCAATTCCGAGCGCAACCGCGAGTATTGCGCGGAGATCTGGAGCGCGCTGCGCAAGAATGGCTTCATTGTCGAACGTGACGTGACGCAGTTGTTCGACCCGAAGGCGGGCGTGTTCTTGGCGGACCGTTTCGTGAAGGGGAGCTGCCCCAAGTGTGGCACGCCCGACCAATACGGGGATTCCTGCGACCACTGCGGCAGCACGTACAGCCCGACTGAGCTCAAGGATCCAGTCAGCACGTTGAGCGGCGCCCGCCCTGAATTGCGCAGCGCGCTGCACCTGTTCGTGCAGATCGAAAAGTTGCACGCTTTCTTGACGGAATGGACACAAGAACCGGGCCGATTGCAGCCGGAAATAGCGAATTATCTCAAGGGGCACTTCCTGTCGGACGCGCTCCGCGATTGGGATGTGTCACGCCCGGCGCCTTACTTCGGCTTCGAGATCCCGGACGCGCCCGGGAACTATTGGTACGTCTGGTTCGATGCGCCGATTGGCTACATGGCGGCGACCCGCGAGTGGTGCGACTCACAGGGCGAAGCGTTCGACAGCTGGTGGCGTTCGCAGAACACCGAGATCTACCACTTCATCGGCAAGGACATCGTGTACTTCCACACCTTGTTCTGGCCCGCGATGTTGCACGCCTCTGGCTTTCCACTGCCGAAACGCGTGCAGGTGCACGGATTCTTGACGGTCAACGGCGAGAAGATGTCCAAATCCAAGGGCACCTTCGTGAACGCTTCGACTTACTTGGAGCACTTGGATCCGGCTCACCTGCGTTACTTCTACGCCAGCAAGCTCGGCCCGAAGGTGGATGACTTGGACCTGAATCTGGAAGAGTTCGTGGCCAAGGTGAATTCGGATTTGGTGGGTAAGGTGGTGAATCTGGCTAGCCGCACCGCTCGCTTCGCGAAGGACAGCGGCTTGTCGATGAGCTACCCGGAGGACGGCGGGCTGTTCCGTGACGCCGCAGCGCGTGGCGCCGAGATCGCCGAAGCTTACGAGGGCTGTGACTTCGCGCGCGCCATGCGCCTGATCATGGCGCTCGCTGACCGGGCGAACGAGTACATCGACCGCGAGGAGCCGTGGAAACTCAAAAAACAGCCAGAAAAGGCAGATGAGCTGCGCGACGTGTGCACCGTGGCGCTGAACCTGTACCGCCAGCTGATCGTGTACTTGGCGCCCGTGCTGCCCAAGCTGGCCGAGCAGAGCGAGAAGCTGCTCGGTACGTCGTTTGCGCAGTTCGATGCCGCACAACAGCCATTGCTGGGCACGCCCGTCGGAGAGTTCGAACACCTCATGCAACGCGTCGATCCGAAGAAGCTCGAAGCCGTCGTGGCCGCAACCCGCGATGCCGCGACCGAAGCGGCCGCGGTGGCAGCACCTGGCGCTCCTGCGGCCTTGCCCGTGCCGGTCCCGCCTGCCGAGCTACCCGCTGACGACGACGGCGGCGCGCTACTAGCGGAGCCACTCGCTGCGGAGTGTTCGATTGACGACTTCGGCAAGGTCGACCTGCGCGTGGCTCGCGTGCTGAGCGCAGAGGCGATTCCGGAAGCCAACAAGCTACTCAAGCTGACGGTCAGCTTGGGCGGCGGAGCCACGCGCACCATCATGGCGGGCATCAAGGCGGCTTACACGCCGGAGGCTTTGGTGGGGCGGCTCGTCGTCGTCGTGGCCAACCTTGCTCCGCGGAAAATGAAGTTCGGCATGAGCGAGGGCATGGTCGTGGCGGCCGGGCCCGGGGGAGCGGAAATTTACGTGCTCGGGCCAGACACCGGCGCGAAGCCCGGGCAGCGCGTGCACTGAGCGGAAATCATTCGTTTCTGGGCACGGGCGCGGGTCACTATCGGTAACAATTCCGTGCGCCTATTTAGTATTTCCCAGCTCGACCCGTAACGGTTTGACGGAGCCCCTCCGGAAGTGCACGCTTTTTCCCTCGGGGGGTAACGAAATTGCCCCCGCCGCTCGAAGCCCGAACATGCGCCTCGCCTTTCGCCCCCTGGTCCCCGCCTGTGCACTTCTGCTCGCTGCCGCGTCCGGCTGTTCGAGTGGTAAGCAGTCGAGTTCGAACATGGCCACGGCGGGCGCCGGTGGTGACGGCACGGGCGCAACGACCCTCGTGTGCAAAGCAGACGAGCACCCGACCTCACCGCTGTCACTGCTGACGCGCGTGCAGTACGACGCGACCGTCGCAGCTTTACTCGGCGACACCTCGAACCCGTCGGCCAGCTTCCCACCCGAGAACCAGGTCTCCGGCTACAATAACAACACCGAGGTCCATATCGCCAATCCGCTGCTCGTCGAGCAGTTCATGGATGCGGCGGAGGCCATCTCAGGTCGCGCGGTCGCGGCGAACCTCAATACGCTCGCACCGTGCGCCGGCACGAGCGTGGCCGAGCAAACGGCGTGCGGCACGACGTTCGTCAATACTTTCGGCAAGCGCGCCTTCCGCCGGCCGCTGCTGGCCGACGAAGCGCAAGCCTTCAACACGTTGTTCGCGGGCATGACCGCGTCGCGTGGCTACTCCGCCGCGGTCGAGCTGACGATTCAGGCCCTCCTGCAATCGCCGCAGTTCTTGTATCGCGCAGACACCAGTCGCGTCGCCACGCCGGAAACGGGCGCCGTCGCCTTGGACCCGTACGAACTGGCCTCGCGCCTGTCGTATTTCCTGATCGGCTCGATGCCGGACGACGACCTGTTCGCGGCCGCTGATGCCGGCAAGCTACTGAGCGCTTCGGAGATCGAAACGCAGGCGCGCCGCCTGCTGGAGACGCCGCAAGCCCGCTTGATGGTGCGTGACTTCAACCAACAATGGCTGGGGCTCAATGGTCTGGCAGGCCTGGCGCGCGACGCACCGGATGCCACGACGGATGTGAAGGGCATCGGGGATGACTACCGCGAGTCCTTGTTGCAGTTCCTGGACAGCGCGTACTGGGACAAGGGTGATTTGAACTCGTTGTTCTTGTCCCCGGACATCTACGTGAACACGCGCCTCGCAGGCGTGTTTGGGGTGGACGCGCCGGCCAGCGGCTACGCCAAGGTGAGTGGCGCGCCGGGTGAGGTCGGCCTACTCACGCAGCCGGCTTTGCTGTCCATGTTGGCGCACTCGGATCAATCCGGGCCCGTACAGCGCGGTGTGTTCGTTCGCCAACAGATCTTGTGCAATCCAGTGCCCCCGCCGCCCGCGAACTTCAACCCGGTGGCTCCCGACCCGGATCCTACGCTCACGACGCGCGAGCGCTTCGCGGTGCACACCATGAACCCGGCATGCGCCGGCTGTCACAAGCTGATCGACGGCACGGGCTTCGGGTTCGAGAATTACGACCAGCTCGGCCGCTACCGCACCGAAGAAAACGGGCTGCCGGTAGACGCCTCGGGCGAGATGATTGGCATGGGCGACGGCCTCGACGGAACGTTCGTGGGCGCCGAGGAGCTTTCGAAGCGCATCGCCGGTAGTTCGCGCGCGCAGAACTGCTTGGCGACCAATTGGTTCCGCTACGCGATGGGTCGCGTCGAGACCGAAGCCGACAGCTGCAGCGTGCTTGACGTGCAGAAGAAGTTCACGGCCTCGGGTGGCCAATTCAAGGAGTTGCTGGTTGCGTTGACGCAAACCGACGCGTTCCGCTACCGACCCGCTCTCCCGGAGGATATGTGACGATGCGCGTGCGCAAAGATCCCCAACTGACTCGCCGCAATTTTTTGCGCGCAGCGGGCGGTGCAGCGGTGGCGCTTCCGTTGCTGTCGTCGCTGCGCGCGGGCGCCGCGGGGGCAACGTTCCCGAAGCGCTTGGTGCTGATGTACACCCCCAACGGTGTGATCCCGGACGCCTGGTATCCAAAGAACGTCACTAGCGAGACCGCGTTCGACCTGAACGACATTCACGCTCCGCTGCAAGCCTTCAAGGATCGGATGATCCTGCTCGGCGGTGTGGATCTGACGATCACCAACACCGGCCCGGGCGGCTTGCATCAAAAGGGCATCGGCGGCTTGTTCACCGGTCAGCAGCTGCAAGACGGTGACCTGTTCGTGGACGGCTGCGGGCAGCGCGCCGGCTGGGCGAACGGCATCAGCGTGGATCAGCAGGCGGCCAAAACGCTCGCGGTCGGCACGCCAATCACGAGCCTCGAACTCGGCGTGCGAGCGACGGAAAATGACGTGCAGGGGCGCATCGCGTACGCCGGGCCGGGCGCTCCGTTGCCGCCCATGAATGATCCGGCGGACGTGTTTCAGCGCTTGTTCAGCGGCTTCGGCCAAAACAGCGATGAGCTTGCGGAGCTTCGCGCGCGTCGCAAGTCGGTGCTGGATACCGTGCAATCGCAGTTCAAGTCGATCTCCGCGCGCGTGAGCATCGAAGATCGAGCCAAGTTGGACGCGCACGTCGACTTGGTGCGCGATCTCGAGAATCGCATGGCGGCGACAGGCAATGGCAGCAAGGCCTGTGTCGCACCGGCGGTGCCGCCCACGCTGGACCCAACCAGCGAAGATGACATGCCCAAGATCGCCGCGCTGCATTTGGACATGCTCGCGACGGCGTTCGCTTGCGATCTGACGCGCGTCGCTAGCTACCAGATCTCGACGTCGCTCAATCACATTCGTTACCCGTGGCTGAACAGCCTCGGTGAGGGCCACGCGCTTTCCCATGAAGGCCCGAGCGACGCAGACGCCCACATGGAGCTCGTCACGCGGCAGACATGGCACAGCCAAATGCTGGCTGACTTCCTGACTCGGCTGAGCCAGATCCCGGAAGGCGACGGCACTGTGCTGGACAACACCCTCGTGCTCTGGGGCAACGAGGTTTCCGAGGGCAACACGCACTCGCATGCGAACATGCCGTTCTTGATGGCTGGCGGTGGCTGGTATTTCCGCACGGGCCGCTACATTCAGTATCAGGATGCTTCGCACAACGACCTCTTGGTCTCGGTGCTGAACGCCATGGGTGACAGCTCGACGACCTTTGGGCAAGCCGATACTTGCCACGGTGCCCTGCCGAATCTGGTCTGAAAAGCCCAGCCTTGATTGATGAATGGGCCGGTTCGGGGATCGGCTGATCGGGCGCGGGATGAAGAATCGCGATTGAGGAACGCCGAGCTGGACGTTCTCATCGACATGACCGCGCTGAACACGCCGTCGCGTGAACGTGCCCTCGGCCGCTAGGTGAGGAATTTGTGTTGACGGCTTCCATCGCTGCTGTTGCGACCGGAGCTCGTGCAAGCGAGGCCACTTCGGGCACGGTCGGAGGGACGCTCAGGTTCGGCTGGCGTAGTTCTGTTCGAGCCACTTGCGGTAGTCGCCGCTGCGAACGCGTGCCACCCACTCGGGGTTCGACAGGTACCAAGCGACCGTCTCTTCCAACCCGTGCTCGAGGTTGTGGCGCTGCGACCAGCCGAGCTCGCTCTTGATCTTCGAGCAGTCGATGGCGTAGCGCAGATCGTGGCCAGGGCGATCTTTGACGTAGGTGATTTGGCTCTCGAGCGCTTTGACGTCGCGCCCTGCAAGCTTTGCCACCACGGTGATCATCCTGTGGATGAGCTCGAGATTGGTTAGCTCCGCTTCGCCGCCGATGTTGTAGGTCTCGCCGCGTTCACCGCGACGGACGACCTCCCAGATTGCCTCGACGTGGTCGTCCACGAACAACCAATCACGAATGTTGCTGCCGTTGCCGTAGACAGGAAGCTCTTTTCCGTCCAGGAGGTTCAGCGTCATGAGCGGGATCAGTTTTTCTGGAAACTGATAGGGGCCGTAGTTGTTGCTGCAGTTCGAGACCGTGGTCGACATGTCGTACGTGTGCGCGTAGGCACGAACGAGATGGTCCGATGCGGCCTTCGACGCCGAGTACGGCGAGTTGGGGTGGTATGCCGTGGTCTCGTGAAACAGCCCGGTCGGGCCCAGTGAGCCGTAGACCTCGTCCGTTGAGACGTGGTGAAAGTGGATGCCGCCGATGGCGCGCGCGGCCTCGAGCAGCCGAAATGTGCCGAAGATATTGGCCTGAATGAAATCACCCGGGCCATGAATGCTGCGGTCGACATGGCTCTCGGCTGCGAAGTGCACGACGGTATCGATGCTTTGTTCGCGGCACACGCGCTCGACCAGCTCGCCGATGCAGATGTCGCCGTGCACGAATACGTAGCGTGCGGGGTCGACCGCGCCGGCGACGTTGTCCGGGTTGGCGGCGTAGGTCAAAGCGTCGAGGTTGATCACCCGGCCTTTGAACTGCGGCTGCCGAAACAGGTAGCGCACGAAGGCGGAGCCGATGAACCCCGAGCCACCCGTGACGAGGACATTCTGTGGTTCTCTAAGCGTTGACATCGATCGATCCTAAGAAGTTTTGAGTGCCAGCAAATAACTGCGAAGGGCATCGTCCCAGGACCGCGGAGCCCGAGGCAATGATTGCTCGATCTTGTTCGTGGCGAGCACGGAATAGGCGGGGCGCGGCGCTGGCCGCGGGAAATCTGCCGTCGTGATGGGCTCGACGACGCTCGCGCGCAGCTCGAAGCCGACTTCTTTGCCCAGCTCTAGAATGCGCGAGGCGAAGCGGTGCCAGGTGGTCGCTCCGCGATTGGCAAAGTGGAAAACCCCGGAACCCGCGCGGGGCGCAGCCTGGTCCGAGACCCCGGCGAGATCAAGTGCCGCCTCGGCGAGGTCCCGCGTGTAGGTGGGACGACCGTGCTGGTCCGCCACGACGCGCACCGTGTCACGGTCAGCCATCAGTGCGAGCATCGTCGTGACGAAGTTCTTGCCGCCCTCTCCGAAAAGCCAAGAGGTGCGGAGGACTTGCACGGTACGACTGGCGGAGTCACCGGTTACGGTAGCCAAGAGTCGACGTTCACCGTCGAGCTTGGTGCGGCCGTACGCGCTGTTCGGTGCACACGGCGCGTCCTCCACGTACGGGCTCGTGGCAAGGCCGTCGAACACGTAGTCCGTTGAGAAGTGCACGACGCTCGCGCCCACAGCGAGCGCGGCTGCGCCGAGATTCTGCGGGCCCGTCGCGTTGATGCTTCCCGCTATGTCTTCTTGGCTCTCGGCGTCGTCCACGCGCGTGTAAGCGGCGCAATTGACGATGTGGGTCACGCCGAAGTCACGCGCGAAGGCGAGTGTTGCCTCTTCGTTCGTGATGTCCAGCTCGGCGTCCGTGCCGACGAATGCGACCGAGCGACGAGTGAGGAGGTCAGTCACCGCGTGGGCCAGCATGCCACGGCTACCGGTGATCCAAACCTTCACGGATACACTCGGGCACGAAACGAGGCGAACGATTCGGCCTGCTGATCTCGCGCCGATAGCAGCGGCGTTGCGATGGGCCAGGGCACCGCGAGGTCCGCGTCAGCGTAGCTGATCGAGCACTCGGTCTTGGCGTCGTACGGAGTGCTGACCTTATACTGAACCTCGGCGAAATCGCTGAGCACGCAGAACCCGTGCGCGAAGCCGACGGGCACGAAGAGCTGTTTGCGTGTTTGGTCGTCGAGCTCCACGGCGTCCCACTGCCCGAACGTCCGGGAACTCGGCCGAATGTCGAGGATGACGTCCCAAGTGCGGCCGAGCGTGCAGCGAACCAGCTTGGCCTGCCCGGGTTCCGATTGGTAGTGCAGACCGCGTAAGGTACCGTGTCCGGAGCGTGAGTGGTTGTCTTGTACGAACGTGACGTCGATGCCGGCTTCGATGTAGCGGGGCGCGCTGTACGTCTCCAAGAAGAAGCCGCGCTCATCTCCGAACACCCGCGGCTGAATCAGCTTGGTGCCCGATAGCTTGAGCTCTGTAACTTGCATGGCAACGACTAGACTCCGCTTTCGGTTTCGATCAGAACGTTACGCAGGTATTTCCCGTATTGGCTCTTGCCGCACTTTTCTGCGAGGCGCTTGAGCTGGACGCGGTCGATGAAACCGCGGCGGTAGGCGATCTCCTCCAAGCACGACACCGACGTGCCCTGCCGGCGTTCCAAAGTGGCAACGAAGTGAGAGGCATCCAGCAAGCTGTCGTGCGTGCCGGTGTCGAGCCAAGCGTGTCCGCGACCTAGTACTTCGATACGGGCGCGACCTTGACGCACGTAGACGTTGTTGACGTCAGTGATCTCGAGCGCGCCCCGGGCCGACGGTTTCAGGTTCGCCGCGATGTCGAGCACGCCGTTGTCGAAGAAGTAGAGGCCAGTTACCGCGAGGCGGCTCTTCGGCACTTTGGGTTTCTCTTCGATCCCTATCAGGGCGCCGTTCGGGCCGAGCTCCGCGACCCCGTAACGCTCGGGATCTTCGACCGGGTAACCGAAGAGGGTCGCACCGGCGAGGTCTTCGCGGGCGTCGAGTAGGGACTTGCCGAGCCCAGAGCCGTGGAAAATGTTGTCGCCGAGGACCAAGCAAACCGAGTCCGAAGCCACGAACTCACGACCGATGATGAACGCTTCCGCCAAGCCATTGGGCGCGTCTTGGACGGCGTAGGTGAAGCGCACGCCCAGCTCTTCACCCGTGCCGAGCAGCCGCTCGAAGAGCGGTAAGTCGACCGGCGTCGAGATGATGAGTATGTCCCGTATGCCCGCCAGGAACAGGACGGACAACGGATAGTAGATCATCGGCTTGTCGTAGACGGGCAGAAGCTGCTTCGACACCACTCGAGTGAGTGGATCGAGACGCGTGCCGCTGCCGCCTGCGAGAACGATGCCCTTCATCGGTTTCGGTTCGCGCACAATGGCCGACTCCTACCACAGGCGCCGGGCGTGCGGACAGGGGCGTTCGACTTGTGTCGTAGCCCAAGCCTGAAACGCGTTTCAGGCTTGGCATTGCGTGCGGCGGGCGCGCTGCACGCATGAGCGTTGCGCGGCGGTTGCGATGAGCACGCGCGCGTAGTTTGAGGGGCTGCGGATCGAGATTCGTGCGGGGCGCAGCGCGTCAGAAGGACCAGTCTTCGGCGTCGCTGGATTGTTCGTCGGCGATCGCGCGCAGGACGGCGGCCGAGTAGAGCTGGAGGAGGTGGCGGAGTTCCGCGGAGCGCGAAAGGACGAGGTGCGCGGTGAGAAGAGAAGGGGCTATTTCGTGCTGGGGATCGAACGGGAGGTCGTCGACAGTGGGATGCTCGACGCGGAGCGCGAGTTCGGTAGCCGCGAGGGCGGCGTCGAGAACGAGGAGCACGGCGGCCTCAGGGAATTGGTGCAGTACGCGCTCGTCGAGCATCTCGATTGTGACCATCGACCTCAGCGCTTCTTTGGTGAGGCGGTTTTTTTCGGAGCGGCTTGTGCGAACGCTTCGAGGTAGAGCTTCTCGTCGAGGCGCGGGAGGTCGCGGTCAACAGCGAGGGTGAGCAGCTCGTCGGCGAGATTCATGAGGACGCGGTAGTTGCCGGCGGCGTGGTCAGCGAGCGTGGCCTTGAGCTCGGAGGTCATGAGGCTGGGATTTCCCGCGACATCGAGGAGGTGGTCGAGGCACGCGAGCAGCTCGTCGCGCGAGGCGTATTCGAGCACGAGGCGTCGTCGGATGCGGCTTCCGAGTGGCATTAGCTCGGGAGAGCGGAGGCGCTCGACGAGGCGTGCGTCACCAGCGAGGACAATAGAGAGCAGTTGTCTGGAGTCGAGATCTTTGCTGGCCATGACGCGGAGCTCGGTGAGGACGGTAGAGAGTGCCTCCTGCGCCTCATCGATGATGAGCACGGGTCTAGTGAGTGACGTGGCGATGTGGTCGGCCCACCGCGCGCGCAGCGCCTTGAAGCCGCCCCAACGGTTGTGAGAGGTAAAGGGAACGTTGAAGAGGTCGCCGAGCTCTCGGTAGAAATCCATGGTGCGTGACTGCGGGTGCTCGATGGTGCCGACGACGACGTCACGCAAGGACTCGAGCCGCTTGCCGAGGAGACGGAGCGCGACGCTCTTGCCGGTGCCAGGATCGCCGCTGATCATGACGTATCC
This sequence comes from Polyangiaceae bacterium, assembly GCA_039936055.1. Classification (GTDB taxonomy): domain Bacteria; phylum Myxococcota_A; class Polyangia; order Polyangiales; family Polyangiaceae; genus PMG-095. The sequence goes on along the minus strand of JBDTJC010000055.1, from coordinate 2,440 downwards.
ACCGTCAGCGATTCCGAGCTCGACGCGGCGGAGGAAAGCGTCGACGGCGGGCGTTGTGTGGAGCGCCTCGACGGGTACATCGGGGCGAAACGGGTTGAATTTGAGGCCGTAAAGGGACTGGAGCTTGTTATTCATGTTTCGATCTCTTGGTCGAGGTCATCGTCGTCATCGTCGTCGTCGTCACGGGTGTGGTCGTGAGGGATGTACGCAGGCGGCAAGCCGGTGGCGGCGTACTCGGCCATGTACTCGCGCAGCAGTGGGGCGGTGCCGGTGGGCGCGGGGGCAGGCTCAGAGCGGGCACCAGCGCTTGGGTCTGCGAGGGCGCGTCGGCGCCGGTCGGCGTTGCGCTCCTTGTCGATGGGAAAGAGCGTGGCGAGGTGAATACCGCGTCGCGCGTCGACGAGATCGAGGCTGGAGAGATCCCATCGCGCAACGCGCACGGTGGGTCGGAGGAGCGTGCGATAGGCGGATGGGATTTCGTAGCGAACGCCCGCGACGGTGAGGGTGCCGTCGCTCTTTCGTTGCGTGCGCTCGACCTGCATGCGGAAGGCGCGGCGGAGCTCTTCGCTGGACGGGCACTTGCGTCCGACGCTTGGCCCCTCGGCAGCGCGATCGAGGGGCGTTTGGCTGATTTCGCTATGAACGCGGCGATGGTATTCGTGCTCGACCCAAGCTTGGGTGGCGCGGTTGAGTAGCTCGAGGGTGAGCACGGGCTCGCCCTCGAGCATGGCCATGAGCCGCCCCTCGACTTGGGCCCAGAAGACCTCCTGTTTGCCGTTTTGCTCCGGGGTTTGCGCGAGGGTTGTGTGGTGCTGAATCGAGAGACGCTCGAGTCCTTCTTCGGTCTCGGCGGCGATCATTGGGGCACCGTTGTCGCTGAGCAACGCGCGTGGGAGGCCGCGTTTCTGAAACCCTTGGCAGAGGCCGTGGACGAAGCTCTCAGTATTTTCGTCGCCCAGGTACCACTGCAGGTGGCAGCAGAGTCGGGAGCGATCGTCGAGCAGACCGAACAGGGTTGCGATTTTCAGCTCGCCGCTGGCGGTCACGACTTTGCGTTTGGCTTTGTGGAAATCGCAGTGCCACAGGGCGTGAACGTGTCGCACTTCATAGGAGCGTCGCTCGCGCGGGACGAAGCCCGGCTCCTGCTCGTGGCGGCGGGGTTTTCGATGTTTTCCGAGGCCATGATGCTTCATGAAGCGGCAGATGGTGGCGTAGCCTGGAAGCACGCCGAGCTCGGGTTTCAGGCGCGCGATGGCAGCCAGGTTGTCGTGCACGAGCTGGTAGCTCCAGCGCGTGTGTTGTCGCCGCAGCGTGCGGATCTCAGCCTCGACGACAGGAGTAATGCTGGGATGCGTCCCGGCGTGACTTGGCACTTTGCGAGCCAACGCTTCGAATGGTTGTTCCTGATCGCGAGCGATATAGAACCAGCGCTCGATGGTCTTCGTGCTGAAACGAATGGCCTCTCCGCTCGTCGGATGCGGCCACGAGCGCGCGGCGAGGGCGGCCAGACTTGCGGCGAGCTCGCCTGGCTCCGGCGGTGAAGTGAGGAGCTGCGCGATGACGCCAAAGCGAAAGCGTGCCCAGCGCGCACGCGCGGGCGTGCTCGTATTGTCGGTCATGGTGTTTCGTCGACGAGCGCGATCCATCACGGATCTGCGTAGCCGGTGAGAACACCCTAAACGACCTAGTAATTGCTGGGTAATGCCATCTTTTGCGCGAGTCAGTCGAACTCAATGTGGGCGCGCAGAGCCCTCACGAAACGTGATCCATCGGGCACCGATAGCGTGGTCACCGGTGCCAGCAACCGAGCTGCGAGATCGCAAACGTCCGCGACGGTTGAGACGCGCTGCTGCTGCTCAAGGTCAGAGCCGAGACGCGCGAGCAACGAACTGGGAAGCGCTAACTCGTCCGGAGGCGGAGGCGCGAATCGCGCCCTGAGCTCGGCCCACGTCGAGCTTTGTGGAAACGTGTCTCGCCACCAGAGCCCCCAACGCCGGAGTGTCCGCTTCGGAACGCCTGTCGCGGCGCGAGCGTCCCGAAGCACCGACAGGGTCTGAGCCACCACGCTCGCCAGCAGCACGACGGCGCCGACGTAGACCCGGCGGCCCAGAAACCTCAGCGACGGCGGCAGCGCCCGCCTGCGACAGCCCTCCCGACCGCAGCACAGCGAGTGCCGGATCGAGAATGCCTCCCCCGCCGCGGCGAGCTGCCCGCCCCGCGGCTTGCGCTCATAGTTGGCCTGGTACAGAGGCCCTCCGCAGTGCGGGCAGCCTGAGACCGCCACTTTCTTCGCTATTTCCGCATCTAGCCCGGTCAGTACCGCAAAGAATTTTTCTTCCAACAGCAAATCGGTCAGCATCGGTCCTCCAGGATTTCGCAACTCTGGAAGGGCCCCCTTTGAAGACTTTTCGCAAGTTTTCTGAGGGGGCTTTTTTGCTCG
>JBDTJC010000054.1:0-9980 GCA_039936055.1 Polyangiaceae bacterium | reverse complement strand
CCTCTTCGATCGTGTACGTCTTCCCTTGGCCCTTGTCGGGCACCATGCTGGCGATGCGCTGCGCCTCGGGCGCGGGCATGCCCATCGCGCGCGCCACGTCCTTGATCACGCTGCGGGCTTTGAGATTTTGAAACGTCGCGATCTGTCCGACGCTCTCCTCGCCGTATTTCTGCGACACGTACTTGATGACTTCATCACGACGCGCCATGCAAAAGTCGACGTCGAAGTCGGGCATGCTCACGCGCTCCGGATTCAGGAAGCGCTCGAACAACAAGTTGTAAGGCAGCGGGTCGATTTCGGTAATCCCGAGTGAATACGCTACGATCGAACCCGCACCGGAGCCGCGACCGGGCCCCACCGGGATCCCGCGCGCCTTTGCCTCGCGGATGAAGTCCCACACGATCAAGAAGTAACCCGGGTACTTCATCCCGACGATCACAGCGAGCTCGCGCTCTAAGCGCTGATGATACACCGCCTCGTCGACGACTTTGCCAATGCCGCGGAATTCGTTCAGACGATCCTGCAACCCGAGCAAGGACACGTGCCGGAAGTAGCCGTCGGTGTCGTAGCCTTCAGGTACCGTGAAGCGCGGCAGCATCGGCTGGCCGAGATTCAGCTTCAGCCCGGAGCACATCTCGGTAATGAGTAGCGTGTTGTCGATGGCCTTCGGCAGCGCGGAGAAGGTTTGCACCATCTCCTCTTGGCTCTTCAGGTACATCTCAAAGCTGCCGTGATGCAGCGGCTCGGCTTCGGCAAAGGTACGGCCTTGGCGCACGCACTCGAGGTAGATGTGTGCCTGCCCGTCCTCCTTGTTCATGAAGTGAACGTCGTTCGTCGCGACCGTCGGCAAACCGAGTCGATCGGCTGCTTTGAGCAGCGTGTCGTTGACGACGCTCTGCTCCGGAAAGCCGTGATCTTGCAGCTCGACGAACACGTGTCCGGGATCGAACAAGTCCTTCAGCTCGCCCAGCACGCCCTCGCCACTAGCTGGGCCATATTCGAGGATGCGTTGTGCCGCTACGCCCCCCAAACAGCCAGTGAGCGCGATCAACCCTTTGCTGCGTTCCGCGATCTGCGAAACCGAAATGGCCGACCCGTGGGGGCTCGCCGAACGCAAATGCCCCTCGGACACGAGCCGGATCAGGTTCTGATAGCCCTCGTTGTTCGAGGCCAACAGTACGAGATGATCGAAAGCAGCGGAGGCGTCCTTGCGGACCACGTTGACTTCGCAACCGAGGATCGGCGTGAGGCCGTTCGCACGCGCGTAGTTGTAGTGCCGGATCGCGCCGAACATGTTGGCGTGATCGGTGAGCGCCACCGCTCTCATGCCTTGCGCCTTGGCGCGCTTGGCGAGGTCGTCGACCTTAACCGCGCTCGTCAGGAACGAGTACTGGGAGTGAACGTGTAAATGAACGAACTCGCGCGCCACGAGCCACTGGCTTACCACTCATCCAGAGCCGTGCGCGGCCCTTGGCGCCCGCTCCGGCCGTCGGACCTAAAAAATCTGCAACTGGCGGCACATTCGCGGTTGAACAGAACGCTCGCCGGCTCCGTCTATCGACCTAGGATCGCCGCTAGCGCGGTCCCGCGGCTTGCGTGGACCCAGGGACTTGGACTAGCGGTTTGCCCAATAGTCAGGGGAACTGCACGAATTTCGCGCAGCGCCACACACCTAGAGTTAGTGGAGGATTGTTAAAATGTTTGGAAAGTCAGCGTTCGTGATCGCCGTTGCCGGCGCCGCAGTCGTGGTCTCGTCGCTCAGCGCGTGCACCGCATCCTTCAAGGCGGGTTCCGAGCCGGCTGCCGCTCCGACGCCTGCGCCGCCCCCGCCGCCCCCGCCTCCTCCGGCTCCGGCTCCCGTCGCCGCCCCGGCACCTGCCCCGACCCCCGCGGCCGTCGTGGTCAAGGGCGACAGCGTGCAGATCCCGGGCGAGATCGTGTTCGACACCAACTCGGCCGCATTCAAGGCTGGAGCGGGTAGCGACGCCGTCGTCGACCAACTCAAGACCTTCTTGGACCAAAACCCCAAGGTCACTCAATTGCGCATCGAAGGTCACACCGATAACACCGGTACGGTTGAGGGAAACGTACAGCTCTCGGGCCAGCGCGCGCTGACCGTCAAGAACGCCGCAATCGCCAAGGGCGTGAAGAAAGAGCGCCTGCTCGCGGTCGGTTTCGGTCAAAGCAAGCCGCTCGCTGATAACGGGACCGAAGAAGGTCGCGCTAAAAATCGCCGAACGGAGTTCCGCATCGCGGCTCTCACCAGCAAGAAGCCGTGCACCGCAACGAACCATGCGGGATGCTACTTAGGGCTCGACCCGACCGCGGGTGGCAAAGTGTTCGAATGAGAAGCTGAGCGCATAGCCTTCGCACCGGAGGCTGTCGTTGGGGCCGTGGCCACAACGACAGCGCGCAACGAGCGGCTGGCAGCAATGCCGGCCGTTCGTCGTTTGTGAGTCCCTAGAATGGGGCAAAGAACCTGCCCGAGGATCGTTTTTGCGTGCTATGGCAGGAGACAATGCGCGCTCGGATGAGGACGTTTGTGGTGGGTTTGGTGCTCAGCGCGTGGTGTGCTGCCTGCAACGGAACGCCTTCGGACCTCCGTCCGTGGCGGCCCAGCGATCACGATCACACGGCGAACCCTAACGCGGACCAAGTGCAGGTCACCGATGCCGGCTCCTCCGAACCCGGGCACGGCTTGGACGACGTGACGATCGTCGCCTGGCAACAGAACTGCACCAACTGTCACGGCACGCTCGGACATGGCGACGGTCCCGAAGGCCCCATGCTGCACGCCGCGGATTTGTCTCGCTCCGACTGGCAAGCATCAACAACGGACGAAGCCATCGCCGCAACGATCCGCCAAGGCCGCGGCAAGATGCCCGCGTTCCCGTTGCCCGAAGCAACGATCACGCGGCTAGTGCAGTTGATCCGTATGCTGGACGCCAATCGCATGCAGGCCGTGGCCCTCGCCGCCGCGTCGGCAAGCGCCGCCGCCGCCAACGGCGCTCCCCCAACTCACGCCCCCGGTGCACCTGCCGCTTCGACCCCGGCGCCCAAAAAGGTTGGGCGTTGATCGGATCGATTGCCGCAACGTTCGCACAGGGAAGCTTCCCGCGGCGCCTGGCCACGCGGGCGCTAGTGATGTTCGGCGCTGTCTGGCTGGGCGGGCACTTGATGCGCTCGTACCCACACGATCAAACGTTGCTATTCCCGCTCGGCTCGGTGTTCCCCAATGCGGTCCGCTTCAGCGCTTCATGGAAGCGCGTCGGGGAGCCCGAGCCGAGTGGTGGGGTGACGCTCGCGTTCGACCATGCGCCACCGTTGCAGGTTCGGCAGCACGCCTCGCTGCCCAATGGCGACTATGTCGTCACGCTGAACATCGTGGAAAGTCCGCAAAATCCCACACCCACAGCGGCTCCCGCAGCCGCGCCTACGCGGGTCGCTCAAAGCCCTCGCGAAGGACTGCAGACAAACCTCCAGCGGCACGTTACGCTGGTCGGTGGCGAGACCCTGATTGCGCTCGCCGCTGGTGGTTTCTGAGTGACTCATCCCGTCCCCTCACCCGAAATCGCTACCCGAGCGCAGCCTCCGCCGGGGGCGCAGTCCGATGACTTGCTGCTCGTCGTGGTCTCTGGCTCGGCTCGCGGCAAGCGCGTCAAGCTCGGTGAGCGGCTCTCGGTCGGCAAGGCACCGGATAACGACCTCGTGCTACCCGACGACACCGTGTCGCGTCACCATTGTGAACTCGAGCGCACGCCACTCGGAATCATAGTGCGTGATCTCGGCTCCACGAATCACACGCGCGTGGGGCGTACTGCCGTTCGCGAAGCAGTCATTGAATCTGGCTCGACCATCGTAGTCGGCAGCGTAGAACTGCTGCTACGCGGCGAGCCGAATCGCACGCAGGTGCTGCCGAGTGAAGCCAGCAGCTTCGGTGAAGCGCTGGGTACAAGCCTGCCCATGCGGCAGATCTTCGGCGTCCTCGAGCGCATCGCCCCGACCGACGCCTCCGTGCTGCTGGAGGGCGAAACGGGCACCGGCAAGGACGTCCTCGCGCGTTCAATCCACCAGATGAGTTCCCGCAAGGACCAACCCTTTGTGGTCGTGGACTGCGGCGCGGTCAGCTACAACCTGATCGAGAGCGAGCTCTTCGGTCATGAGCGCGGCGCATTCACGGGCGCCGTCGCCGCGCGCCAAGGTGCGTTCGAAATCGCCGGCCGCGGCACTGTGTTCTTGGATGAAGTCGGTGAACTTCCGTTGGACGTGCAACCCAAGTTGCTGCGCGTGCTCGAGTCCGGGGAGTTCCGCCGGGTCGGTGGCAACAAGCCGCTGCACGCCGAGGCGCGCATCGTGGCCGCCACCAAACGCAATCTGAAAGACGAAGTCGAGCGCGGCAAATTCCGCGAAGATTTGTATTTCCGGCTCTCCGTCGTTCCGATCACCGTGCCCCCGCTGCGCACTCGGCGTGAAGACGTGCCCGCGCTGGTGGATCAATTTTTGGAATTGGCGCGCAAGCGCGATCCGAGCGCCTCGGCGATCTCGCTCACGCGCGAGACGGTCAGCGCGCTGGCCGCCCATGATTGGCCGGGCAATGTGCGCGAACTCCGCAATGTGCTGGACCGCGCCATCTACATCGCTGCGGCCGGCGGCGAACGCGAGATCCGCCTCGTGGATCTGCCCGTTTCGCCCGGCTCCATCGGCGGAGTTCAGCCCTCGGCCGGGAGCGCGGGCTACCCTGCGTTCGACTCTGACAAGAGCTACCGTGAAATCCGCTCGGATTTCGAGTCTGAGTTCGAGCGCCGTTACGTCGCGTGGCTACTGGACCGGCATGGCGGGAACATCAGCGCCGCGGCCCGCGAAGCGAAAATGGACCGCAAGCACCTGTATGATCTGGCCCGCAAGCGCGGGCTGCGCGGCGACCGCTAAAACTCGCCGTTGAAACCGAGCGTCCAGAGCAGGGCCAATGTGTCATCCGGCTTGCGCCCGCCGAGCGTGAAGTCATGCAGGTTGGTCTTGAGCAGGTCGAAGCCGAGCGAGGCATTGCAGCTCAAGAACAAGCCCGCAATGCGCGCTCCAGGCCGCCCACCCTCGCGCGTGGCGATCACGCGGCCGCCCACCAGGTAGCTGGACAGCGGTGAGAGTTCGCGGTCACCGCTCCAATATTGGCCGCGCGGGCCGCTCGCGGGCTCGCCGCCCGTGTAGTCATCGCTCCAAAACAACGCGCCGGTTTGCGTGTAGTAGCGGGCGCGCACCAACGCTCGGAGCCAGGGCAACAGGTAACGCTCGGCGTCGAGCTCGTACGTTTGCCCGAAGATCGCCCAAGTGTCGCGATACAGGCGCGCGCCTGCCGAGAACGCAGTGTCCAAGCTGCGCGCGTAGTACTTACCGCGCAGCCCCAGCGCGCCGCGAGCGCGATTTTCGGGGTGGTTCTCGAGCGCCTGATCACCCGCTGGCGCGATCACCACCGAGCGATACGGGTTGCCAAGAAAACCGTGCTGCAACGCCGCACTGAGCACGAACTGCGTTGCAAACTCCGGCGTCCAAGTCTGCGTCCAGCCGACCTGAAAATTGTTCAGGCTGATTTCCCTCGCAGCGCGTTTCGGGTCGTTCGTGAAGCAACCCTTCGAGTTATCCAGGGCGAGGCGGGCCGACGGCGCATCCGCGGCACTGTACGCCGTCGTGCACACTTGGTCGAAGCCACGTCCGTAAGATAGTTCGAGCTGCGTGTTCTTCTGCAAAAAATCAGTACCCGCCGAAACGGCAAAGCCATTCGAGCGGTAGTCATGCTCGGTGCCGTAAGTATAGCTGCCGCTCAAGTGCGTCGCCGCACGCGTCACCGTGAACCCGCCCGTGACGGCGTGCCTCGTGTCCGAGAACTTAGTCGCAGAGGTGACGATATCCACGTTGCTGAGCCGACCGCCCTTCAAGGACTCGCTCGCACCCGATACGATGTCTGCCTCGTAATTGCCCTGAAAACTTAGCCAATCCGAGGGCGCCACATTGAGTTTGGCACTCGGGTTGATCACCATCAGCTGACTGCGCGACGACGGCTCCAGGAACAACGCCGAGCTCACATCGAGCGACGCGACCTGTGCCCGAGCCACGCTGGCGGTGAGCACGACGGCCAGGCAGGCACCCACGCACGCCAGGCGCAGCAGTGCCCGCTGAACGTGATGCCTGCGCATCGTCTCGAAGAGCCTCGCCCCTAACACCTCAATTGCAGCCGCAGCCGCCTCCCTTGACCGAACCGCCGCCCGTCGACCCTTCACGATTGTCCAAAGTGTGATCGAGGGCCGACTGCTCCGGCGATGGCGCATCGAACTGCATGGTCGGATCCGCGAGCATGGCGCGTTGCTCGGGGCGCACGGTCGCGCAACCGGCGCTAGCCAGCACGAGGCACACTCCCACGCCCACGAGCGGCAGCCTCATTGCCCAGCCACGGTTCAGGTATTCGCGGATCGTCATCGCGTGGTCCTCTCGCATTTTGCAGCTCAAAAATAGGTCCCGAGCCCGCCGATGTAGGTCTGCACATTTTGATACGCATCCTCGGTGTACAGCACCATGTTCGAGGCTTCCAGGCGCAGCAGCACTCGCCAGCGCAGCGAAACCAAGAGGCCTCCGCCGGCGCGCGCCTGAAACCAATTGCGCACGTGCTGCACCCCCGGTTCGTCCTTGGGTGACTCGTGCATGCCGCCAGCGCCCAGGGTCACGAACGGCGCGATCGCCCAATCCGGAGCCAAGTTGAGCGTGCCGGACAAGCCGTAGGTGACGCGTCGGCTGTCGCTCTTCAAGGCCAGGCCGATGAACGGTTCGAAGGCGATCGCCGGCGCCAACACGAACGCCGGCTTCAACTCTACATAGCCGTCGCGATCGTACACGCCCGCCATCAGCGCGAACCCGCCGCGCGCCGATTGCAACGCGGGTGGCGCAAAGAAGCCCGGCTTGGACGGAGCGTCTGGCGCGTCCTCACTCACCGCAACCGCTTCGACCGTGTCACCCAAGACATACGCAGTGCGACCGTCAGCGAGCAGAACCTGTAACCAGAAGCCCGAGGTCTCGCGCGTCTGAATCAAAAATGTTTCGCCCCGGCGCGCATGATAGATCACGCGGTGGGACACACCTGGACCGGAGCGCAGATCTGTGTCCGCCACGATGACACGTGCGAAGGCATCCACATCCTCCGAATCCGCTGCAGATGCGCGCAACGGAGCCATAGCAGCGCAGAACGCGAGCGCTGTGAGCAGAGCTCTCATTGATTCGAGAACTGCGTCGCCCACTGCCGGATCGCGTCCGCGTCCGGCGAGTCAAGAGCGAATATTTTGCGCGGATGATATTGATTCGCGGTCGGACGTTGCAGCAGCGGCGCTAGATCGGGATCGCGCTTCATGCGTGCTTGCGAGGTCTGATAGTTGTGTCGAGCCGCATCCGGAATGCTCCCCATGCCCGGGACGATCCCGCCGTTACAGGTGTCACCGACCCGCGGCATGTAGTCGGTGAGGCGGTACGCTGTGGCGCTATAGTGACAGCCGCCTTGCGGATCTCCCTGAGCAGGATCGCCGCTGCCGCAGCTGTTCTTAAACAAAACAGGCTCGACCTTGCAGTAGAAATATTTCTCGTCGAACACGACGTCTGCCACGGCGAAGTCCGCACCTGGGTCCACGGTCGACGGCAGGAAGCCGCTATCTCCGCAGCCCACCAGCGAAACTGAAGCCGCCAAAGCAACGAGACCGAGCCACGCCCGCAACGCCTGCGCGATCAGTCGGCAACGACGACTATCCACCCCGGTCACGCTAACAAACCTAAGCGTGTTGCGGGCATAGATCCCGTAGGCCACTCACCCGGCCGATAGTTATTGAAGGCCTGACACCCACATAAATAACTGAGCGTGTCGGAAAGGCTTGAATGCGGCGCCGTGCCTCGGTAACAGTTTGCCCCTCGAGTCGCTCCTGTGCCACTCTCACCTACACGTACTTACCTTCACTCACTTGAGTCTGAATCCTACCTTTCCGAGCTGAGATTCTAGTAACGCGCCCCGCGCCCATTCCCGTCGGAGACCCGAGAATGAAGTTGAATCCGTGGTACCTCGTCGCCCCGATCCCCGTTGTTCTGATGGCTGCTCACGGGCCTTTCGGTGCGCAGCTGGCGGTGCTTGGCGTTACGATCGGCATCTTCTTCGGCACCCTGGCCCTAGGCCGCCCGACGCCGGGTAACGCGACAACGACGAACCACTGACTCAATCGGATAGCGAGCCGCCGCGCTCCGGAGAGCGCTCAGCTCGCCTGAAGCTCATCGAAGACCTGTCGCTGCACGATGTGGAGGCGCTGCGCCTCATTTTGAGCGGCAGCTCGGTGATCGACTGGCACCGACTGAATCTGACCGGCCCTGAATCTGCCCGTCGCTTTCTCGAAAACCACGAACTGAGCGTGGACCGTCCGGGGGATCGCAGCTTCATCGAACACGTCAAGCGTGACGCAGTGAGCTACCTCAGGCGTCACTTCAAATTTGCGATCCCAAAGCCGGTCGAGGCCATGGGGATCGAAGAGCTGATGATCCTCGCCTCGGGCAGTGGACATCGCCAGTTGTGCGCCTGCACGATCCTCAAGACCGTGCAGATCATCAATCACATGGCTGGGCGCGAGCTGCTGTTCCGCCTACCCGTCAGCGATCGCGACCTCTTCCACCTGGTGGAAGAGAAGGTTTACCGCGTGGTCGGTACGATGCTGAGCGAGGGCTTTCCCATCACCGAGTTCATCGGCGGACGAAAGAACTTGGACTCCACGTACACGAAGCTGCTGTCCAAGCCCGAAGCGACCGCGGCGGCCTTGTACGACAAGCTGCGATTTCGCATCGTGACCAAGACCCCAGATCACGTGCTCCCGGTCCTGCATTACCTGACCGAGCAATTGTTTCCGTTCAACTACGTCGTGCCCAAACAGAGCACGAACACGATTTTCCATTTCCGGAGCTACTGCGACCAGAACGCTCACTTGGCCGCCATGGTGCCTGAGTTCCAGGGCCAGCTAGATGACGCTCTGCTACCCACGGACAATCGCTTCAGTGCACCCACCTACCGCGTGATTCAGTTCGTGACGGACGTGCCGGTCCGGGTGCCGACGCACCTGATGGAACTCGCGCCGCCCGGCTCCGAGAACTTGGGGCCCATCGTGTACATGCTGTGCGAATTTCAAGTGCTAGACGCCGAGAGTGAGGCTGCCAACGAGACCGGTGAAGCTAGCCACGACGCGTACAAGCAGCGCCAGCGACAAGCCGTTTTCAGGCGCCTGCGTCGCGGCTCCCGCGCCGCCCAGAAGCCGTAATTTCAGGCCGCGAGCCAAGGACGCCCGGCCTGGCCGTGGAAAATTCGACACTGCGGGCGCGATCCACGCCGAAACCGGCTGAGATCGCGCGCAAAATAGGATAGGAGGGGCGCATGCGGCTTCACAGCGCGAAGGTGCCCCAAATTGCGGCCGAAATGGTCGGTGCGCTTCTTTCAGGGGGGGACGTCGAAAGCGATTCCCCGAAGGAGGTCGGCCTCGACATCGCCTCGGTGCTCAACCAGTACATCCGGGACGAGCAGGAAGTCAGCGAGCAGGCCAAGTCCATGCTCGCTGCACGCGGCCTCGCGCAGACCGAGTACAACCGGATCCGAAAGCTCGTCGCCGAAGAGCGCAAGATGAAGCTCGGTGAAGACGCGATCGATTATCTCTTGGACCAACTCGTGGAAATGCTGATGCACTCCGCCAACGTGGAGGAGATTTTCGCGGAAGACTTCGTGCTGCGCCGCAAGATGCGCGACCCGCTGCGCCGTCAATTCGCGGAAGAAGAAGAAATCGAGACTCAGGTGCGCGGCCAACTCAAGCACGTGCAGGAGGGCACCGCGGTCTGGGAAGTCGAATATCGCCGCATGATGGAGGAAATCAAGCGACGCAAAGGGCTGTGAGTCCAAGTGCGAAGCATGACGGGGTTCGGCGTAGGCG